>NZ_JBFAQZ010000007.1:0-429172 GCF_040673975.1 Actinosynnema sp. NPDC050801 | reverse complement strand
GACACCCACAACCCGGCAAACCTGAACACCGCCCCCTTGACACGCGCGGTAGGGCTGCGCCAGGTCGGCGGGATGACACGAACCCCTCCCTTGGGGAAGAGAACAACATCAGCCGCCGCACGGCGACGCAGTCGACGGAGCCGGACCCCGGCCGCCCCCCACGATCCAAACGGGCCCGGACCACGGCACGGCCCCGGTGGTCCACTGGCCGGTCTTCCCTCAAAGGAGGGGTTCGTGTCATCCCGCCGACCTGGCAACGCCCAACCGCGCGTGTCAAGGGGGCACCCCCACCCCCACCGGAACGACGGGCTGGTACGGCCCCCTTGACGCGTGTGGTTGCCCTTGTGGAGGTCGGCGGGATGACACGGACCCCGGCACCCGCTGGAACAGGAGTCGACCCCCAGACCCCGTCATCCTGCTGATCTGCCCGTCCGGCGAGGACGCTCTTGATCTTTAGAGCTTGAGGCTTCGCCCAGGCCCGCCCACGAACGCCAACGCCGGCGGACCGAGTACCAGTCCACCGGCGCAGGCGGTGCTAAAACCGAAGAGAACCGAAGAGCTCAGTCGTCGAGAGCGGTGAGGACCCAGGGGCCGTCGTCGGTGATCGCCACCGAGTGCTCCCAGTGCGCGGCACGCGAGCCGTCGGCCGTGATGACGGTCCAGCCGTCGTCCAGCTCGACCGTCCGCTCGGTCCCGAGCGTGAGCATGGGCTCGATCGCGATCGCCATGCCCGGCTTCAACCGCGGACCCTTGCCCGGCTTGCCCTGGTTCGGCAGGAACGGGTCCATGTGCATCTTCGTGCCGATGCCGTGGCCGCCGTAGCCCTCGACGATCCCGTACTCGACGCCGTGCTCCTCGCCGGCCAGGATCGTGGCCGACTCGATCGCGAACGAGATGTCGCTCAGCCGACCACCGGCCACCGCCGCCTCGATGCCGGCGAGCATCGACGCCCGCGTCGCCTCGGACAGCTTCAGCTCCGCGTCGGTCACCGAACCCACCGGCAGGGTGATCGCCGAGTCGCCGTGCCAACCATCCAGGATGGCGCCGCAGTCGATCGAGATCAGGTCACCCTCCGCGAGCACCTGCGTGCGGCTCGGGATGCCGTGGACCACCTGGTCGTTCACCGACGCGCAGATCGACGCCGGGAACCCGTGGTAGCCCTTGAACGACGGGATCGCGCCCGCGTCCCGGATGCTCTGCTCCGCCAGCTCGTCCAACTCGGCGGTGCTGACCCCGGCCTTGGTGTGCGAGGCCAGCAGCGCCAACGTGCGCGCCACGACCAGCCCGGCGGCCCTCATGGCCTCCAGCTGGCCGTGGCTCTTGACCTCGATCATGCGATCCCGACCGGAAACGACCCGACGCAGCGCATCGACAAGTCCACCGCTCACTTCAGGTCGCGCAAGGCGCGCAGAGCGCGCTCGCTGATCTCGTCGACCTCACCGACGGCGTCGATGGTCACCACGACGTCGGCGTAGTAGTCGAGCAGCGGCGCGGTCTCCGTGCGGTACACCTGCTGGCGGTGCCGGATCACGTCTTCCTTGTCGTCCGTGCGACCGCGGGCGAGCAACCGCTCGACCACGACGTCCTCGTCGATCCGGAACTCCAGCACCGCGTCCAGCTTGTGCCCGTCGACCGCCAGCATCTCGCCGAGCACGCCCGCCTGGGCGGTGTTGCGCGGGAAGCCGTCGAGCAGGAAGCCGCCGGCGGCGTCCGGCTGCGAGAGCCGGACGCGCACCATCTCGTTGGTGACCGCGTCCGGCACCAGCTCGCCCGAGTCCAGGTACTCCTGGACCTCCTTGCCCAGATCGGTCTGCTGACTGATGTGGGCGCGGAAGAGGTCCCCGGTGGAGATGTGCGGCACCCCGAGCTCGCGGCTGAGCGTTGTGGCCTGGGTGCCCTTGCCCGCACCGGGCGGGCCGACGAGAACGAGTCGCACTAGCGGAGGAACCCTTCGTAGTTGCGCTGCATGAGCTGGCTCTCGATCTGCTTCACGGTGTCGAGCCCGACACCGACCATGATCAGCACCGCCGTGCCGCCGAACGGGAAGTTCTGGTTCTGGCCCTGACCGGTGAGGTCGAGGAACAGGTTCGGCAGGATGGCGACGATGCCCAGGTAGAGCGAGCCAGGCAGCGTGATCCGCCCCAACACGAAGCGGAGGTACTCGGCGGTGGGACGGCCCGGCCGGATGCCCGGGATGAACCCACCGAACTTCTTCATCTCGTCCGCACGCTCGTCCGGGTTGAACGTGATGCCGACGTAGAAGTACGTGAAGAAGACGATCAGCAGGAAGTAGAGCGCGATGTGCACCGGGCTGGACTGGCTCACCAGGTGCGTTGCAACGAAGCTCTCCCACCAGTTCGGCGCCGACCCGTCGGTGGACGTGGTGAGGCGCGAGATGAGGTCGGGCAGGTACAGCAGCGACGAGGCGAAGATGACCGGGATGACACCGGCCTGGTTCACCTTCAGCGGCAGGTACGTCGACGTGCCGCCGTACATCCGGCGGCCGATCATGCGCTTGGCGTACTGGACCGGGATGCGGCGCTGGGCCTGCTCCACGTAGATGACGCTCGCGATGATCAGCAGTGCCGCGACGCAGACCAGGAAGAACGTCAGGCCACCGCGGTCGAGGATGATCTTGCCCTCGATCGGGATGCGCGCCGCGATGCCGGTGAAGATCAGCAGCGACATGCCGTTGCCGATCCCCTTCTCGGTGATGATCTCACCGAGCCACATGATCACGCTGGTGCCCGCGGTCATCACGACCACGAGGACGACCAGGTTGAAGATGCTCTCGTCGGGGATGACCGGCACTTCGCAGTTCTGGAACAGCTGGTCGCGCACGGCCAGGGCGATGATGCCCGTGGACTGCAGGACCGCCAGCGCGATGGTCAGGTAGCGGGTGTACTGGGTCAGCTTGCCCTGACCCGCCTGCCCTTCCTTCTTCAGCTGCTCGAACCGCGGAATCACCACGGTGAGCAGCTGGACGATGATGCTCGCCGTGATGTACGGCATGATGCCGAGCGCGAAGATCGACAAGTTCAGCAGCGCGCCGCCGCTGAACAGGTTGATCAGCGAGTAGATCCCCTGCTGGTCGACCGACTCGACACACTGTTTGACGTTCTTGAAGGAGACGCCCGGCGCGGGCATGGTGGCGCCCAACCGGTACACCACGACGATCCCCAGTGTGAAGAGGATCTTCTTGCGTAGGTCCGGCGTCGCGAGAGCCGAGCGGAATGCGCCGAGCACGCGAACCTCCATCAGCGTTGCCGCCCCACTGGGGTCGGCATCCTGCGGTGCCGGCTGTGTTGCCGGCACAGTCTTGCGGACATGCCGTCGACCCATCGCCGACGGTGGCGGAAGCGACGGATAGCCGCGACCGACCCGGAGGGCATCCGGGTTCAGCCCGCGACTTTAACAGCCGCTTGGCCGATCGCCGTAGCCAGTCGCCCCTCACACTTCGTACCCGACCGACTACGGCGGCCCGCAAGCCCCCGAATGGATCAAGTTCGGCTGGTCGCGAGCAGGCCGGCCATGCCGAGCAGGACGCCCGCCGTGCCCTTGTCCAACCGGGCCTTGGCCCGCTTGGTCAGCCCGGCCTTCCGGATACCCGCGCCCAGCGCCACGTACCCGATCCCGGCCAGCGCTTCCGCCGCCAGGTAGACCGCGCCGAGGGTCGCGAGCTGCCCCGCGACAGGGCCGCGACCAGGGTCGACGAACTGCGGCACGAACGCGGTGAAGATCAGCAAGGCTTTGGGATTGGTGATCGCGACCAGGAACTCCTTGCGCAGCGGCGTGCCGCTGGCCACCGGTTTCCCGCCCCGGTCCTCGGTCGTCAGGATGCGCACGGCCAGGTAGACCAGGTACGCGACGCCGGCCCACTTGATCACGGTGAGGGCGTTGTGGCTGGCCGCCAGGACGGGACCGAGCCCCGCGACGACCGCGCCGACCATCAGGGAGAAGGCCGCAAGGCGGCCCAGGAGCGCCGTAGCGGCCCGCAAAGGACCGTGGTGGACCCCCTGGTGCATGCCCAGGAGGTTGTTGGCGCCAGGGGTCAGTGCGACCAGGACCGAGGCGCCGAAGAAGACCGCGAGCCACATGCGGGCACGCTAACCCGGCGCGCCACCGGTTTTACGCCCTCCGCGAACGCGCGTCTCAGCAGCGCCGACAGCCCGGGAACCGCGTCATCGGCAGGCCTGGAACCACCTCGTCCGCAGCCCGGAACCGCGGGTCGTCAGCGGCCCGGCGACCGCCTCATCAGCGCCGGCGGGACACCTCCCACCGCCGCCGGCAAAAGTCAAAAACCCATCGGCCGACCCCGCCGACGCGAACGGCCCCGGAGCGGGAGGCTCCGGGGCCGTTCGCAGTGCTGGTCCTGCTGGTCGTGCGTCAGTGCTCGTGCGTCAGAGCACGGTGGTGGTGCCACCGGCGGCGGCGATCTTCTCGACCGCGCTGCCGGAGAACTTGTTCGCCACGACGTCGAGCTTGACGCCGTCCAGGTCACCGTTGCCGAGGACCTTCACGAGCTCGTTCTTGCGCACCAGGCCCGCGTGGACGAGCGCGTCCACGTCCACCCGACCACCCTCCGGGAACACCCGGGCGAGGTCGGACACGTTCACCACCTGGTACTCGGTGCGGAACGGGTTGCGGAAGCCCTTCAGCTTCGGCAGGCGCATGTGCAGCGGCATCTGGCCACCTTCGAAGCGCGGGGAAACGTTCTTCCGCGCGCCGGTGCCCTTCGTACCGCGACCGGCCGTCTTGCCCTTGGAGCCCTCACCGCGACCGACACGGGTCTTCGCGGTCTTGGCGCCGGGGGCCGGACGCAGGTCATGGATCTTGATGGTCACGACTGGACCTCCTCGACGACCACCAGGTGGCGCACGGTGTGGATCAAACCGCGCACCTGCGGCGTGTCCTCGCGGACCACCGACTGGCGGATCTTGCGCAGACCGAGGGTCCGGAGGGACTCACGGTGGTTGCGCTTGGTACCGATGCTGCTCTTGACCTGGGTCACCTTGAGCTCGGCCATGGTCACACCGCCCCTGCGCGAGCACGGAGCATGCCGGCGGGAGCCACGTCCTCCAGGGGCAGACCGCGGCGGGCGGCCACCTCCTCCGGACGCTGCAGGCCCTTCAGGGCAGCCACCGTGGCGTGCACGATGTTGATGGCGTTGTCGGAGCCCAGCGACTTGCTCAGCACGTCGTGGACGCCGGCGCACTCCAGCACCGCGCGGACCGCGCCACCGGCGATGACACCGGTACCGGCCGAGGCCGGACGCAGCAGCACGACACCGGCCGCCTTCTCGCCCTGGATCGGGTGGGGGATCGTGCCCGCGATGCGGGGGACGCGGAAGAAGTTCTTCTTCGCCTCCTCGACACCCTTGGCGATCGCCGCCGGGACTTCCTTGGCCTTGCCGTAGCCGACACCGACCATGCCGTCGCCGTCGCCGACCACGACCAGCGCGGTGAAGCTGAAGCGACGACCACCCTTGACGACCTTGGAGACGCGGTTGATCGCGACCACGCGCTCCAGGTGCGGGGTCTTCTCCTGGGCCGCTCCGCCGCGGCCACCGTCACGGCGGTCGCGGCGCTCTCCGCGCTCGCCCCCGCCGCCTTCGCGACGCGTGCGTCCTGGCATCAGGCGTCCCTCTCAATTCGGTTCATGTGCATTGTCAGAACTCCAGCCCCGCCTCGCGAGCGGCATCCGCCAGAGCGGCGATCCGACCGTGGTAGGCGTTGCCGCCGCGGTCGAAGACCACCTTGCTGATCCCGGCGTCCTTGGCACGGGCGGCGGCCAGCTGGCCGACCTTCGCCGCACGGGCCTTCTTGTCGCCGTCGACCGACCGGACGTCCGCCTCGACGGAGGACGCCGCCGCAATGGTGTGGCCGGCGAGGTCGTCGATGATCTGCACGGTGATGTGCTTCGACGAGCGGTGCACGACCAGGCGCGGACGCTCGGCGGTGCCGCTGACCTTCTTGCGGAGGCGGAAGTGACGGCGCGTCTTGGCGATCCGGCGAGTGGTCGAGATGTCCTTGCCCACCGGCTTCCGCCCCGAAGAAACGGACTTCGTTGCAGTCTCGCTCATGTCACTTACCCGTCTTTCCGACCTTGCGGCGGATCTTCTCGCCCGCGTACCGCACGCCCTTGCCCTTGTACGGGTCGGGCTTGCGGAGCTTGCGGATGTTGGCGGCGACCTCGCCCACGAGCTGCTTGTCGATGCCGGCCACGGAGAAGCGGGTCGGGGTCTCCACCGCGAAGGTGATGCCCTCGGGGGCCTCCACCTTCACCGGGTGGCTGTAGCCCAGCGCGAACTCCAGGTCGGAACCCTTCAGCGCCACGCGGTAACCGACGCCGTGGATCTCCATCTTCTTCTCGTAGCCCTGCGTGACGCCGACGACCATGTTCTGCACCAGGGTGCGCGACAGGCCGTGCAGCGACCGGCTACGACGCTCGTCGTTCGGGCGCTTCACCTCGAGAGTGCCGTCGTCGGCCTTCTCGATGATGATCGGCTCAGCGATGTTGAGCGACAGGGTGCCCTTGGGGCCCTTGACGCTCACAGCCTGGCCGTCGATGTTCACGTCGACCCCGGAGGGGACGGTGATCGGCAGTTTTCCGATGCGCGACATTGCCTAGTCCCCCTTCCTCACCAGACGTAGGCGAGGACTTCTCCGCCCACGCCCGACTTGTTGGCCTGGCGGTCGGTCATCAGACCGCCAGAGGTCGAAATGATCGCGACGCCCAGACCGCCCAGCACCTTCGGCAGGTTGGTCGACTTCGCGTACACGCGCAGGCCCGGCTTCGACACGCGGCGGAGGCCGGCGATGCTGCGCTCCCGGTTCGGGCCGTACTTCAGCTCGATAACCAGGTTCTTGGCCACGTCGCCTTGCTCATCGCGGTAGCTCGCGATGTAGCCCTCGCGCTTGAGGATCTCGGCGATGTTGGCCTTCAACTTCGAGTGCGGCATCACGACCTTGTCGTGGTAAGCCGAGTTCGCGTTCCGCAGACGCGTCAACATGTCTGCGATCGGGTCGGTCATCGTCATGGTGACCTGGTCAACCTTTCTCGCTGCGGTTCCCCAGCCAGGGTCCGAGCCGACCTTGCGGCCGGCTGGTCGTGGACGGGCCTACAGCGAAGTGATGAGTCTTAGAAAACCTGCCGCCGAGCCGGACTTACCAGCTGGACTTGCTCACACCGGGCAGCTCGCCCCGGTGCGCCATCTCGCGGAGGCAGATCCGGCACAGGCCGAACTTGCGGAACACCGAGTGCGGGCGACCGCAACGCTGGCAGCGGGTGTAACCCCGCACCTTGAACTTCGGCTTGGCCGCGGCCTTGTTGATCAGCGCCTTCTTGGCCATCTGTCAGTTCTCCTTGAACGGGAAGCCCAGGGCCTTCAGCAGCGCCCGGCCCTCGTCGTCGTTGGTCGCGGTCGTCACCACGGTGATGTCCATACCGCGGGGACGGTCGATCGCGTCCGGGTCGATCTCGTGGAACATCGACTGCTCGTTGAGGCCGAACGTGTAGTTCCCGTTGCCGTCGAACTGCTTGCCCGAGAGGCCGCGGAAGTCGCGGATACGCGGCAGCGCGATCGTCAGCAGGCGGTCCAGGAACTCCCACATGCGGTCGCCGCGCAGCGTGACGCGCGCGCCGATCGGCATGCCCTCGCGCAGCTTGAACTGCGCGATGGACTTGCGGGCCTTGCGGACCTCGGGCCGCTGGCCCGTGATGATCGACAGGTCCTTGACCGCGCCCTCGATCAGCTTGCCGTCACGGGCGGCGTCACCGACACCCATGTTGACGACGACCTTGACCACGCCCGGGATCTGCATGACGTTGGCGTACTCGAACTGCTCGCGCAGCGAGGTGACGATCTCCTCGCGGTAGCGGACCTTGAGCCGCGGAATGGTCTTCTCAACGGTGGTCATCAGATGTCCTTCCCGTTACGACGGGAAATGCGGACCCGCTTGCCCTCGTCGTTCGTCCGGTAGCCCACGCGGGTCGGCTTGCCTTCGGAGTCGACCACCATCACGTTGGACACGTGGATGGGGGCTTCCTGCGTGACGATGCCGCCCGACTGCGCGCCGCGCTCGGTCTGCGAGATCCGGGTGTGCTTCTTGATGCGGTTGACGCCCTCGACCAGGACGCGGTTCTCAGCGGGGTAGGCCATGATGACCTTGCCGCGAGCTCCCTTGTCCTTGCCGGCGATGACGACGACCGTGTCGCCCTTCTTCACCTTCATGGTCAGAGCACCTCCGGCGCCAACGAGATGATCTTCATGAACTTCTTGTCGCGGAGCTCTCGACCGACCGGGCCGAAGATGCGGGTGCCCCGCGGCTCGTTGTCGTTCTTGATGAGCACCGCGGCGTTCTCGTCGAACCGGATGTAAGAGCCGTCGGGACGGCGCTTCTCCTTGACGGTGCGGACGATGACCGCCTTGACGACATCGCCCTTCTTGACGCCGGCACCCGGGATGGCCTGCTTCACCGTCGCGACGATGATGTCCCCGATGCCCGCGTAGCGGCGGCCCGAGCCACCGAGAACACGGATGCAGAGGATTTCCTTCGCACCGGTGTTGTCGGCGACGCGCAGCCGCGACTCCTGCTGGATCACTTACCTGCTCCTTGACCATTCCTGGCCCGCCAGATTTCCGACCTGACGGGCTCGGTCGTATGACTGGCTACTTGGCCTTCTCGAGGACCTGGACGAGTCGCCAGCGCTTGGTGGCCGACAGCGGCCGCGTCTCCATCAGCAGCACGCGGTCGCCGACGCCGGCGGTGTTCTCCTCGTCGTGCGCCTTCACCTTGGTGGTGGAGCGCATGACCTTCGAGTACCGGCGGTGCTTCTTGCGGTCCTCGACCGCCACCACGATCGTCTTGTCCATCTTGTCGGACACGACGTAGCCCTCGCGGACCTTGCGGTCGTTGCGAACCTCGGTGGTCACTTCGTTGTTCTCGCTCATGCCGCACCCTCACCAGTGGAAACCGCGTCGGGAGAGGCCGAGAGGCCCAGCTCCCGTTCCCGCATCACGGTGTAGATCCGGGCGATCTCGTGCCGGACCGTGCGCAGGCGGCGGTTGTTGTCGAGCTGCCCGGTGGCCATCTGGAAGCGGAGGTTGAACAGCTCCTCCTTCGCCTCCCTCAGGCGCAGCACGAGCTCTTCCTCGGTGAGCTCACGCAGCTCGGAAGCGGTGGTACCCGCTGCCATCAGAACTCACCACCCTCACGCGTAACGATGCGGCACTTCATCGGGAGCTTGTGGATCGCGCGGCGCAGTGCCTCGCGGGCCACGGCCTCGTTCGGGAAGCTCATCTCGAAGAGCACCCGACCCGGCTTGATGTTGGCCACCCACCACTCCGGCGAACCCTTACCGGAACCCATGCGGGTCTCGGCCGGCTTCTTCGTCAGCGGGCGGTCCGGGAAGATGTTGATCCAGACCTTGCCACCACGGCGGATGTGCCGGGTGATCGCGATACGAGCCGACTCGATCTGCCGGTTGGTCACGTAGGCGGGCTCCAGAGCCTGGATGCCGTACTCGCCGAAGGTGACCCTCGTGCCGCCCTTGGCAGCACCGGACCGTCCGGGGTGGTGCTGCTTGCGGTGCTTAACCCTGCGCGGGATGAGCACGACTCAGCCCTCCGTCTTCTCTTCGGTCGCGGTCGGCGCGGCGGTCTGGTCGCCCGCAGCGGCCCGACCGGCCTCGGTGCTCGTCGCGGTGGTGCCGCTGGCGCCCGAACGGCGCGCCCGGTTCGGGCGCTCGTTGCGGTCGCGGCGCGGCGCGCGGTCGGCCGCCGGAGCGGCGTCGCGCTCCCGCTTGGCGCTGATGCCACCGACGATGTCGCCCTTGTAGATCCACACCTTCACGCCGATCCGGCCGAACGTGGTGCGGGCCTCGAAGAAGCCGTAGTCGATGTCGGCGCGCAGCGTGTGCAGCGGCACGCGGCCATCGCGGTAGTGCTCGGAACGGGACATCTCGGCACCGCCGAGACGACCGCCGCACTGCACGCGGATGCCCTTGACCTGGGGCGAGCGCATGGCCGACTGGATGGCCTTGCGCATCGCGCGGCGGAACGCCACGCGGTTGGACAGCTGCTCGGCCACGCCCTGCGCGACGAGCTGTGCGTCCGACTCCGGGCTCTTCACCTCGAGGATGTTGAGCTGCACCTGCTTCTTGGTGAGCTTCTCCAGCTCACCGCGGATGCGGTCGGCCTCGGCGCCGCGGCGGCCGATGACGATGCCCGGCCGGGCGGTGTGGATGTCGACGCGAACCCGGTCACGGGTGCGCTCGATCTCCACCTTGGAGATGCCGGCCCGCTCCATGCCCTTGGAGAGCAGCTTGCGGATCTTCACATCCTCGGCCACGTACTCCGCGTACTGCTTGTCGGCGTACCAGCGGGACTTCCAGTCCGTGGTGATACCAAGTCGGAAGCCGTGCGGGTTGATTTTCTGGCCCACTACCGAGCCCCCTTCCTGTCAGCGCCGGCCTTCGCGCTGGTCTTCTTCGGACGGCTCTCCACCTCGACGGTGATGTGGCTCGTCCGCTTGCGGATCCGGTAGGCGCGGCCCTGGGCGCGCGGGCGGAACCGCTTGAGGGTCGGACCCTCGTCCACGTAGACCTTCGACACCCACAGGGTGTCGGGGTCGAGGGACAGATTGTTCTCGGCGTTGGCCACGGCGCTCTGCAGCACCTTGCGGACCGGCTCAGATGCCGCCTGCGGCGCGAACTGGAGCACGGCCAGGGCCTCGCTGGCGCTACGACCCCTGATGAGCTCGACGACGCGACGCACCTTCATTGGCGTGTCACGGACGTAGCGAGCCCGAGCCACGGCGCGCGGGAGCTCCGGCGCTTCGGCTTCGTTACGGGCGTTCATCGCTGCTTCCCCTTGCTCTTCCTCTAGTTCGTCGCCTAGCGACGGCGCGACTTCCGGTCGTCCTTGATGTGGCCCTTGAACGTGCGGGTCGGGGCGAATTCGCCGAGCTTGTGCCCGACCATCGCCTCCGTCACGAACACCGGCACGTGCTTGCGGCCGTCGTGCACCGCGATCGTGTGGCCCAACATGTCGGGGGTGATCGTCGACCGGCGGGACCAGGTCTTGATCACGGTCTTCTTGCCCGACTCGTTGAGGACGTCCACCTTCTTGAGCAGGTGGTCGTCCACGAAGGGGCCCTTCTTAAGGCTGCGAGGCATCCTTCACTCCCTCCCTGCTCAGCGCTTCTTACCGGTGCGACGACGCCGGACGATGAGCTTGTCGCTTGGCTTGTTGCGGCGGCGGGTACGACCCTCGGGCTTACCGGCCGGGTTCACCGGGTGGCGACCACCGGAGGTCTTGCCCTCACCACCACCGTGCGGATGGTCGACCGGGTTCATGGCGACACCACGCACCGTGGGCTTGCGGCCCTTCCAGCGCATGCGGCCGGCCTTGCCCCAGTTGATGTTCTGGTGCTCGGCGTTGCCGACCTCGCCGACCGTGGCGCGGCACCGGACGTCCACGTTGCGGATCTCGCCCGAGGGCATCCGCAGCTGGGCGTAGGGGCCGTCCTTGGCGACGAGCTGCACGCTGGCACCGGCCGAGCGCGCGATCTTCGCGCCGCCACCGGGGCGGAGCTCGATCGCGTGGACCACCGTGCCGACGGGGATGTTGCGCAGCGGCAGGTTGTTGCCCGGCTTGATGTCGGCCTTGGGGCCGTTCTCCACGACGTCGCCCTGCTGCAGCTTCGCCGGCGCGATGATGTAGCGCTTCTCGCCGTCGAAGTAGTGCAGCAGCGCGATGCGCGCGGTGCGGTTGGGGTCGTACTCGATGTGCGCGACCTTGGCCGGCACGCCGTCCTTGTCGGTGCGGCGGAAGTCGATGAGGCGGTAGGCCCGCTTGTGGCCGCCACCCTTGTGCCGCGTCGTGATCTTGCCCGAGGCGTTGCGGCCACCACGGCCGTGCAGCGGGCGGACCAGCGACTTCTCCGGCGTCGTCCGAGTGATCTCGGCGAAGTCGGAGACGCTCGCACCGCGACGACCGGGGGTCGTCGGCTTGTACTTGCGAATGCCCATCTCTACGCAGTCCTCGTCGTCATCAGGCGGCCGGGCCGCCGAAGATCTCGATCGGCTTGCTCTCGGCGGACAGCGTCACGATGGCGCGCTTGGTGTCCTTGCGCTTGCCATAACCGGTCCGGGTCCGCTTGCGCTTGCCCTGGCGGTTGAGCGTGTTGACGCTGACGACCTTGACGCCGAAGACCTTCTCCACGGCAATCTTGATCTGGGTCTTGTTCGCACCGGGCGACACCACGAAGGTGTACTTGTTCTCTTCGAGCAGCCCGTAGGACTTCTCGGAGATGACCGGCGCGAGCAGGATGTCCCGGTGGTCGGGGATCACTTCGCGGCCTCCTCGTCGACCTCGGACGACTCGGCGGTGGCCTCGGCGGAGCCCTGCCCGTGCTGGGCCTTGCTCGCCAGGAACACGTCGAGCGCGTCCTTGGTGAACACCACGTCGTCGTTGACCAGCACGTCGTAGGTGTTGAGCTGGTCCGGCGCGATGATGTGCACCTGCGGCAGGTTGCGCAGGCTGACCCACGAAACCTCGTCGGTGCGCAGCAGCACGGCCAGCACGCGGCGGGCCTCGGTGACCGACCCCAGCACCTTGCGGGCCGACTTGGTCGACGGCACGTCGCCCTCGACGAAGCCCGTCACCACGTGCACCTGGCCGGCACGCGCCCGGTCGGAGAGGGCGCCACGCAGGGCAGCGGCCTTCATCTTCTTGGGGGTGCGCTGGCTGTAGTCACGCGGCTGGGGGCCGTGGACGACGCCACCACCGGCGAACTGCGGCGCGCGGGTCGAGCCCTGACGGGCGCGGCCGGTGCCCTTCTGCCGGTACGGCTTCTTGCCACCACCGCGGACTTCACCGCGGGTCTTGGTGGAGTGCGTGCCCTGGCGGGCCGCGGCCAACTGGGCCACGACGACCTGGTGCAGCAGGGACACGTTCGCCTGTGCGTCGAAGATCGCGGACGGGAGCTCGACGGAACCGTCGGCCTTGCCCTCCGGGGTGCGGATCTCAACGGAAGTCATGATCAGGCACCACCCTTCGCAGCGGTCTTGATGAACACGGTGCCGCCCTTGGGGCCGGGAACGGCGCCCTTGATGAGCAGCAGGCCGGACTCGGCGTCCACGCGGTGCACCTTGAGGTTCTGGGTGGTCACCCGCACGTTGCCCATCCGACCCGCCATGCGCAGGCCCTTGAAGACCCGGCCGGGGGTGGCGCAGCCGCCGATGGAACCCGGCGAGCGGTGCTTGCGCTGGGTGCCGTGGCTGGCGCCGAGGCCCTTGAAGCCGTGGCGCTTCATGACACCCGCGGTGCCCTTGCCCTTGCTGGTGCCGACCACGTCGACCACCACGCCGGCCTCGAAGACCTCAGCGGTGATTTCCTGGCCGACCGTGTACTCGGACGCGTCCGTGGTGCGCAGCTCCGCCAGGTGGCGGCGGGGCGTGACGCCCGCCTTGGCGTAGTGGCCCGCGACGGGCTTGTTGACCTTGCGCGGGTCGATCGCGCCAAAGGCCAGCTGCACGGCCGAGTAGCCGTCGATTTCCTGGGTCCGAACCTGGGTGACCACGTTCGGCTCGGCCTTGACGACGGTAACCGGAACGATCCGGTTGTTCTCGTCGAAGACCTGAGTCATGCCGAGCTTGGTGCCCAGGAGGCCCTTAACCTGCCTGTCAGACATGGGTCTCGTTACTCTCCGCCCCAAATGGGATCAACACTGCCGCGTCCAACGCTTACTGGATGTTGACGTCGACGCTCGCCGGCAGGTCGATGCGCATGAGCGCGTCCACCGTCTTCGGCGTCGGGTCGAGGATGTCGATCAGACGCTTGTGCGTGCGCATCTCGAAGTGCTCGCGCGAGTCCTTGTACTTGTGCGGCGAGCGGATGACGCAGTAAACGTTCTTCTCAGTGGGCAGCGGCACAGGCCCGACGACCCGAGCGCCGGTGCGCGTCACGGTCTCGACGATCTTGCGCGCGGACGCGTCGATCGCCTCGTGGTCGTAGGCCTTGAGCCGGATGCGGATCTTCTGTCCCGCCATGATGGCTTGCCGTTCCTCTGCTTCTAGTACCGCTGCGGTGCGGGCACCTTGCACGAGGTCACGGGACCTCCGGCGCGCTCCGCCCCCTATTCAGGATTGACACCGAGCGGTGTCACGGTGCCCGGTCCACGCGGTCGGGCGTGTCGCGCCCCAACGCATAGACCGGTCCCACTGATACAGCCTGTGGGATTGTCTTACAGATCAAACCCCGCTCGTGGCGGGGCGGCCGAGTCCGAACTCGAACCGGCCGCCCCGACGAGCAACCCGTCAATGGTCGCACACGTGGGTGCGCAGACCAAATCGGGGGGTGAGATTTAGAGCCAGGTCACTTGATGATCTTGGTGACCGAGCCCGCGCCGACGGTGCGGCCACCCTCGCGGATGGCGAACCGCAGGCCCTCGTCCATGGCGATCGGCTGGATCAGCTTCACGGACATGGTCGTGGTGTCGCCCGGCATGACCATCTCGGTGCCCTCGGGGAGGGTCACGACGCCGGTCACGTCGGTGGTGCGGAAGTAGAACTGCGGGCGGTAGTTGTTGAAGAACGGCGTGTGCCGGCCACCCTCGTCCTTCGACAGGATGTAGACCTGCGCGTCGAACTCGGTGTGCGGGGTGGTGGTGCCGGGCTTGATGATCACCATGCCGCGCTCCACCTCCTCGCGCTTCACGCCACGCAGCAGCAGCGCGGCGTTGTCGCCCGCGCGGCCCTCGTCGAGGAACTTCTTGAACATCTCGATCGAGGTGACCGTCGTCTTCTTCGAGGTCTCCTTGATGCCGACGATCTCGACCTCTTCGTTGACCTTGACGATGCCGCGCTCGATGCGGCCGGTCACCACGGTGCCACGACCGGTGATGGTGAACACGTCCTCGACCGGCATCAGGAACGGCCGGTCGACCTCGCGCTCGGGCTCCGGGATGTTCTCGTCCACGGCGTCCATGAGGCCGATGAGCTTCTCGCCCCACTCGGCGTCGCCCTCCAGCGCCTTCAGCGCGGAGACGCGGACGACCGGCAGGTCGTCACCGGGGAACTCGTACTCGGAGAGCAGCTCGCGGACCTCGAGCTCGACGAGCTCCAGGATCTCCTCGTCGTCCACCATGTCGGCCTTGTTCAGCGCGACCACGATGTAGGGCACACCGACCTGGCGGGCCAGGAGCACGTGCTCCTTGGTCTGCGGCATCGGGCCGTCGGTCGCCGCGACCACCAGGATGGCGCCGTCCATCTGCGCCGCACCGGTGATCATGTTCTTGATGTAGTCGGCGTGACCGGGGCAGTCGACGTGCGCGTAGTGGCGCTTGTCGGTCTGGTACTCGATGTGCGCGATCGAGATCGTGATGCCGCGCTGCTTCTCCTCCGGCGCCTTGTCGATCTGGTCGAACGGCGTGAAGGGGTTGAGGTCCGGGTACTTGTCGTGCAGGACCTTGGAGATGGCAGCGGTCAGCGTCGTCTTACCGTGGTCGATGTGACCAATGGTGCCGATGTTGACGTGCGGCTTCGTCCGCTCGAACTTCGCCTTCGCCACTGGAATGTCCTCCTGGACTTCGATTGCTCAGCCCGGCGGGTGGGTTTCCACCCACCGGACTTCACGTCAGGGTCGGTTGTGCGGACCCCGGGGCATCCCCCCGGAGAGCCCGCGTGGTGCTGCGGTGCTCCGGTTGGGGTTACTCGCCCGTCGCCTTCGCGATGATCTCCTTCGCGACGTTCGCGGGAACCTCGGCGTAGGAGTCAAAGGTCATCGAGTAGTTCGCGCGACCCTGGGTCCTGGACCGCAGGTCGCCGACATACCCGAACATCTCCGACAGCGGAACCAGCGCCTTGACGATGCGGGCGCCGCTGCGTTCTTCCATGGCCTGGATCTGGCCACGGCGGGAGTTCAAGTCGCCGATCACGTCGCCCATGTAGTCCTCGGGCGTGGTGACCTCGACGGCCATCAACGGTTCGAGGATGGCCGGGCTGGCCTGCCGGGCGGCTTCCTTGAGCGCCATGGAGCCCGCGATCTTGAACGCCATCTCCGACGAGTCGACCTCGTGGTAGGCGCCGTCGACCAGCGTCAGCTTGACGCCCACCAGCGGGTAGCCCGCCAGCACGCCGTACTGCATCGCGTCCTGGGCGCCCGCGTCCACCGACGGGATGTACTCCCGCGGGATGCGACCACCGGTGACACCGTTCACGAACTCGTAGAGAACGCCGTCCTCGGTCTTCTCCAGCGGCTCCAGGTCGATGAGGACCTTCGCGAACTGGCCGGAGCCACCGGTCTGCTTCTTGTGGGTGTAGGAGTACTTCTCCACCTTGCGGCGGATCGTCTCCCGGTACGCCACCTGCGGCTTGCCGATGTTGGCCTCGACCTTGAACTCGCGGCGCATGCGGTCCACCAGGATGTCCAGGTGGAGCTCGCCCATGCCGGCGATGATGGTCTGGCCGGTCTCCTGGTCCAGGTTGACCCGGAACGTCGGGTCCTCCTCGGCCAGCTTCTGGATCGCGGTGCCCAGCTTCTCCTGGTCGGCCTTCGTCTTCGGCTCGATCGCCACCTGGATGACCGGCTCGGGGAAGGTCATCGACTCCAGCACGATGGGCGCCTGCGGGTCGCAGAGCGTCTCACCGGTGGTGGTGTCCTTGAGACCGATCACGGCGTAGATGTGACCGGCGATGGCCTCTTCGACCGGGTTCTCCTTGTTGGCGTGCATCTGGAAGATCTTCCCGATGCGCTCCTTGCGGTCCTTGGTCGAGTTGATGACCTGGGTGCCCGCGGCGACCTTGCCCGAGTAGACCCGGATGTAGGTGAGCTTGCCGAAGAAGGGGTGCGCGGCGATCTTGAACGCGAGCGCCGAGAACGGCTCGTCGGTCTTCGGCGCGCGGAAGGCCGGCGTCTCGCCGTCCTGCAGCGTGCCCTCGACCGGCGGGAGGTCCAGCGGAGCGGGCAGGTAGTCGATCACCGCGTCGAGCATGGGCTGGACGCCCTTGTTCTTGAACGCCGAGCCGCACAGCACCGGGTAGGCGGAGCGGTTCTTGACGATCGCGCGGATGCCCGACTTGATCTGCTCGACGGAGAACTCCTCGCCCGCGAGGTACATCTCCATGAGGGCGTCGTCGGTGTCGGCGACGGCCTCGACGAGCGCCTCGCGGTACTCGGCGGCCTTGTCGGCGAGGTCGGCCGGGATCTCCTCGACCGTGTAGTCCTCGCCCTTCTGGACCTCACCGTGCCAGGTCAGCGCGCGCATCTCGACCAGGTCGACCACGCCGGTGAAGTCGCTCTCCGACCCGATCGGGATCTGGATCGGCAGCGGCTTCGCGCCGAGGCGCTCCTGGATGGTGCGGACGGTGAAGTAGAAGTCCGCGCCCAGCTTGTCCATCTTGTTGACGAAGCAGATGCGGGGGACGTCGTACTTGGTCGCCTGGCGCCAGACCTGCTCGGACTGGGGCTCGACGCCTTCCTTGCCGTCGAACACGGCAACGGCACCGTCGAGGACGCGGAGGTTGCGCTCCACCTCGACGGTGAAGTCGACGTGGCCCGGCGTGTCGATGATGTTGATCTGGTGGTTCTTCCAGAAGCAGGTCGTCGCGGCCGACGTGATCGTGATGCCGCGCTCCTGCTCCTGCTCCATCCAGTCCATCACCGCGGCGCCGTCGTGGACCTCGCCGATCTTGTAGCTGATCCCGGTGTAGAACAGGATCCGCTCGGTCGTCGTGGTCTTGCCCGCGTCGATGTGGGCCATGATCCCGATGTTGCGGACCTTGGCCAGGTCGGTGAGCACGTCCTGTGCCACGGGTGTCTTCCCCTGTCTTGAGCTAGCTGGTAGCAGGCTCACTAGGGCTGGGAGGCGCCAGGCGGGCGGGCCCGGAGATCGATCCCGGGTTGCCCGCCTGGCGTCACGTCACCAGCGGTAGTGGGCGAAGGCCTTGTTGGACTCGGCCATCTTGTGCGTGTCCTCGCGGCGCTTGACGCTCGCGCCCAGGCCGTTGCTCGCGTCGAGCAGCTCGTTCATCAGGCGCTCGATCATGGTCTTCTCGCGGCGCTGCCGGGAGAAGGTGATCAGCCAGCGCAGCGCGAGCGTGGTCGAGCGACCCGGCTTCACCTCGACGGGCACCTGGTAGGTGGCGCCACCGACGCGGCGGGACTTCACCTCGAGGGCGGGCTTGACGTTGTCCAGCGCGCGCTTGAGCGTGACGACCGGGTCGGTGCCGGTCTTGTCGCGGGCGCCTTCGAGGGCGCCGTACACGATCCGCTCGGCCACGGAGCGCTTGCCGTCGACCAGCACCTTGTTGATGAGCTGGGTCACCAGCGGAGAGCTGTAGACCGGGTCGGAGATCAGCGGCCGCTTCGGGGCCGGTCCCTTGCGGGGCATCAGCTCTTCTCCTTCTTCGCGCCGTACCGGCTGCGAGCCTGCTTGCGGTTCTTCACGCCCTGCGTGTCGAGCGAACCGCGAATGATCTTGTAGCGGACACCGGGGAGGTCCTTCACACGACCGCCGCGCACGAGCACCATCGAGTGCTCCTGCAGGTTGTGGCCCTCACCGGGGATGTAAGCCGTGACCTCGATACCGCTCGTCAGCTTCACGCGGGCGACCTTGCGCAGCGCCGAGTTCGGCTTCTTGGGCGTGGTCGTGTAGACGCGGGTGCACACACCGCGCCGCTGCGGGCTGCCCTTGAGCGCCGCGGTCTTCTGCTTGGCGACCTTGTCCTGCCGGCCCTTGCGGACCAGCTGCTGGATCGTTGGCATACGCCGGCTGCTTCTTCCCTTTACGTGCCCGCCGCGTGGGCGACGAGCCCTGTTTACTTGGTCCCTCTCTGCACCCGAGGTCGGGCGTGTCGCCGCCTCCGGCGGAGCCGGAGGTGCAACGCCTGTCCCCAGGTCCGCAGGCAACATCCCAGGATGCCCCTACGCGTGGAGGTCACCGCGGCCGGCTTTCCAGCACCACTGGCGCGTAGGCACGCGGAGCGGCCCGACATGGGTCGGGCACGAGTACCAAAGATACCCCGCCTGGTTCCCACGGGTCAAAACGGATCCACCACCGGAGTGGATCACGCGAACAGGGCACCGCACGTCGGCCCGTCGAGGGGACGGTCCGGAGGGACCATCGCACCGTGACTCGTGGGCAATCAGAGCACGGATGAGCGAATCCCGCAGGTCGGCGTGGCCAGAGATTCACCCGGACGGGTGGTGATGAGGGTCTCCACGCCGTTCGACCGGCCGGTCGGGGCGCCGGTCACACTGGTCGGGTGAACTCCGATCTCATCGCGGGCATGGCGGCGCTGGTGGCCGCCGACGCCCCACCCGTGGTGCTCGCGGTGCGCGGCGACGTCGTGGTGGTGCGGGTCGCGGACGTGGTGCTCAAGGCGCACGAACGCGGCACGGACCTCGCGGTGCTCACCGCCCGGCTCCGGCTGGCCGGCGACCCGAGGCTGGGCGGGCTCGTGCTGGCGCCCCGGTCGGCGCCCGCGGTGGTGCTCGGCCGGGTCGTCACGGCCTGGCCCATGGGCACGCCGGTGGCGCAGGCCGAGCCGGAGGACCTCCCCATGGAGGCCGCCGGACGGATGCTGGCGGCGCTGCACCGGTTCACCGCCGCGGACTTCGCCCCACCGGTCCCCCTGGCCGGCGCGCGGCCGCGGATGGAACGCGCGGTGCGCGACCTGGCGCTCGACACGCCCGCCGCGCAGCTGGTGCGGCAAGCGTTCGCGACGTTGCCGGCGTTCGCCGACACCGGGACCACGCTCATCCACGGCGACTGGCACCTCGGCCAGCTGGTGTGGCGGGACGGGTACCGGCTGATCGACGTGGACGACCTGGGCGTCGGCGACCCCGCGTGGGACCTGGCCCGACCGGCCGCGCTGCACGCGGCGGGCGTGCTGGACCCGGACGCGTGGGGACGGCTGCTCGGGTCGTACCTGGACGCGGGCGGCGCGGGCGTGCCGCGGGACGACCCGTGGTCGGTGTTGGAAGCGCCTGCGCGCGCTCTGGTGGTGCAGATGGCGGCGCGTGCCCTTTCCGCTGCGGAGCGCGACGGAACGGAGTTGAACGACGCTCAGGAAGCGTTGATCGAGGCGTGTGCCCGGATCGTGTCGACACACGAACCCATTCGGCGCGGCTAATATCGGGTTCATCGCGTCAAGAGCAGGAGGCTCACACGATGCAGTGTCCCAAGTGTCATGCGAACATGCGCACCTTCGACCGCATGGGCGTGCACATCGAGCAGTGTGATGGCTGCCGCGGGGTCTTCCTCGACTACGGCGAGCTGGAGGCCATCACCCGGCTCGAACAGCAGATGGCTCCCCCGCCGCCGCCCGTCGCGCCGCAGCCTCAGGTTCACTACGTGCAGCAGCCGGTTCAGCAGCCGGGGTGGGGCGCCGCGCCCGGCTACGGCGGCCACGGCGGCCACTACGGGCACCGGAAGCACCGCGGCCTGGGCGGGTTGTTCTTCTCGTCCTGATCTTCGTGGTGGTGGCCCCGCGCCGGTGGTGCGGGGCCACTGTTGCACTACCGAGAAACAGGGTGATAATCGGTAGTGACCCGAGGAGGCCCGCCATGTCCGTCGCCACCGAGGCAGCGCAGATCCGCGACCTGTTCGACCAGATCGAGGAGATCGAAGAGGTCGCGTCGAGCTTGTCGGAGGACGACGAGCGGCGGCGCAAGCTGCACGGCGTGGTGGCCAAGGCCCTGCGCAAGGCCCCGCCGGTGCGGCCGGTGGTGGCCGGTGAGCTGCTGGACCTGACCGAGAAGACGGTCAAGGCCTGGGCGCGCGAGGGCGTGCTCGCCATCCACAGCCAGGAGCCCCGGATGTTGTTGGACGCGGTGCGGCTGCACGAGGTGCTGCACGTCGTGTCGGAGCTGAGGCGAGCGGGCAAGAGCCGCGCGTTGCTGGACGAGGTGCACCGGCGGTTGAGCGACGCGGCGCTGCTCGACCGGGACGACCTCGCCACCAGCCTGGAGCAGCTGCGCCGCGGTGAAGGACGCGTAGTTCGCTGATCGAAGTCGTCGAAACGCCCGTCGCGGCCGTCCAGGCCGCCGGCCTGCGCGGAGCTGCCAGGGTCGCCTACGACAGGTTCCTGGACGAGTTGGCCCACAGCGGCTGCCTGGCCCTCGGCTACCGCGTCACCGGCCCCGAACCTCTGCCGAGGCTCTGCGTCAAGCACCTGCGCGGCACCGACCGCGTGGTCGGCGCCTTCCCCTCACCGGGCACGGCCTGGATCCTGCTCGTCGGCCCCCACGACGACGACCCCGGCCGCGACCTCTACGAAACCCTGTACGAACTGGCCGGCGTCCGCCCGAGGTCGACCGAGAAGCGCACCAAGCCACCGTGCTGCTCGGACGCCACTCCCCCCGTCGCCGACGCGGACCTGGTGGACGACCTGGTAGCCAGGGCCCGCTCCCTGGCCAAATCCCGCCGCCGCCCCGGCTGACCCGCATCGCGGAACCACCGGTCGCATTGCCGGCCCTCATCGGGATCAGCGGGAGTTCATCCACGCGATTCGGTCGGAGCTGAACCGGAAGGTCGGATCGAGGAGCACCACGTACTGACCGGCGGAATTCCCCTGCTTGGCGTCGAAGCACACGTCGGCGGTCATCTTGCCGCCCGGGGCCAATTCCCCGGACTGCAGAAGATTGGTGCTTCCGGTGAGCGTGTTCGACAGGATCGCGCCGTTCGGGCTTTGCAACTTCCAGTCGAAACCGCCGTTGAACGTGGTGGGGCTGCCGGACCGGTTGTCGTAGGTCACCGTCGTGCACAACGTCGGACCGAGGGTGTCATCGCCCTTGACCAGGGCCGTCGTCGTTATCTGCAGTCCCTCTGCGTCCACGGTCTCACCGGCTTGGGCCACGACGTCCCGGTCCGTTGCCCCGGGGAAGGCAGGCTGCGCAGCCGGTTCCTGGGCGCCGGAGGTCGGATTGCCCGGGGACACGACTTTCGGCCCGTCACCGCCACCGCTGACGCTCACGATGATGATTACCACGAGAACGAGGAGCGCCAGTCCCAGGATGTAACGCTTCTTCTTGTACCACGGCCGTTGAGCTTTGCGATATGCCTTGTCGGCCTTGGCGTGGGCTTTGGCCTCACCTGCGCTGTGGAACGTGGGTGATGAACCCTCTGACTGAGACATGAGGATCACTTCACATTGGATATCGGCGAGTGGGCGGCCAGCGTACTGCCGGTCCACGTGACCTGCTGGCTCTCGCCGGCCCCGAATACGGCGGTAACCGATTCCGGACATGCCCCACCGGACGCTCGTCCTCATGCGAAAGGCCCCCGGAGCGGGAGGCTCCGGGGGCCTTTCAGCGGACTAGTTGCTTCAGCGGTAGTCGCGGCCGAAGTCGTAGTCGTCCAGCGGGACCGCGGCGCCGGTGCCCGTGCCGAAGACGTCCGGCGTGTAGTAGCCGTCGTCGTAGCTCGGGATGGC
The DNA here is from genome assembly GCF_040673975.1 of Actinosynnema sp. NPDC050801. Classification (NCBI taxonomy): domain Bacteria; kingdom Bacillati; phylum Actinomycetota; class Actinomycetes; order Pseudonocardiales; family Pseudonocardiaceae; genus Actinosynnema; species Actinosynnema sp. NPDC050801. Next base: position 406,732 of record NZ_JBFAQZ010000007.1, on the reverse strand, counting down.
GTACGCCGCCGCACGCGCTTCCTCGGTCGGCTGCACCTGGATGTTCCGGTACCGGTTGATGCCGGTGCCGGCCGGGATCAGCTTGCCGATGATCACGTTCTCCTTCAGGCCGATGAGCTTGTCCGAACGGCCGTTGATCGCGGCGTCCGTCAAGACCCTCGTCGTCTCCTGGAAGGAGGCCGCCGACAGCCACGAGTCCGTGGCCAGCGACGCCTTCGTGATGCCCATCAGCACCGGACGACCGGCGGCGGGCTCGCCGCCCTCGGCCACCACGGCCCGGTTGCCCGACTCGAACTCCGCGCGCTCGACCAGCGAGCCCGGCAGGAACTCGGTCGCACCCGAGTCGATGATCGTCACCCGGCGCAGCATCTGCCGGACGATGACCTCGATGTGCTTGTCGTGGATCGCCACACCCTGGGCCCGGTAGACCTTCTGGACCTCCTGCACCAGGTGCAGCTGGGCCTCGCGGGGCCCCATCACGCGCAGCACCTCGTGCGGGTCGGGCGTGCCCTCCAGCAGCTGCTGGCCCACGTGCACGTGGTCGCCGTCCTGCAGCGGACCGGTGGCCGTGTTCGCGAGCCGCTGACGCTTGGACAGCTTCTCGAAGATGATCTCCTCGGACCCGTCGTCCGGGATGAGGGTGATCTTCCAGAACCGGTCGCCGTCCTCGATGCGCACCCGGCCGTCGACGTCCGCGATGGGCGCCTTGCCCTTCGGCACACGAGCCTCGAACAGCTCCTGCACACGGGGCAGACCCGTGGTGATGTCGTCACCGGCGACACCACCCTGGTGGAAGGTGCGCATCGTCAGCTGCGTGCCGGGCTCACCGATCGACTGGGCGGCGACGATGCCGACGGCCTCGCCGACGTCGACCAGCTGGCCGGTCGCCATCGAACGGCCGTAGCAGGACGCGCACACACCGACCGCGGACTCGCAGGTCAGCACCGAGCGGACCTTGACGCGGGTCACGCCCGCCTCGATGAGCGTGGCCAGCGCCGGGTCGCCCAGGTCGGCACCGCGGTTGAGGACCAGGTTGCCGTCGGCGTCCGTGATGTCCTCGGAGCTGGTCCGGGCGTAGACCGAGGTCTGCGCGAACTCGGCCAGCACGACCTTGTCGCCCTGCCGCTCGCCCACGGTCATGTTCACGCCGCGGCTGGTGCCGCAGTCGACCTCGCGGATGATGACGTCCTGCGAGACGTCCACCAGACGACGGGTCAGGTAACCCGAATCGGCGGTGCGCAGCGCGGTGTCGGCCAGACCCTTGCGGGCGCCGTGCGTGGCGATGAAGTACTCCAGCACCGACAAGCCCTCGCGGAACGAGTTCTTGATCGGCCGCGGGATGTACTCGCCCTTCGGGTTGGTCACCAGACCACGCATACCCGCCAGGGAGCGGACCTGGGTCATGTTGCCCGCCGCCCCGGACGCCACGATCATGCGGATCGAGTTGTCCTCGGGGAAGTTGGCCTCCATGACCTCGGCGACCTCTTCCGTCGCCTTGGTCCACACCTTGACCAGCTCGTTGTTGCGCTCCGTGTGGGAGAGCTGACCGCGCTGGTAGCGCTTCTCCACCGCGTCGGCGAGCTTCTCGTACTCGTCCAGGATGCCCTGCTTGGCCTCCGGCACGAGCACGTCGGAGATCGCGACCGTGACACCCGACCGGGTGGCCCAGTAGAAACCGGCGTCCTTCAGCTTGTCCAGCGTCCGGGCGACGGTGACCATCGGGTACCGCTCGGCGAGGTCGTTGATGATCGTGGCCTGCCGCTTCTTGGGCATGACCTCGTTGATGAACGGGTAGTCCTGCGGCAGGACCTCGTTGAACAGCACGCGACCGAGGGTGGTCTCGGCCAGCCACGGCTGACCGGGCTCCCAGCCCTCCGGCTCCGCGCCCTTCGGCGGGTTCTTGTCCGTGATCCGGATCTTGACCATGGACTGCAGGCCCAGGACCTTGCGGTCGAACGCCATCAGCGCCTCGGCCGGCGAGGAGTACGCCTGGCCCTGGCCGAGGTCGTTCTCCTTGAGCCGGGTCAGGTGGTACAGGCCGGTCACCATGTCCAGACGCGGCATGGCCAGCGGCTTGCCCGACGCGGGCGAGAGGATGTTGTTCGACGACAGCATCAGCACGCGCGCCTCGGCCTGCGCCTCGGCGGACAGCGGCAGGTGGACCGCCATCTGGTCACCGTCGAAGTCGGCGTTGAACGCCTCGCAGACCAGCGGGTGCAGCTGGATGGCCTTGCCCTCGACCAGCTGCGGCTCGAAGGCCTGGATGCCCAGCCGGTGCAGCGTGGGCGCGCGGTTCAGCAGCACGGGGTGCTCGGTGATGACCTCTTCCAGCACGTCCCACACGGCGGGGCGCGCGCGCTCCACCATCCGCTTGGCGGACTTGATATTCTGCGCGTGGTTGAGGTCGACCAGCCGCTTCATCACGAACGGCTTGAACAGCTCCAGCGCCATCTGCTTGGGCAGCCCGCACTGGTGCAGCTTCAGCTGCGGGCCGACCACGATGACCGAACGGCCCGAGTAGTCGACGCGCTTGCCGAGCAGGTTCTGGCGGAACCGGCCCTGCTTGCCCTTGAGCAGGTCGGACAGCGACTTGAGCGGCCGGTTGCCCGGGCCCGTCACCGGCCGGCCGCGGCGGCCGTTGTCGAACAGCGCGTCGACGGCCTCCTGCAGCATCCGCTTCTCGTTGTTGACGATGATCTCGGGCGCGCCGAGGTCGATCAGCCGCTTGAGGCGGTTGTTGCGGTTGATGACCCGGCGGTACAGGTCGTTCAGGTCGGACGTGGCGAAGCGGCCACCGTCGAGCTGCACCATCGGGCGCAGGTCCGGCGGGATGACCGGGACGCAGTCCAGCACCATGCCCTGCGGGTTGTTGCGGGTCGCCTGGAAGGCGGCCACGACCTTGAGCCGCTTGAGGGCGCGCAGCTTCTTCTGGCCCTTGCCGCTGCGGATCGTCTCGCGCAGCACGTCGGCCTCGGCGTCCACGTCGTAGTCGCCCAGGAGCCGCTGGATGGCCTCGGCGCCCATGGCACCGGTGAAGTAGTCGCCGTAGCGGTCGTACAGCTCGCGGTAGAGCAGCTCGTCCGCGATCAGCTGGGCGCGCTCCAGCTTGGTGAAGGTGGACCAGATCTCGTCGAGCCGGTCCAGCTCGCGCTGCGCCCGGTCGCGGAGCTGGCGCATCTCGCGCTCGCCGCCCTCCTTGACCTTGCGGCGGACGTCGGACTTGGCGCCCTCCGCCTCCAGCTCGGCCAGGTCGGCTTCCAGCTTCTGCGCACGGGCCTCGACGTCGGCGTCACGCCGGTTCTCGACCCGCTTGCGCTCGACCTGCATCTCGTTCTCGAGCGTGGACAGGTCGTTGTGGCGCAGCTCGGTGTTCACGCCCACGATGACGTAGGCCGCGAAGTAGATGATCTTCTCGAGGTCCTTGGGTGCCAGGTCGAGCAGGTAGCCCAACCGGCTGGGGACGCCCTTGAAGTACCAGATGTGCGTGACGGGCGCGGCCAGTTCGATGTGGCCCATCCGCTCACGGCGCACCTTGGCGCGGGTCACCTCGACGCCGCAGCGCTCGCAGATGATGCCCTTGAAGCGGACGCGCTTGTACTTGCCGCAGTAGCACTCCCAGTCCCGGGTGGGACCGAAGATCTTCTCGCAGAACAAGCCGTCCTTCTCCGGCTTGAGCGTGCGGTAGTTGATGGTCTCGGGCTTCTTGACCTCGCCGAAGGACCACTGGCGGATGTCGTCCGCGGTCGCGAGACCGATGCGAAGCTCATCGAAGAAGTTGACGTCGAGCACGTCTACTCTCTTCCCCTTTTTGGTTCGGTGCTGCTTGGGGTGCTGGTGGCTGGGTCACCGGGGGGTGCGGGAGGCACCCCCCGGTGACCGGCGAGCATCAGTTGACGACGTCGTCCACGGACGGCGACTCGGACCTCGACAGGTTGATGCCGAGGTTGGCCGCCGCACGTTCGAGGTCTTCGTCGTCGCCGTCGCGCATCTCGATCGCGGCGCCGTCCGAAGACAGCACCTCGACGTTGAGGCACAGCGACTGGAGCTCCTTGAGCAGCACCTTGAAGGACTCCGGGATACCCGGCTCCGGGATGTTCTCGCCCTTGACGATGGCCTCGTAGACCTTCACGCGGCCGAGCACGTCGTCGGACTTGATCGTGAGCAGTTCCTGGAGCGTGTACGCGGCGCCGTACGCCTGCATCGCCCAGCACTCCATCTCACCGAACCGCTGGCCACCGAACTGCGCCTTACCACCCAGGGGCTGCTGGGTGATCATCGAGTACGGGCCGGTGGAACGGGCGTGGATCTTGTCGTCCACCAGGTGCAGCAGCTTCAGGATGTACATGTAGCCGACCGACACCGGGAAGGGGTAGGGCTCGCCGCTGCGCCCGTCCAGGAGCACCGCCTTGCCGTTCTCCTTGACCATGCGCTCGCCGTCGCGGTTCGGGATCGTCGAGCCCAGCAGGCCCGTGATCTCGTCCTCGCGAGCCCCGTCGAAGACCGGGGTCGCGGTCTTCGTGCCCGGCTCCACGTCGTACAGCTCCGCCGGCAGGTTCTTCGCCCAGTCCGGGTCGCCGTTGATGCTCCAGCCCTGCTTGGCGATCCACCCGAGGTGGGTCTCCAACACCTGGCCGATGTTCATACGACGCGGCACGCCGTGCGTGTTCAGCACGATGTCGACCGGGGTGCCGTCCTCGAGGAACGGCATGTCCTCGACCGGGAGGATCTTGCCGATGACGCCCTTGTTGCCGTGGCGGCCGGCGAGCTTGTCGCCGTCCTGGATCTTGCGCTTCTGGGCCACGTAGACGCGGACCAGCTCGTTCACGCCGGGGGGCAGCTCGTCGTCGTCCTCGCGGCTGAACACGCGGATGCCGATGACCTTGCCGTACTCGCCGTGCGGCACCTTCAGCGACGTGTCGCGCACCTCGCGCGCCTTCTCGCCGAAGATCGCGCGGAGCAGGCGCTCCTCCGGGGTCAGCTCGGTCTCGCCCTTGGGCGTGACCTTGCCGACCAGGATGTCGCCGGGCTGGACCTCGGCGCCGATGCGGATGATGCCGCGCTCGTCCAGGTCCGCCAGGACCTCCTCGGAGACGTTCGGGATGTCCCGGGTGATCTCCTCGGCGCCCAGCTTGGTGTCCCGCGCGTCGATCTCGTGCTCCTCGATGTGGATCGAGGTCAGGACGTCGTCCTGGACGAGGCGCTGCGACAGGATGATCGCGTCCTCGTAGTTGTGGCCCTCCCACGGCATGATCGCGACGAGCAGGTTCTTGCCCAGCGCCATCTCGCCGTTCTCGGTGCACGGACCGTCGGCCAGGACCTGGCCCTCCTGCACCCGGTCGCCCTCGTTCACGATGGGCTTCTGGTTGATGCAGGTGCCCTGGTTGGACCGGCGGAACTTGTGCAGGCCGTAGGTCTGCCGAGAGCCGTCGTCGGCCATGACCGTGACGTAGTCGGCGGAGATCTCCTCGACCGCACCGGTCTTCTTGGCCACCACGACGTCACCGGCGTCGACCGCGGCGCGCAACTCCATGCCGGTGCCGACCAGCGGGGACTCGCTGCGCAGCAGCGGCACCGCCTGGCGCTGCATGTTCGCGCCCATCAGGGCGCGGTTCGCGTCGTCGTGCTCCAGGAACGGGATCATCGCGGTCGCGGCCGACACCATCTGCCGCGGCGAGACGTCCATGTAGTCCACGTCGGACGGGTCGATCTGCTCGACCTCGCCGCCCTTCTTGCGGACCAGGACCTTCTCTTCGAGGAAGTTGCCCTCGTCGTCGATCTTGGCGTTCGCCTGCGCCTTGACGTAGCGGTCCTCTTCGTCGGCCGTCAGGTAGTCGATCTGGTCGGTGACCCGACCGTCGACGACCTTGCGGTACGGCGTCTCGATGAAGCCGAACGGGTTGACCCGCCCGTAGGAGGACAGCGAGCCGATCAGGCCGATGTTCGGGCCTTCCGGCGTCTCGATCGGGCACATGCGGCCGTAGTGCGACGGGTGGACGTCGCGGACCTCCATGCCGGCGCGCTCACGGGACAGACCACCCGGGCCGAGCGCCGACAGGCGGCGCTTGTGGGTCAGACCCGCGAGCGGGTTGGTCTGGTCCATGAACTGCGACAGCTGGGAGGTGCCGAAGAACTCCTTGATCGCCGCCACCACCGGGCGGATGTTGATCAGGGTCTGCGGCGTGATGGCCTCGACGTCCTGGGTCGTCATCCGCTCGCGGACGACGCGCTCCATGCGGGACAGGCCGACCCGGATCTGGTTCTGGATCAGCTCGCCGACGGTGCGCAGGCGGCGGTTGCCGAAGTGGTCGATGTCGTCGACCTCGACGGGCACCTCGGTCTCGCCCGGCTTCATCGTCGTCTCACCGGCGTGCAGGCGGACCAGGTACTCGATCGTCGTGACGATGTCGTCCTCGGTCAGCACGCCCGTGGAGATCGGGGAGGCCAGGCCCAGCTTCTTGTTGATCTTGTACCGGCCGACCTTCGCCAGGTCGTAGCGCTTGTCCTTGAAGAACAAGTTCTCCAGCAGCGCCTGCGCGGACTCCTTCGTCGGCGGCTCGCCCGGACGCAGCTTGCGGTAGATGTCGAGCAACGCCTCGTCGGTACCCGCGGTGTGGTCCTTCTCCAGCGTCGTCAGCAGCGTCTCGCTGAACGAGAAGCGCTCACGGATCTGCTCGGTGGTCCAACCCAACGCCTTCAGCAGCACGGTCACCGGCTGACGGCGCTTGCGGTCGATGCGGACACCGACGGTGTCGCGCTTGTCGACGTCGAACTCCAGCCAGGCACCCCGGGACGGGATGATCTTGACGCTGAAGACGTCCTTGTCGGTCGTCTTGTCGATCGCGGTGTCGTAGTAGACACCCGGCGAGCGGACGAGCTGGGAAACCACGACCCGCTCGGTGCCGTTGATGATGAACGTGCCCTTGTCGGTCATCATCGGGAAGTCACCCATGAACACCGTCTGGCTCTTGATCTCGCCAGTGGTGTGGTTGGTGAACTCCGCCGTGACGAACAACGGGGCGGCGTACGTCATGTCCTTGTCCTTGCACTCCTCGGTCGAGGCCTTGACCTCGTCGAAGCGCGGGTCGGAGAAGGAGAGCGACATCGAGCCGGAGAAATCCTCGATCGGGGAGATCTCGTTCAAGACCTCCTCGAGGCCGCCCGTCGGCGCCTCGTCACCTTCGTCGACGCGGCGCTGGAACCACGCCTCGTCGCCGGTGAGCCATTCGAACGACTGGATCTGCAGGTCGAGCAGGTTGGGCGTCTGAAGCGGTTCGTGGATCTTCGCGAAAGAGACTCGCTTCGGCGCTCCGGGAATCCCCGACGTGGAGTTGGTCGCAGCAGTGGCCTTGGTCGCGCGAGAGATCGCCAAGATGCGTCCTTCCAGGGACAGGTAGCTGGCTAGTCAGCGGAACTAGCACGGCTGTCAAGGGTGCGGCGATGCCCGGCAATCCAGCTCTCGGCGAAGGGCAAACGGAAAGAGGGCAGCGCAAAGGAGCAGTCTAGCCACGCGCGCGGCAACTGTCGAGAGGCACCTGGAAGGACCTTTCTCGTGCTCACCGACAGAGTGACCCCGCTGACGCTCACAGTCAAGATGCCACGCGGCGATCACTCCACTGGCGCAAGGCGCGATAACGCGGAGTTACCGCTGTGACCTGCGAAAATACATGGACGTGAGCAAGGGTGAACCTTTGGCGGGTGCCCCGACCCCGAAGGGAGAGAGTTGCGACCTCGTTCGGTCACCGCCCCAAAATGTGGCGCAGATCACCTTGCGCTCGGGGTTGAAATCAGGCTTGGAGTCCTGAGTGGACGCCCGCGAGGGCCGTCCGGGCGCCGGTCCGTCAGCACTTGGCGGTTTCGGCCGCCTGGTCACCGCTCTGGCCGAACATCTCCATGTTGTCGACCTTCCACCGGCCGTCGACCTTCCGCGCGCTCACCCGCATCATGGCGATGCCGCCGCCGCTCTGGTTGTCGGTCGTGCGGGTGGTGACCTGGTCGAGGAACAGCAGCACGGTGGCGTGGTCGCCGTCGAGCGTGGTCACGCCGCTGGACACGGCCTTCACCGTGACCACGAGCTTCTGCTCGGGCGCGAGCTTGCGGACCGGGTCGAAGATCGCGTTGTACTGGCACTGGGCCTTGCCGACCAGCAGCTCGTTGGCCGCCTTCTCGGTGGCGGAGACGTCGGCGAAGTTGTACGAGAACGCCTTCTCGATCGCCTCGCGGGTCTGCCCGGCGACCTCGGTCGTGCCCGCGCTGTCCACCAGGGCCTGGTTGTAGTGCACGTCGTCGGCCCGGCTCTGGAACCACACGCCGAGCCCGACCAGCAGGCCGGCCAGCACGACCAGCGCGATCGGCAGCACGAGGCCGGTGCGGCCGGACCCGCGTGCGTGGATGCCGTCGGTGTCCGTGTCGGTGTCCGTGTCGGCGCCGGGCTTGGCGTGCTTCGAGCCGTGGTCGGTCAGCACGCTGGGCGCGACCGCCTCACCGGTGCGCTTGCGGCGACCGGTCGGCCGCGGGCGGGGTGCGGGCTCGGGGGTCTCGTCCTCGGCCTCGTCCTCGGTGTCCTCGCGGGGCTCGATCAGGCCCATGACCTCGGTCGACCGCGCGTCGGCGGGCTCGGCGGGCACGTCGGTCAGCTCGGCGTGCGCGTCGGCCGGCTCGGCGGCAGTCGACCCGGCGGTGCTCGGACCCTCGGTGACGGCAGTGCTCGAACCTTCGGCGCTCAAGCCCTCGGCGCTCGAACCTTCAGCACCCGAACTTTCAGCGTTCGAACTTTCAGCGTTGGAACCTTCAGCGCTCGAACCCTCGGGGCGTGTGTCCTCCACCGGCGCGTCCTGCACCGGCGCGACCTCGGGCGTGCCGGGCGTGGTGCCCTGCTCGGGGCGTTTGCGCAGGCCGGCGACGCGCGGCCGGGTGGTCGGCGTGGTCGGGACGGGGCGGCGGCGGGGCGGTGGCACTGACGTCATCTCCTCGGGTCACGCGCCGCGGGCCTAGACCGGCCCGAGCGCGCTGAGCTTCCAACCGGCATCGGTGCGGGTCAGGTCCATCTGGTACCGGTTGATCTTCCTCACCGGCTGCCCGCCCTCGGGGGTCACCGTCGTCTCCACGACGGCGATCAGGTGCGCCTTGCCGGCCCGCGAGTCGAGCTCGGTCACGGACGCGTCCAGCACCCGGCTCACGGTCACCGACTTGGCGTCCTCGATCTGCTTCCTGCGCTCGTCCCGGCCGTCCTCGATCTCCGAGCGCAGCTCACCGGTGGCCGAGTCGAGCCACCGGTCGACGTCCTCGTCCACCTTCTTGTAGTCGAGGGTGGTGAAGTTGGCGATCCCGACCTGCCCGACCCGGAGCACCTCTTCCCGCTCCCGCGAGAACTCCACCGAGTCGTTGGAGGACGCGCTCCACCACGACACCCCGGCCCACAGCGCGTAACCGAAGGCCAGCACCGCGAGCACGGCGGTGACCGGCAGCACCCAGCGTCGAACGTCCATCCGTCCCTCTCCTCAGCCCGGCAGACCGAGCAACTGCCCCAGGCTGGTCAGCAGCGGCGCCTCGGCGGCGGCCTCGCCGGAGGTCGGTTCCCGACCCGGCTGCGACGTCGCGTCGCCGGTGGGCGTCGTGACCGGGGTGCCACCGTAAGGCGCGTTCTGGGCACCTCGCACGCCGGTGGCACTACCGGGCGCCAACGCGCAGTAGGCCTGCGTGTTGAAGGTCGTCGGGGTGGTGTCGGTGCCCTGCCGGATCGTGGTGCCGTCGTAGCCGACCGTGCACGGCGGCGGGTCGAACACGTTCAGGGCCAGCCCGAAGTGCGCGCCCGTGCCGTCACCCTTGGCCACGGTGAACCCGCCACCGACGATGATCGGGTAGGTGACGGCGATCTGCTCCAGCCCGTCCAGCCGCGTGACCAGGATGTTCCCGGTGGTCAGCAGGTTGGCCAGCACCACGCCCAGGTTGGGCCCGGTCTCCCGCAGCAGCGCCGACACCTGCTCGGCGGCCTGCGGCGACACCGCGATGAGCCGCCGGATGTCGGTGTCGGAGTTCTTCAGCTGCTCGGCCAGCGCCCGCAGGTCGGTGGAGAACGACCTGATCGCCCCGCCCTGCGCGACCTGCGTGTTCAGCACGACCAGCCCGCTGTCGATCAACGCCTTGGTCTGCGGCAGGTGCTCGGTCGCCGCCTGGGTGAACACCTTCGTGTTGTCCAGCAGCACCTGGAGGTCCGGCCCGGTGCCGTTGAACGCCAGGTCCAGCTCGTCCACCACGGTCCGCAGCGAGTCCGTGGGCACCGACTTGGCGAACGCGTCCAGGTTGGTCAGCAGGTTGTCCACCGGCGGCGGCGTCCTGGTCGCCGAGCGCGGGATGACCGACCCGGCCTCCAGGTACGGCCCGTCCTCGCCGCGCGGGCGCAGGTCGACGTACTGCTCGCCGACGGCGGACCGGTTCGCGACCACGGCCTCCAGGTCGGCGGGGATGGCGGGCGCGTCCGGGTCGATGTCGAGGTCGACCTCCAGCCCGTCCGCGGTCAGCCGCATCTGCCCGACCCGGCCGACGGCGACGCCGCGGTAGGTGACCTCGCCGTTGGTGAACACCCCACCGGAGTCGGCGAGCTGCATCGTCACCACGTACCCGGTCGAGCCGAACAGCCGGCCGAGCCCGACGTACCGTGCGCCGACGTAGCTCACGCCGACCAGGGCGATCAGCACGAACGCGCCGATCTGCAGCTTGATCCGGCCGGGGATCACCGCCCACCTCCGAGCAGTCCGCCGAGCAGGTCGCCCAGCCCGGACGTGCCCGGCACACCGGGCAGCGGCAGGTTCGGCAGGGGCAGCGGCAGCGACGGCGCGGTGCCGTCGACGCCGGGCAGCCCGGGCAGGCTCGGCAGCGGCGACTGCCGCGACCGGCCCAGGTTGTCCACGATGGTGCCGAGGTTCAGGTCGATGTCGGCGTACATGTTCGTGTAGTCGCCCTTGATGGCGTCCATTGCCGAGTCCGGGAACGGGTAGGTCAGCAGCAGCTCGAAGGCGTTGGGCAGGTTCGTGCCCGCCTCGACCAGCTTCTGCAACGTCGGCGTCAGCGCCTTCAGGTCGGCCACGATGTCGTCCTTGGACTTGTTCACCGTGTCGACCGCGACGTCGGACAGCGTGTCCAGCGACTGCAGCAGCGTGACCAGCTGCGTGCGCTGCTCGCTGAGCACCTTCAGACCGGGCTCCAGCCCGTCGAGGACGCCGGTGATCTGGTCGCGCTGGGCGTTGAGCGTGCCGCCGAGCCGGTTGAGGCCGTCCAACGCGCGGGTGATCTCGCCCTTGTGCGCGTCCAGGTCGCCGACCAGGGTGTTCAGGTTGTCCAGCAGCGACCTGATCTGCGGCTCGTTGCCCTCCAGGGCCGCGTTCAGCTCCCGGCTGATGTCCTGCAACTGCGCGATGCCACCGCCGTTGAGCAGCATGGACAGCGCGCCGAAGACCTCTTCGACCTCGGGGTTGCGGTTGGTCCGCTCGACCGGGATGACCGAGCCGTCGGACAGGGCGCCCTCCTCGCGCCCCTCGGCGGGCTTGGCCAGCTCCACGTACTTCTCGCCGAGCAGCGCGGACTGGCGCAGCCGGGCGACCGCGTTGCCCGGCAGCTTCACGTCGCCGTTGACCAGCACGGTCACCTCGGCGGTCCAGCCGTCCGCGCCGAGGTCGATCCGGTCGACCCGGCCGACCGGCACGTCGTCGACCTTCACGCCGGCCTGCGGCACCAGGTCCAGCACGTCCCTGAGCTGGACCTTCACCTCGTAGGGCCGGTCACCGACGTCCGCGCCGCCGGGCAGCGGCATGTTGTAGACGCCGTCGAAGCCGCCCGAGCCGCAGCCCGTCAGCACCAGTGCGCCCGCCACGAGCACCGCCAACCGCCTCACCGGGGCACCCCCGCGAGCGGCAGGGGCAGCGGCAGCTTGCCCTGGGACAGGTCCGACACCACTTCGGCGGGCGTCTTCAACGGCACCGCGCCGCTGAGCACCGGCTCCAGCTGCCGGCACGTCTCGGCGAGCACGCCGGGCACCCGACCCGGCTCGACGCCCTGGATGAGCTTGCAGACCAGCACGATCGGCGGCTGGTTGAGCTCGTTGAGGTCGGCCCTGGCGTCGAGCGTGCCGGAAGCCGCGTTGTAGGCGTTCTGAAGGTTGCCCAGGGCCAGCGGCCCGACGTCGAGCGCCTCGGCCAGCGACGCGCGCTGGTCCACCAGGACCTGGGTGATGCCGGCGAGCTTGTCCACGTTGGACTTGAGCGCGGACCGGTTGTCCTGGATGAAGCCCTGCACCTGGCCGAGCGCGGTGGCCAGCTCGTTCAGCGCGCCGCCCAGGTTCTCCCGCTCGTCGGCGAGAAACCCGCTGACCTCGGCCAGCTGCCGGTTGAAGTCGCGCACCTGGCTGTCGTTCGCGGCCAGCATGCCGGTGAACTTCTGCAGGTTGTCCACGGTGCCGAACAGGTCGTCCTTCGAGCCGGACAACGTGCGGGTGGCGTCACCGAGCTGCTTGATGGTGTCGCCGAGCGCCTGCCCGTTGCCCTGGAGGTTGTTCGCGGCCGAGTCGAGCAGCTCCGACAGGGCGCCGTCCTTGTTCGCCCCGTTCGGGCCGAGCGCGGTGGTCAGCTTGTCCAGGCTCGCGTACAGCTCGTCCAGCTCGACCGGGGTGGCGGTGCGCTCACGCGGGATGGTCGCGTTGTCGTCCATCACCGCGCCGCCCGCGTAGACGGGGGCGAGCTGCACGTACCGGTCGCTGACCACGCTGGGCGCGACCACGACCGCCTGCGCGTTCGCGGGCACCTTCAGCGTGCGGTCGACCGACATCACGACCCTCACCACCGTGCCCTGCGGCTCGACCTCCTCGATCGTGCCGACCCGCACGCCGAGCACCCGCACGTCCGAGCCCGGGTAGACGCCGACGGCCGCGCCGAACACGGCGGTCAGCCTGCGGCTGTTGGCACCCTCGAACACCCACCACATCGCGGCCGCGGCCACGAGCGCGAGCACGCACGCGATCGCCACAACACGGGCCAGGTCGCGGCCTGCCTTCGTGGTCGCCACGTCAGTTCCCACCCCCAGAAGGATCGGGTACAGCAGGTGCCTGCTCGGTGGAGGGCTGCCGTTGCACGCCGGGAGGGAGGCAGCCCTCTTCGTTGAAGCCGACCACGCCGAGGTTCACCGACGGCGGCAGCAGGCCGCAGATGTAGACGTCGAACCAGCGGCCGTTGCCCAGGGTGTTGGCGAACACCCGGAAGAACGGCCCCATCAGCGCCAGGCTGCGGTCGAGCGCGTCCTGGTTGCGCTGCAACATGGTGGTGACCCGGTCCAGCTGCTCCAGCGCGGGCCGCAGCTGCGCGGAGTTGTCGGCGACCAGGCCGGACAGCTCCTTGGACAGCGCACGCGTGCCGTTGAGCAGCGCGCCGATCGCGTCGCGCCGCTTGCGCAGCTCGCCGAGCAGCAGGTTGCCGTCCGCGAGCAGCTTCTCGAACTGCTCGTTGCGGTCGGCCAGGGTCTTGCTGATCTGGTTGGTGTTGGCCAGCAGCCGCGCCAGCTCGTCGTCGCGCGACGAGATCGTCTTCGACAGCGCCGACAGGCCGTCCAACGCGCCGCGCACGCTCTCCGCCGAGCCCTGGAACGTCTCCGACAGCACCTGGAAGCTGTCCGCGAGCTGCTTGGTGTCGATCTGGCCGACCGTGGAGGCCAGGCCGTTGAACGCCTCCTGCACGTCGTACGGCGACAGGGTCCGTTCGCGCGGGATCGGCTCGCCCGGGTCCAGCGGCTGCGAACCCTGCGGGTCGAGCGCCAGGAACTTCTGCCCGAGCAGCGTCTTGATCCGGATCACCGCGGTGGTGCGGTCGCCGACCCAGGCGTCCTTGATCCGGAACGACACCTTCACCTTGTCGCCGTCCAGCTCGACCTTGGTCACCTTGCCGACCTTCACGCCGGCCACCCGCACCTCGTTGGTCGGGATCAGGCCCGCGGCCTCGGTGAACTCGGCCGAGTACGTGGTGCCACCGCCGATGATCGGCAGGTCGTCGGAGTAGAACGCGGCGAGCAGCAGCAGCGCGATGACGGTGAGGCTCACCGCGCCGACCGTCACCGGGTTGCGCTGTGCCGCGGTCTTCGGGGCGTTCATCGGCGGCACCTCGGCTGCGTGACGGGCAGGGCAGTGATCGGGATGGGGTCGTTGATGATCGGCGGCACGGCGATCTGCCCGGTGCCCTCGCACAGGAAGAAGTTGAACCAGGACCCGTAGGACGCGGTCCGCGACATCGCCTCGATCTTGGTGGGCAGGCGCTGGATGACGCCCTCCACGATCGCCTCGTTGTCCGCCAGCGTCCGCGACACCAGGCCCAGGTTGGCGATGTCGTCCTTCAGCGGCTGCCGGGACTGGTTGAGCAGGTCGGCCGTCGTGGTGGTCAGCTCGCCCATGGCGCTGATCGCGTCGCCGATCGGCTGCCGGTCGGCCGCGAGGCCCGTGGTCAGCTCCTGGAGCGTGGTGACCAGCGTGGACACCTGCTCGCTGCGCGAGTTGACCGTGTCCAGCACGGCGTTGAGGTTGGTGATGACCTCGCCGATCACCCGGTCGCGGGACGCCAGCGTGGACGTCAGCGACGCGGTGTGGCGCAGCAGGCTGTCGATCGTGCCGCCCTCGCCCTGGAGCACCTTGATGATCTCGCCGGACAGCTGGTTCACGTCGTCCGGGTCGAGCGCCTGGAACAGCGGCTTGAAGCCGTTGAACAGCACGGTCAGGTCGAGCGCGGGCTTCGTGCGCTCCAGCGGGATCACACCGCCCGGTTCGAGCGCGGACGCGTCGCCGACGCCGTGCTCCAGCGCGATGTACCGCTGGCCCACGAGGTTGCGGTACTTGATCGTCGCGGTGACGGACGCGGGCAGCGAGCGCTCGCCCTCCAGCGAGAACTCCACCTCGGCCAGCCGCCGGTCCACCAGGCGGATCTCGTCGACCTGGCCGACCCGGACGCCCGCGATGCGGATGTCGTCGCCCTCGTTGAGCGCCGTCACGTCGGTGAACCGCGCCGTGTAGCCGGTGGCGCCGTTGAAGTTGACGTTCGAGATGGTCACCGCGAGCAGCGCGGTCGCCAGGATGGTGACCACGGCGAACACGCCGAGCTTGATCAGCGGCGCGGCCAGGGACCTCATGCCGTCACCTCCGTTCCCCGGTACAGGGGGCCGAGCAGCAGCGCGGTGAAGCTCGGCATCTCGCTCTCGCTCAGGCCGAACTGCGGCGCGAGCAGCGCCGCCAGGAAGTCCTGCTCCTCCGGCGAGTTCGCCAGCGACGGCACGCCGCCGAACGACGACGGCGACGTGGTGCCGTCCTTGATCACCCCGGCGTCGGGCGGCAGCACGCCGTCGGCGGCCACGCGCGCGGGCGGCGGTGACGTCGAGCCGTCCTTCACCGGGCCCTCCGGCGGGTACTGGGGGAACGGGTCCGGCCTGGGCACGATGTCGTAGCAGCGCGGCCCGCGCTTGTCGGCGTACTCCGGGTCGTCCTTGCCCGGCTCGTACTTGCCGCGGTTGGCGGTGATCTCCAGCGTGATGTGCAGGCCTGGCTCGTCCGTGCCCTTGCCGAACACCTCGTCCATGATCGGCCTGAACTCGGTGAGGCCCTTGAGCAGGCACGGGTACTCGGGCGCGTACTTCGCCAGGAGGTCCAGCGTCGGCCGGCTCACGTCGGCGAGCTGGATCAGGTTGTTCTTGTTCACCGCGAGGAAGCCGTGCAGGTCCAGCGACGTGGTGGTCAGCGTGCCGTACATGGCCAGCAGGTTTTCCCGCTGCTCCACCAGCGTGCGGCTGGTGACGGTGGCGTCGGACAGCGCCTGCACCAGGTCGGGCGCCGCGTCGGCGTAGACGTGGGAGACGTCCGCGAGGCGGCTGATGCCCTCCTTGAGCTTGGGCAGCTGCGGGTTGAACTCGCCCAGGTAGGTGTCCAGCTGCACCAGCGTCTCGCCGAGCGGCTTGCCCCGGTTCTCCAACGCCTGCGACATCGCGGTCAGCGTGGTGGCCAGCTTCTCCGGCTGCACCGCCTGCAACACCGGCATCAGGTCGTTGAGCACGCGTTCCAGCTCGATCGAGCTGCTGGACCGGTCCTGCTCGATGACGTCGCCCTCCGCCAACGGCGCCTCGCGCCGCTCGGGCAGCAGCAGGTTCACGTACCGCTCGCCGAACAGCGTCTTCGGCAGCAGCCGCGCGGAGACGTTGGCGGGGATGTGCTCGACCTGCTCCGGGTCGAGCGCCAGTTCGAGCTCGGCGCCGTCGCCCGAGGTCCGGATGTCCTTCACCTGGCCGACGATCATGCCGCGGACCTTGACGTCGGAGTCGATGAGCAGCTGGTTGCCCACCCGGTCGGTCTTCAGCGTCACCCTCACGACCTCGGTGAACGCGTCGTTGTACATCGCCACGGTCACCGAGAGGAAGAGGGCGATGACCGCGATGAACGCGACGCCCAGGAGTCGCCGCCTCAGCATGTCGCCGCCTCCGCTGAGAAGAACACGTCGGCCGAGCTCGTCGCCGCCTCCGCTGAGAAGAACACGTCGGCGGTCATCCCGCGATCCTCACCGTCGTCGTCGTGCCCCAGATGGCCATGCTGAGGAAGAAGTCCAGCAAGCTCGTCGTGACGATCGCCGTGCGCACCGCGCGGCCCACCGCGACGCCCACGCCCGCCGGGCCGCCGCTGGCGCGGTAGCCGTAGTAGCAGTGGGTCAGGATGATCACGACGGCGAAGACGAGCACCTTGCCGAACGACCAGAGCACGTCCACCGGTGGTAGGAACAGGTTGAAGTAGTGGTCGTAGGTGCCCGCCGACTGCCCGTAGAACTCGACCGTGATGAACCTGGCCGCCAGGTACGAGGTGAGCAGGCCGATCACGTACAGCGGGATGATCGCGATGAAGCCCGCGATGATCCGCGTGGTGACCAGGTACGGCAGGCTGGGGATGCCCATGACCTCCAGCGCGTCGATCTCCTCGGAGATCCGCATCGCGCCCAGCTGCGCGGTGAAGCCGGAGCCGACGGTGGCGCTCAGCGCCAGGCCGGCCACCAGGGGCGCGATCTCGCGGGTGTTGAAGTACGCCGACACGAAGCCCGCGAACGCCGACGTGCCGATCTGGTTGAGCGCGGTGAAGCCCTGCAGGCCCACGACCGTGCCGGTGAACACCGACAGGCCGACCATCACGCCGATCGTGCCGCCGATGACGGCCAGCGCGCCGGACCCGAAGCTCACCTCGGCCAGCAGCCGCAGCGTCTCGCGCATGTACCGGGTCAGCGTGCGGGGCGTCCAGGCCAGCGCGCGGAGGTAGAACCACAGCTGGTCGCCGAAGGTGTCCAGCACGGTCAGCGGCGCGTTCGCCGCCTTGCGGAACCGGTCGTTGATCGTGGCCATCTCAGCTCCCCTTCGCCGGGACGACCTGGAGGTAGATCGTGGTGAGCACGAAGTTCACGAAGAACAGCAGCAGGAACGTGATGACGACGGCCTGGTTGACCGCGTCGCCGACGCCCTTCGGGCCGCCCGCCGGGTTCAGGCCGCGGTAGGCGGCCACGATGCCCGCGAGGAATCCGAAGATCAGCGCCTTGATCTCGGAGATCCACAGGTCCGGCAGCTGCGCCAGGGCGCTGAAGCTCGCCAGGTACGCGCCCGGCGTGCCGTCCTGGAGGATCACGTTGAAGAAGTAGCCGCCCATCACGCCGACCACGCTGACCATGCCGTTGAGCAGCACGCTGACCAGCATCGCGGCCAGCACCCGCGGCACGACCAGGCGCTGGATCGGGGAGACGCCGAGCACCTCCATCGCGTCGATCTCCTCGCGGATCTTGCGCGAGCCGAGGTCCGCGCAGATCGCCGAGCCGCCCGCGCCCGCGATGAGCAGCGCCGTCACGATCGGGCTGGCCTGCTGGATGATCGCCAGCACGCTCGCCGCGCCGGTGAACGACTGCGCGCCGATCTGCCGGGTCAACGAGCCGATCTGCAGCGCGATGACCGCGCCGAACGGGATCGACACCAGCGCCGTCGGCAGCACCGTCACGCTCACCACGAACCAGCACTGCTGGATGAACTCCCGCAGCTGGAACGGGCGGCGGAACGTGTTGCGCACGACGTCGATGCCCAGCGCGAACATCCGGCCGGTCTCGCGCAGCGCGCCGACGCCGGGGAACGACGCCGGTGCGCTCACAGCACGCCCCCTTGCCGCGGCCACGGGCTGGGTGTCACCGGTCGGGTCGCGAGCGGGCCCGTCCGGTCGGCGGCACCCGCCATGACCTGGTAGTGGCGCTGCTCGTCGGGGGTGAGGCTGGCGATGATGCCCTGCTGCGCCTCGGCCGGCAGCGTGTGCAGGATGCTCATCACCCGGTCCTTGCGCCGGCGCACCGCGCCACGCGGCGGCAGGCCGGGCGTCGGTTCCAGCTGCGGCACCACGCCGCGCATGTCCTCGTCCGGCGAGCCGTCCGCGTGGCCGGCGTCGCGGTGCGCCAGCTCGGCGGCCATCGTCGCCTGGTCCTTCTCCTCCGACATGCCGATCGGGCCGATCCGGCGGCCGTTGAGGAACTGCTCGACCACCGGCTCGTCGCTGGTCAGCAGCACTTCGCGGGGACCGAACATGACCAGCTCGCGGCGGAACAGCATGCCGAGGTTGTCCGGGACCGTGCGGGCCACGGTGATGTTGTGCGTGACGATCAGGATGGTCGCGTCGATCTGCGCGTTCAGGTCGATCAGCAGCTGGCTCAGGTAGGCCGTGCGGACCGGGTCGAGGCCGGAGTCCGGCTCGTCGCACAGGATGATCTCGGGGTCCAGCACCAGGGCGCGGGCCAGCCCGGCGCGCTTGCGCATGCCGCCGGAGATCTCGCCGGGGAGCTTGCGCTCCGCACCGACGAGGCCGACCATCTCCATCTTCTCCAGCACGATCCGCCGGACCTCGGCCTCGGTCTTGCGGGTGTGCTCGCGCAGCGGGAAGGCGACGTTGTCGAAGAGGTTCATCGAGCCGAACAGCGCGCCGTCCTGGAACAGGACGCCGAACAGCTTCCGGATCTCGTAGAGCTTGTGCTCGGAGCAGCGGACCAGGTCCACGCCGTTGATGACGATCCTGCCCTGCTCCGGTTTGAGCAGCCCGACCAGGGACTTCAGGAACACCGACTTGCCCGTGCCCGACGGTCCGAGCATCACGCTGACCTCGCCCGGCGGGAGGGTGAGCGTGACGTCCCGCCAGATGGTCTGCTTGCCGAAGGACTTGGTCAGACCCTCGACGACCACCTCGACGCCCATCGCACCTCCTGGTCAGCGGCTGCAACGCCGGACGCCGGGCAGGCCGGCGTCATACCGGTGCAACGAGGCCGCCCCGTCGTGGTTACTCACCAGTTGGGTTAGCGCGGTTTCAGATGGGTAACGGTGTGAGCAGGCTCATCCCCGTCACCCCTCCGCCGGCACCGTACGGCCACCGATGGTGGGACACCCGCGGCGAGGCGGTCAAGATCACCGGCCGGAGACAGCACGAAGGCGGGCACCCGGACCGGGTGCCCGCCTTCGCGGAAGCGCGACCTGCCGGAGGCAGGTCAGTGCGACAAGATCACTTGAGCGAGATCTTGGCGCCCGCGGCCTCGAGCTTCTCCTTGGCGGCGTCGGCGACGTCCTTCGCCACGTTCTCCAGCAGCGGCTTCGGAGCGGACTCGACCAGCTCCTTGGCCTCCTTCAGGCCCAGGCCCGAGACGACCTCGCGGACGACCTTGATGACCTGGATCTTCTTGTCGCCGGCGCCCTCGAGGACGACGGTGAACTCGTCCTTCTCCTCCTCGGCGGGGGCAGCGGCGGCGGCCGGGCCGGCGGCGGCAACGGCGACCGGCGCGGCGGCGGTGACCTCGAAGGTCTCCTCGAACTGCTTCACGAAGGCCGACAGCTCCAGGAGGGTCATCTCCTTGAACGCGTCGAGCAGCTCGTCGGTGCTGAGCTTCGCCATGATGGCGGTCCTTTCTTTTCAACGCCCGAACTGCGGCCGGGACGCGGAGTGTCTGGGTGTGATCAGCTTTCGGGCGTGATCAGCTTTCGGCGGGAGCCTCGGCCTCGGCGGCGGCAGGCGCCTCCGCGGCCTTCTTCTCCTGGAGGGCAGCAGCAAGGCGAGCGACCTGGGAGGCGGGGGCCTGGAACAGACCCGCGGCCTTGGCCAGGTTGCCCTTCATCGCGCCCGCCAGCTTGGCGAGCAGCACCTCACGGGTCTCGAGGTCCGCGATGGCGGTGACCTCGTCGACCGAGAGGGGGCGGCCGTCCATGTAGCCGCCCTTGATGACCAGGGCCTTGTTGTCCTTCGCGAAGTCACGCAGGGCCTTGGCCGCGTCGACCGGTTCGCCTTCGACGAAGGCGATCGCGGTCGGGCCGACGAGCAGGGCTTCGAGGCCCTGCACGCCCGCGTCCTCAGCGGCACGCTTGACCAGCGTGTTCTTCGCAACGGTGTACGTGGTGCCCGCGCCGAGAGCGCGACGCAGCGTGGTGAGCTGCGCCATGGAGAGGCCACGGTATTCGGTCACGACAGCGGCCGAGCTTCCACGGAACTTGTCCGTGAGCTCGGCGACGGCCGAAACCTTGGTGGGCTTCGCCATGATCGCCTCCTCTCTGGGCTGGTGACACGCCGGTCGAGAGGCCGCGCAAAGCAAAAACGCCCCTGCGCAGCAGCACGGGGCGTGACGGGCGTGCGAACACGCCTGGTGTCTTCCTCGTTCTCCTGCGCGGGCCGCCCGCTTCGCGGGACCTTCGTTCCCCGTCACGGGGACAGGGATGACCAGCGGTCTTTGGTGAACCGTCGCCCACAGTACCTGCTGTGTACTACGGGTTCCAAATCGGCATGATGTGACGCGTGACCGAAGAGCCCCCGAGGAACCCGCCGCCGGACGTCGACCCGGAACAGCTCCGGCAGTTCCAGGAGTTCCAGCGGTTCCAGGAGTTCCAGCGCTTCCAGCAGGGCCAGGGCACCGGCCTGCCACCCGCCCTGCCGCCGGGCGCCGCGCCACCGCCCGGCATCCCACCGGCCGCGCCACCGCCGCCCGCGGGGCCACCGCGCACGCCGCTGTGGAAGGTGCTGCTGCGCAGCAAGCTCTTCCGCCGCCTCGTCTACCTGGTGGTCGCCCTGCTGGTCGCCTCGTACTTCTACGACCGGTACTTCGGCGGCGACGACCCCGGCAGCGTCGCGGTCGACAGCGGCGGCGTCGAGAACAACGTCATCGCGCCGCCCACCCCCTACGGCACCATCGGCACGATCGGCCAGTTCTACAAGCACGTCGGCACCGGCGACGGGAACCAGGCGTGCCTGTACTTCAAGGGCGACGGGCCGCGCAAGGCGTTCGCGGAGGCCTTCGGCGCGTCCGACTGCCCGGCCGCGGTGGCGACGCTGAAGGGGCAGGTGACCGATGTGAGCTCCTACCGGCAGCTCGGCTTCCCCGACACGATGATCACCCCGCCCGCGTCCGGCTCGGTCGAGGTCAGCTCCTGCGCGCTGGTCGTGCGCAACGGCCCGAAGCTGGGCAAGTTCGAGCTCACCAAGCAGCCCGGCGGGGCGTGGGCGATCACCGGGTACCAGGCCGAGCCGACCTGCCCGTGACGACGACGTGCCCGTGACGACGCGAAGCGCCCCTCGGCGGTGTGCCGAGGGGCGCTTCGAGTGGTTCGGACGAGCCGTGGTCAGACAGTGGCCTCGTCGGACAGCAGGTTGCGCGTCCGGTTCGGGTCGACCGGGATGCCGGGGCCCATCGTGGTCGAGACGGTGACCTTCTTCAGGTACCGGCCCTTCGCCGCGGACGGCTTGGCGCGCAGGATCTCGTCCAGCGCGGCGGCGTAGTTCTCGACCAGCTTCTCCGGGTCGAACGACACCTTGCCGATCACGAGGTGCAGGTTGGCCTGCTTGTCGACCCGGAAGTTGATCTTGCCGCCCTTGATCTCGTTCACGGCCTTGGTGACGTCGGGCGTCACGGTGCCGGTCTTCGGGTTCGGCATCAGGCCGCGCGGGCCGAGGATGCGGGCGATGCGACCGACCTTGGCCATCTGGTCGGGCGTGGCGATCGCGGCGTCGAAGTCGAGCCAGCCACCCTGGATGCGCTCGATCAGGTCCTCGGAGCCGACCGCGTCGGCACCGGAGGCCTCGGCCTCGGCGGCCTTGTCACCGGTGGCGAAGACGATCACGCGGGCGGTCTTGCCCGTACCGTGCGGCAGGTTCACGGTGCCGCGGACCATCTGGTCGGCCTTGCGGGGGTCGACGCCGAGCCGGATGGCGACCTCGACGGTCGCGTCCAGCTTCACCTTGGACGTTTCCTTGGCGAGCTTGGCTGCCTCCAGCGGCGAGTAGAGCCGCTCCCGGTCAACCAGCTCAGCAGCGTTCTTGTACGCCTTGCTGCGCTTCATGCTTCTGTCCTTAAAGTGGATCAGTTGTGGTGACGAGCCAGCGCGCGGCTCTCCCACGACTACGAAAGAGAAAAGGTCAGCCTTCGACGGTGATGCCCATGGAGCGGGCGGTGCCGGCGATGATCTTCGCCGCCTGGTCCACGTCGTTGGCGTTGAGGTCGACCATCTTGTTCTGCGCGATCTCGCGCACCTGGTCCATGGTCACCTTGGCGACCTTGAGGCGGTGCGGCTCGCCCGAGCCCTTCTCCACACCGGCGGCCTTGAGCAGCAGCTTCGCGGCCGGCGGGGTCTTGAGCTTGAAGTCGAACGAGCGGTCTTCGTACACGGAGATCTCGACCGGCACCACGGTGCCGCGCTGCGACTCGGTCGCGGCGTTGTACTGCTTGCAGAACTCCATGATGTTGACGCCGTGCTGACCCAGCGCGGGGCCGACGGGCGGCGCGGGGTTCGCGGCCCCGGCCTTGATCTGCAGCTTGATGATCGCTGCGAGCTTCTTCTTCTTGGGAGGCATCTCGGTTCCTTTATTGCGGTGTCCGCGCGCGGCCCTGCCAGCCGCAGCGTGGCTGCCGGCGCCCGTCCGTACCGGAGGGGAACCGGAGATTGTGTTGTCCTGGCTAGATCTTGGAGACCTGGCTGAACGACAGCTCGACCGGGGTCTCGCGACCGAAGATCGACACCAGCACCTTCAGCTTCTGGCCGTCGGCGTTGACCTCGCTGATCGTCGCGGGCAGCGTGGCGAACGGGCCGTCCATGACGGTGACCGACTCGCCGACCTCGAAGTCCACCTCGACGGTCGACTTCGTGGGGGTCGCGGCGCTCTTCTTGCCGGCGGCGGGCTTCTGCTCGACCTGCGGCAGCAGGAACTTCAGCACCTCGTCGATGGTCAGCGGCGACGGCTTGGACGTCGCGCCGACGAAACCCGTCACGCCAGGCGTGTTGCGCACCGCGCTCCACGACGCGTCGTTGAGCTCCATCCGGACCAGGATGTAGCCGGGCAGCACCTTGCGCTGCACCTGCTTGCGCTGGCCGTTCTTGATCTCGGTGACTTCCTCGGTCGGCACCTCGACCTGGAAGATGTAGTCCTCCATGTCGAGGGTCTGGATGCGCGTTTCGAGGTTGGTCTTCACCTTGTTCTCGTAACCCGCGTACGAGTGCACGACGTACCAGTCGCCGGGCGCGCGCCGCAGTGCTTCGCGCATCTCCTCGGCGGGGTCCGCGGGCTCGGCGTCGATGTCCACGACGACGGCCTCGACGTCACCGTCGGCTTCGACCTCGCCGCTCGGCTCGACGTCGGCGGCGGACTCGCCGTCGACGTCGTCGTCGGACTCGACGTCACCGTCGGACTCGGACTCGACGGGGGCGGACTCCTCGGTGTCCTCCGACGCCTCCGCCTGCTCGACGACCTCGACGTCACCGTCGAAGTCCTGCTCGTCGGTCAGGTCGTTCAGCTCCTTGGCGTCAACGCCGCCGTTATCGGAGGTCACTGTGGGTCTCGCTTCCTCTCATGCATCACATGTCCGCCGCCACCGGGGGCGGCAGGTGTCCGGCTCAGCCGAACACCCTGAACATGCCCCAGGCGAAGGCCGAATCCAGGCCGAACACGAACGCCACCATGAAGGCCACGAAGACCAACACGACTCCGGTGTAGGTGATCATCTGCTTGCGGGTCGGCCAGATGACCTTCCGCAGCTCGCTGACCACCTCGCGGACGTATCGGACGATCCGGGCGAAGAACCCGACCCGCTTCTCCGAATCCGCCCGCGAACGCGTGGCACGACCCTTCGTGGTCTCCTCGGCGTCGGAGCCGGCCTCGGCCGACTTCTTCGCCTCGGCGTCCTTGCGGCCCGCCGGTCGCGCGGAGCCACGACGCTCGCGCCGCGCTGCGGCGGTAACCGGCCGGGACGCGGTCTCGTCCGGCTGGTCCTGCTCGCGGCCCTCGCTCATGCCGTCCTCCGCTCACCATCGCGCTTCGACGCAGGGGCGACAGGACTTGAACCTGCAACCTGCGGTTTTGGAGACCGCTGCTCTGCCAGTTGAGCTACGCCCCTTTGAGGTTCTTGAACCAGAACCCCCTGGCTGGAGACGCCCCGCACCCTCCTCACGTGGCCCGTGAGGCAGCGACTGGACGTTCCAAGACCGGAAGCATACGGCACCAGGTACCCGTCCTTCCAACTGGCCCGGTCAGAGGGGGTGCCGGCCGCTCACCCGATGGTGCGATCTGCCACGATTGGCGGCATGGGCACGCCTGAGACGACCACCGGGACCAGTACCTCCGAGCACCCGCGGATCTCGAAGCGGATCGGCGGGATCGCCGAGTCCGCCACCCTCGCGGTCGACGCGAAGGCGAAGGCGCTCAAGGCCGCGGGCCGACCGGTGATCGGCTTCGGCGCGGGCGAGCCGGACTTCCCGACCCCTGACGCCATCGTAGCCGCAGCTCAGGCCGCGTGCGCGGACCCGAAGAACCACCGGTACACGCCCGCCGCGGGCCTGCCCGAGCTGCGGGAAGCCGTAGCCGCGAAGACCAAGCGCGACTCCGGCTACGAGGTCACCGCCGCGCAGGTGCTGATCACCAACGGCGGCAAGCAGGCCGTCTACCAGGCGTTCGCCACGGTCGTGGACCCGGGCGACGAGGTGCTGCTGCCCGCGCCGTACTGGACCACCTACCCCGAGGCGATCACGCTGGCGGGTGGCGTCCCGGTGCAGGTCACCGCGGACGAGTCGACCGACTACCTGGTGACGGTGGCGCAGCTGGAGGCGGCGCGCACCCCGAAGACCAAGGTGCTGCTGCTGTGCTCGCCGTCCAACCCGACCGGCTCGGTCTACACCCGTGAGCAGCTCACCGCGATCGGCGAGTGGGCGCTGGAGCACGGGCTGTGGGTGATCACCGACGAGATCTACGAGCACCTGGTCTACGACGGCGCCGAGTCGGTGTCGCTGCCGGTGGCCGTGCCCGCGATGGCGGACCGCACGATCGTGCTCAACGGCGTGGCCAAGACCTACGCGATGACGGGGTGGCGGGTCGGCTGGCTGATCGGCCCGACCGACGTGGTGAAGGCCGCCGCGAACCTGCAGTCGCACCTGACCTCGAACGTGGCGAACGTGTCGCAGCGGGCCGCGCTGGAGGCCGTGTCCGGACCGCTGGACGCGGCGCACGAGATGCGCGAGGCGTTCGACCGGCGGCGGCGCGCGATCGTCGACCTGCTGTCGGCGATCCCGGGCGTCCAGTGCCCGACGCCGAAGGGCGCGTTCTACGTGTACCCGTCGGTGAAGGCGTTGATCGGCAAGCAGCTGCGCGGCACGACGATCACCGACACGGTGCGGCTCGCGGCGCTGATCCTGGAGCACGCCGAGGTGGCCGTGGTGCCCGGCGAGGCCTTCGGCACGCCCGGCTACCTGCGGCTGTCGTACGCGCTGGGTGACGACGACCTGAAGACCGGCGTGACGCGGATGGCCGAGCTGCTCGCCGAGGTCGAGTAGCGGGTCGACCAGCACGTCGAGTAGCACACAGTTTCGACGCTCCGTCGCGAAAGGCACCCCTGATGGGGTGCCTTTCGGCGTATTGAGACTCATTCGCATCACACGGTGTAACTGTGATGTGTACCACCCGACGGAGTGGAGGAGTCATGTCCGACCCGAAGCGCAACGCCCCGGGCACCGCCGGTTTCGTGCTCGGGCTCCTGGGTCTGGTGTTCGGCTTCGTCCCGGTCGTCGGCGTGGTGGCGTGGCCGCTGGTGGTCGTCGGGCTCGGCCTCGGTCTGCTCGGCCTGGTCCGGGTCAACCGCGGCCAGGCCGACAACAGGGGTCTCGCCGTCGCCGGGATCGCGCTGTCCGCGATCGGCCTCGCCGTCTGCGTCGCGTGGGTGGCTCTGCTCGGCGGTGCCTCCTCCGACGCCGAGAACGCCCTCGACGACCTGCAGGTCCAGGCCGAACGGGGTTCCGTGCTGGTCTACGAGGTGACCGGCGACGTGCCGCGGGCGACCGTCGACCACGCCACCTCCACCACCGTCGAGGAGGAGGTCGCCGCCCTGCCGTGGACCAAGGAGTTCACCGTCAAGGGGCCGTTCCGCGGCGGGACGCTGGACGTCACGACCGGCGCGGACGGCGGCACGGTGACGTGCAGGGTCACCGTGGACGGGGTGGAGCGCAAGACCGCGACCGCGTCCGGCCCGAACGCCGTCGCGAGCTGCTCGGGTTAACCCTCTGTAACTCCTTCGGGTGATCGGTGTAACCGTCGTCAGAAATACACCGATGGACTATTCAGTCCAACCGATCTTCACCCGAGGAGTGCAACGCATGACGGAGTCCGACCCACCTGCGCGACCGGGCCGCAAGTGGCTCGTGATCGGGGCCTCGGCGGCGCTCGTGGTGGGCGCGCTCGCGCTCGTGCTGGTGACCGCGGCGCCCGAGCCGCCGACCCGGGTCGTCTACCAGGTCAGCGGCACCGCGGCGGGGGCCACCGTCACCTACTCGACCTTCCACGGCGGCGAGACCCGCCAGGAGGAGCTGACCTCGCTCCCCTGGCGGATGGAGCTCCTCGCCACCGACGAGCCCGAGCACGGCGTGCTGACCGTCACGGTCGGGCCCGACGGCGGCGACGTGGCGTGCGAGGTGCGGGTGGCCGGGGTCGAGCGGCGTTCGGCCACCGCAACCGGCGCCCGCACCAGCGCGCTGTGCGACTTCTGAAGGGATCCCGGAAGGGACGGTTCCCTGCCGTCTCCGGGGTCGTCGCCAGGGGTGGTCGCTACGGGCGCAGGCGGACGCGGGCCGACGCGCCGCCGAGCACCGACTTGCCCTCGAACGAGGCCGTCACGTTGACCTTGAACGTGCCGTCGTCCAAGACCTTGGTCACCTTCCCGGTGACCTCCACCAACGCGCCCTTGTCGTCGTCAGGCACCGGAACGGGCCTGCCGAACCGCACGCCGTACTCCACCACGGCGCCCGGGTCGCCCGCCCAGTCGGTGACGATCCGGCACGCCATGCCCATGGTGAGCATCCCGTGCGCGATCACGCCGGGCAGGCCGACCTCGCGGGCGAACCGCTCGTTCCAGTGGATCGGGTTGAAGTCGCCCGACGCGCCCGCGTACCGGACCAGGTCGGCGCGGGTGACGTGCAGCGACAGCGGCGGCAGCTCGTCGCCGACGGAGACCTCCGATGCGCGGATCACGCGTCCTCCCCTCGCACCACGAGCGTGCAACGCCCCGTGGTGACCGGCTCGCCGTCCTCGGTGCTCACCTCGGCCCGGATCGCCAGCATGTCGTTGCCCATCCGCGACGTGATGCCGTCCACGTGCAGCGCGGTGCGCAGCCGGTCGCCCGCGACGATCGGCCGGTGGTGGACGAACGTCTGGTCGCCGTGCACCACGCGGGTGTAGTCCAGGCCCAGGTCCGAGTCGTGCACCAGCACGTCGTTCGCCTTCAACGAGATGATGATCGCGAACGTGGGCGGCGCGATGACGTCGCGGTACCCGGCCGCGCGGGCCGCCTCGGCGTCGCGGTGCAGCGGGCTCGTCTCGCCGAGCGCTTCGGCGAACTCGCGGATCTTCTCGCGGCCGACCTCGTAGGGCGGCGAGGGCGGGTAGGAACGTCCGACGAACGACTGGTCGAGAGGCACCCGAGGAGGTTACGTGGCCGGTCCCGACGCGACGAGGCCCGCCCCGGGTTCCGGGACGGGCCTCGTCGAGGTGGTCTTACGACCGGCTCAGCGGGTTTCCTTGTGAGCGCGGTGCGTCTTGCAGTTCGGGCAGAACTTCTTGATCTCCAGGCGGTCCGGGTCGTTGCGCCGGTTCTTCCTGGTGATGTAGTTCCGGTGCTTGCACTCCTCGCACGCGAGGGTGATCTTGGGGCGTACGTCGGTTGCAGCCACGGTCCTTGCCTTCCCAGAGCTCGTGTGCCCCGATTCCCCAGTACGGGCTTACCGCCTGGCGGGGATCTAGCGAGTAGCGGTGGCCGGACTTGAACCGGCGACACAGCGATTATGAGCCGCTTGCTCTACCAACTGAGCTACACCGCTTTACACAACACGGCCGCGATGCTCGTGCACCGCGGCCAGTTGTTGAGCCCCTTTACGGAATCGAACCGTAGACCTTCTCCTTACCATGGAGACGCTCTGCCGACTGAGCTAAAGGGGCTTGCTCTTGCGGAGCAAGGAGAACTCTACAACAGCCGTGCCGCCGGACGGAAATCGGGGGTGCCCCTCAGTGGACCAAGGTGAGCACCGTCTCATCGCGGGCACCCCTGACCTGCACCGTCCGGGCGCGCAGCCAGGCCTCGAAGCGGTCCTCGGACAGCGGCCGGGAGATCAGGTAGCCCTGCGCCACGTCGCAGCCCATGCCGACCAGCTGGTCGCGCGCGGCGTCGTCCTCGACGCCCTCGGCGACCACGGTGAGCCCCAGCGAGTGGCCGAGTTCCACGATCGAGCGGACCACCGCCATGTCACCGAGGTCGGTGCCCATGCCGAGCACGAAGCTCTTGTCGATCTTCACCTCGTCCACCGGCAGCTGCCGCAGGTACGCCAGCGACGAGTAGCCCGTGCCGAAGTCGTCCACGGCCAGCACCACGCCCATCTGGTGCAGCCGCCGCAGCACGGGCAGCGCGCGCTCCGGGTCGGCCATCACGCCGGACTCGGTCAGCTCGAACGTCAGCAGCTCCGGCGGCACCTCGTGGCGCTTCAACGCCGCCGCCACCCGGTCCGGGAACTCCTCGTCGGCCAGCGTCCGCACGGACAGGTTCACCGCGATCGACATCCGCAACCCGCGGTCGATCCAGCGGCGCACCCGCGCCAGCGCCGTGTCCATGACGAAGTCGGTCAGCACGTCGACCAGGCCGGTGGCCTCGACCGCGGGCACGAACTCGTCCGGGTCGACCCGACCGAACTCGGGGTGCTTCCACCGCACCAACGCCTCCGCGCCCACCACCTGGCGGCTCGGCAGCGCGACCTTCGGCTGGTAGTGCACGGAGATCTGGCCGTTCTCCAACGCCGACCGGAACTGGGTCACCAGCTGGAAGCGGCGCAGGAAGATCTGGCCCATGCTCGGCGCGTACTGGCGCAACGGCTCGTTGTCGCTGGTCGCCCGCACCGCCACGTCGGCGCGTTGCAGCAGCGCGTCCGGGTCGTACTCCTCCAGCTCGGCGTCGGCCGTGGTCGCCCAGCCGACGACCGCGCCCGCCTCGACGGTGAGCCGGTCGACGGGGTAGGGCACCGACAGCGCGGCGCGCAGCCGTTCGGCGATCTCCTGGATCTGCTCGGCCTGCCGGTCCAGCAGCAGCGCGGCGAACGCGCCGCCCTCCAGCCGGGCCAGCGGCACCTCGGGGCCGAGCTCGTCGCGCAGCCGTCGGCCGGCGGCGACGACCATCCGGTTGCCCCACGCCTGGCCGAGCGCGTCGGACACGGTGGACAGCACGTCGAGGTCGATCCGGACCACGACGGCCGTGTTCGCCTCGCGCATCGGCTCGTCGGCGGCCTCGCGGAAGCCGGGCCGGTTGAGCAGGCCGGTCAGCGGGTCGTGGTAGGCGTCGTGGCGCAGCCTGGCCAGCAGCCGCCGGTTGTCCACCGCAGTGGACAGGTGGCTCGCCAGCGTGCGCAGGAGCTGGATGTCGGCCTTGCCGAAGCCGCGCCACCGGCTGAGCCGGTCGTGCACCTCGACCGCGCCGAGCAGCTGGGTCGCCCCGCGCAGCGGGACCACCAGCGCTTCCTGCGCGTCACGGCGGGTCAGCGACTCGGAGACCTCTTCGCCCGCGTCCACGATGCGGAAGTACCGCACCTGGGCGCCGGGCAGTTGGAGCATGGCGTCCTCGCGCAGCACGCGCGGGTCGTCGCGGCGCATGCCCGGCGGCAGCGGCTCACCCGCGACCAGCGTGCGCATCGGCGCCTGCGGGTCGGTGCGCAGCCGCAGCACCACGCGGTTGGCGTTGAGCTGCTCCCGGATGCGTTCGGCGATGAGCTGCCAGTCGTCGTCCTCGCCGCACCCGTCGTCCTCTTCCGGTGTGGCGCCGCGCGGTCCGGTGGCGTGGCGGCCCGAGCGGGCCACGCGCAGCGAGACCTCGCTGAGGGCCTCCAGGTCGCGCTGCTCGCGCAGCAGACCGGAGTAGGCCAGGTAGATCGCGGTGATGCCGAGGAACACCAGGCCGATCAGCAGGCCGCCCCACGGCGCCTTGTCGGCGATCTCGTACCCCGCCAGGCCCGCGGAGGTGTTCAGCAGGGCCACCACGAGGGTTTGCAGCACCAGGCGCAGGCTCGGTGCGACCCGCATGCCCTTGCCCATGATCCGCAGCGCGGTCAGGCCGAGGACGCTGGCCAGCAGCGGTACCGCGATGGTGCCGATGAACGCGCCCGCCCAGAACGGGCCCTGCGCGCCCAGGAACCGCTTGACCAGCTCGGCGACCGCGAAGGCCACCGAGATCTCCATGAACATCAGGCCCGCGTTGTAGACGGCGCGGTCGAGCACCCGGCGGCCGAGCAGCGTGCCGACGCCCGCGACCACGTGCGCGGCGAGCACGATCTCGAACGGCGCCACCAGCAGGCCGAGCACGAGCGGGATCTCGGTGAAGGAGATGGTCCAGGCCACCCCGCTGCGCACGTCGACGTTGATGGCCAACTGCTCGGCGAGCAGGAACCCGACCACGAGCAGCGGTCCGGTCCACAGCAGTCGGACGTCGGGCTCGGTGTCGGGCAGCCACTTTCCGACGAGGAACGCGGACAGGGCGCCCGCGATGAGGAGCGCGACCGCGAACACGCTGAACGCGCGGTTCGTGGACCGGGTCGGCGCGCTCGACGCCGTGGCCGACGCGTGGTCGGACATCCAGCCTCCTCGTCGGCCTTCGTCACCGTGGACCGGGTCGCGGCCTACCGGCTCCGGGCGTGACTGAGGGGTCCCGAACACCGACCAGGACCCCTCCAAGGCTGCCAATGTACCCCGGTCGGGGGACGAAATGGCAGGTCGTGTAGCGGAATGCCACCACAAGTAACAGATCGGCTCACACGATCAGTCGTCCCCGGATCACCGTCACGGCCTGCCCCGCGAGCCGCACGCGATCTTGGTCCAGGGTGGCCCGGACCAGCCCGCCGCGGGCGGAGGCCTGCTCGGCCAGCAGGTTCGCGCGACCCAGCCGCGGTGCCCACCAGGACGCCAGCGTGCAGTGCGCGGAACCGGTTACGGAATCCTCCGGGACTCCGTAGGACGGGTAGAAGCACCGGCTCACCACGTCGAGGTCGGCGCGGTCGCCAGGGGCGGTCACGATCACCCCGCGGCCGGGCACCTCGGCGAGCGCGGCGAAGTCCGGGCGGAGGTCTCGGACCTCGTCGGCGGAGGCGGCCTCCACCAGCACGTCGGACACGGCCTGCGCGACGGCCCGCACCGTCACGCCCGGCAGGCCGGCGCGCAGCGGGGTGGTCATCTCGATCGGGGCCGCGGGGTCGGCCGGGAAGTCCATCTCGACCCAGCCGTCGTCGGCCGTGCACGTGAGCACGCCGCTGCGGGTGCTGAAGGCGCGGCCGCCGCCCAGCACGTGTGCGGTGGCCAGGGTGGCGTGGCCGCACAGGTCGACCTCGGCGACCGGCGTGAACCAGCGCAGCGGCAGCGGGCCGTCGTGGTCGACCCGCACGAACGCCGTCTCCGCGTGCTTCATCTCGGCGGCGACCGACTGCATCCACCGCTCGTCCACCGGGCCGTCCAGCAGCACCACACCCGCCGGGTTCCCCGCGAACGCGCGATCGGTGAAGGCGTCGACCACGTAGATCTCCACGGCGGGCAATCTACGGCCCGGCCGGGTTAGCTGGCAGGTGTGGACCCGTTGCTGCCCGACATCGCGCCCGTCGACGACCCGTACTCGTTCTCCGAGCTGCCCGAGGACGCCCTGAACGCCACGTGGGGTGCGCTGCGCACGCACGCGCTGCACTGGTACCCCGGCGCGGACCTGGACGAGCTGCTGCACGACTGGCCGTCGAGCGGCGCGGGCGATCACGACACGGCCGCGTTGGTGACCGTGCCCAGCCGTGCCGTGGAGACCGCGGCCGCGTTGCTGCGGCACGGTTTCGCACCGCTGCTGGTGACCGCCGCGCGGCTGCCGGGGCGCGGGTACGACGGCGGTTCGACGGCGCGGATCCGGCCGTTGACGGCGGACGATCTGGACGTCGCGGTGGAGCTGAACCTGGAGACGGTGCGGTTCGACGGCCGGTTCGGCATGGTCAACGCCCGGCCGTCCAGCGCCGAGCGGCTGCGCGAGCACATCGCGGCGCTGCTGGAGCGCCCGGAGCCGTGCGGGTGGTTGGCGGAGAGCGAGGGCGAGGTCGTCGGCTTCCTCTACTACGACCCGCCGGGGCACTCGGACTGGATCGCCGGGCGGACGTCCGTGCGGCCGGTGGCGTACATCGGGCTGCTGGGCGTGCGGGAGGACGCGCGTGGCGGTGGCATCGGCGCGGCGCTGACCGACCACGCGCACGGGCTGCTGGACGAGGCGGGTGTCGGCGTGACGCTGCTGCACCACGCCCTGCCCAACCCGCTGTCCACGCCGTTCTGGTACTCCCACGGCTACCGGCCGCTGTGGACGACCTGGCAACGCCGACCGGCGCGTTAAGCCCGCGCGAGTCGCTGCCCGCGTGCGGTGGGGATCCCGTCCAGCGCCCGGCGCGCCCGCGTGGCGGCCACGGGTCGTTCGGTGGGCTGAACGGAGCAGCCGTTCGGCGTGGCGGCGTGGCCCGAACGGCGTCGGAGGGGACAGTGGACAAGCCTCGTCCACCTGAGTGAACTTGTCCGGGCGGGGTACTCGCCGTACAGGTCCAGACCTCCTACAAGGCGAGGGAAGCACGTACGGGAAGGACGGGCGAGGGGGTCGCCATGAACGTTGCGAAGGAGCTGTCCGGCCGGGCAAAAGCCATGCTCCGCGCCGTTGCCGCTGGTCGGGCTCAGCTGTCGGGGGGACGCGAGCCTGACCTCTACGTGGACGGGTTGCCGTGCTGCGACCAGATGGTCACGCACGACCTCGTGCACGCTGGGCTGCTGCGGGCGCGCCGGGCGGTGGGTCTGGACGAGCGCGCGGACGCCGAGCTGACCGAAGCCGGGAGAGCCGCCATCGCGTAGCTCTCGAACAGGCGTTCGATATAGGTTATGCTGCACTACGAGGCCGGCACGCAAGCGAGAGGAAGCGCTTGCGCGTCGGCCTCACCTACGTGCGGGTCACCCCGTGATGCGCGAGGGCCCCTGCTCGCACATGTGCGAGCAGGGGCCCTCGTCGTGCGTGGCGAAGTGATCGCGGCAGGCACCACCCGGCCTGAGCCGGGCGACACGGCCCGCCTGGTGCGCCACTGGC
The DNA here is from genome assembly GCF_040673975.1 of Actinosynnema sp. NPDC050801. Taxonomy (NCBI): domain Bacteria; kingdom Bacillati; phylum Actinomycetota; class Actinomycetes; order Pseudonocardiales; family Pseudonocardiaceae; genus Actinosynnema; species Actinosynnema sp. NPDC050801. Next base: position 373,049 of record NZ_JBFAQZ010000007.1, on the reverse strand, counting down.
GGGGGCGTCACCCGAGTCCGGGAATCACCCGGCTTCGAGCACACCCGCGCCGAAGGCAGCCACGCAGGCTACCGCCACCTTCCGACGACCGTGCGATCGTCGTGCCGGTGCATCGCCCGCCCCCTCCCCGAGGCGGAGCCACCCACTGGCCGGTGACCGCGGTCGACGTCACTTGATGAAGAAGTCGTTCACGCCCTTCAGGTCCGTCACGAACGTGTCGATACCCGTGACCTTGCCGTTCTGGATGGCGTAAACGCTGGCGAGGTGTTCCTCGAGCTTGCGACCGTCTTCGGCCTGCGCACTGTTGTGCATGAACATCGTCACGCCGGTGCGGCCGACGAGCATGTGCACGAGCTCGATTTTCCTCATGGTCACGCCGGCCGCGGCGACTCGCCGGACCCGCTCGATGAGCGCCTCCTTGCCCACCACCGTTCCCGAAATCCGACTGGTTCCGGGCATCGTCCACACTATGTCGTCGGTTGCCATCGAGCGCACCGCCGCCCAGTCTTGGCCTGTCATGCTGTCGAAGAACTTGCGCGCAATAGTGAGCAGTTCACCTGCGGACTGGTCTTCCACCATGTCAGGGCCCCCCTTATCTTCTGGTCGATATAACCCAGGTAGCTCTCCTGGTTTGTCGAGCATAGGTCGACGGAGCCGCGACTCCTTCTCCCATCGTGCTTGACTCGAACCGGCCGTCGACTTGATTCCCTATCGGTCCTCGAAGCAAGTTCGTTGTCGCGGTAAGCCCGGACTGCAAGTCGTTGGCATCTATACACCTGACGTGGAATCGCTTGTCCGACAAAGGGAGCAACCCTCATGACGTCGCCCTCACCGTCGGTGACCTGCGGCAAGCCTGACGGTCACGCGCCGTGGCAGGCCGCGGTGATGACATTCGGAACCAACCGTCAAGCCTCCACCAGGCCGAAGGAGGTGGTCGCACCCTTGGCACGGCGGGCGCGGAACCGGTGAGCGATGACCGTTCCGGAAACCGGCCGTGTCGCCACTCGACCACTCTATCGACCGGAGTGCACCGACCCCGATCCACGCCGAACACTATGTGAATTCGACGCATCACGCTGGGTAGCGCACCGGAACACTTCAATGGAAAAACAATGCGACGGTCCGACACGACACCCAAGGGCCGCCGACGATGAACCTGAAGAGCGTCGCGCACCAACTGGGTCGACGGTCGACCCCACCCAATGCGACGACCACTCCTCAACCCAGGCCGCTATCACCCGGACCGGACGCCAGCCCACACTCAAGGAACCACCACTCGGACACCGAGAGGGCACCATCGGACGAACTACTGCCGCCCATTCCGACGAGTGCCGCCGCATCATGAGCGTCCGACATGTTCGAGATCGCGCCGAACGGACCGCCCGCTCATCGCCTCACGGCCCACCAGGCGCCCTCATGACCTGCGTCACGCCCACGCCTCGACCGGGTTCACATCCGCAGTGCGGAGAAGGCACCCAGGCCACCGCCGGGTCGTCACCCGGCCTCGACCTCCAGCCGGACGACACGAGAAAGCCCCTGTGACCTGTCGTACCTGGTCACAGGGGCCTTACTCGCTGATGTGGCGGGTAGAGGATTCGAACCTCTGTAGCTTTCGCGACGGATTCGCAGAGTCCCGCTCGAACCGCACCTGACCAGCGCTTACAGCTCTTGGCACAGCCACTTCGGCACACTCTCGGCACAGCAGCCACTGCAACCCCGTCCACAGCAAGCCGTCCGGCCCGACTGGCGTGCCTTCGGAACACAGTCACGTCGGCCAACGATGATCCGGACATGCCCGAGGACCGCCCCGCTCCCGCGTCACTCCCCCGCCCCTTACCCGGGGAGCAGTCCGCCAACCACTCGCCCGTGCCACTGCCGACACCCTCCACGCCGCGCACGCCACTGGAGCCGATGCCGCGCAGGGTGATCGCGACCGTGGCGACTCTGATCGCCACAGCGACGGTCGGTCTGGTGGTGGCGCTGTGGTGGGCAGGCACTGCGGGGCTGTCCGGCGCGGAGCTGGTGAACGCGCGGTTCAACGCACTGCGCACCGGGTTGAGCATCGGAGTAGGCGGAGGCGGCATCTTCGCGCTGTACTTGGCGTGGAGACGCCAGCACGCCACCGAGATCGGGCTGGTACAGAAGGAACGAGACCAGGCCGACGTCGCCCGCGCCTACGAACTGCAACGCGAGACCGCCGAGCACACCCGCCTGCACGCCGAACGCGTCGCGGCCACGACCGAACATGACGCCGAGGAACGCCGGATCACCGACCTATATGCGAAGTCGGTGGAGCAGCTTGGGTCGGACAAAGCCCCAGTGCGGCACGGAGGCCTGTATGCCCTGGAACGCCTCGCCCAAGACAATACGGCCCTACGCCAGATCGTGGTTAACGTGCTTTGCGCATACCTTCGTACCCCTTTCGATCTTCCAAGCGAATTACCTGACGACAGCGATCGGGCCGCTCGCGACGAAAATCGCGAACAAATCCAGGAACGCGAAGTTCGACTGACGGCCCAGCGCATCCTTACCGCCCACCTGAACCCCAGTAATGGCATCGACTACTCGACTAGGACCTTCTGGAAAGATATCGACCTAGACCTTACCGGCGCAGTCCTAATTGACTGGCACATGAGCGGCTGCCTGGTGCGCAAAGCAACGTTCCGTCGAACCACCTTCATTGGTGACGCCAGATTTGCCAAGGTGCATTTTACCGGAAACGTGCGGTTCAATGAAGCAACATTCACAGGGGACGCCCAGTTCAACGAAGCAACATTCGTAGGGGATGCTCGGTTCACCAAGGCGACGATAATCAAGAACGCATGGTTCAGTGGAGCGACGTTCACCGAAGTCACCTGGTTCAACGGAGTAACGTTCGCCGAGACTACTCAGTTCAGCGAAACGAGATTCTCAAAGAACGTCTGGTTCAATGGAGCGATATTTACCCGAGATGCCTGGTTCAGCAGAGTAACGTTCACAGGGGACGTCCGGTTCCATGCAGCTAGATTCACCGGAGAGGCGCGATTCAACGAAGCGATATTCACCTGGGTCGCCCTTTTGGGCGGAGCGAGGTTCACAGAGGAAGTCTGGCTCGACCGAGCGACGTTCCGCCACCTTCCGTTCGAATCATCGCTTAATCGCTCGTCCTGGCCCACCGGATGGCGACTGTCATCCGAGCATCAAGCCATTGAAGATCGCGAAGGCACTTGGCATCACCTTCTAAAGGTCGAGCCTGGACCCGACGAATCGACCTCCGAATCCGCTGGCGACTGATCCCCAGACTCCCTCGTGAACCACGCTGACCAGCGCTTACAGCTCACGGCATCGTCACTTCGGTACACATCCGGCACAGGCACCCCGAGCGGGCACGAGCGACTTCCGAATCACGTCGCGGGCGCGCCCGACAGATTTGCGGAGAAGCCCGGTATCCTAGTCCATACCCGACCGTCTCCAGGATCGGTAACTTCGGCAACCGTGTAGGTCAGAGCCTTGCTGGAAAGTAACCCATCAAGATCGGGTTACCGATCGAACGGTAACCGGGCGGCGCAGCGGGCCCCAACGCTTAGACCGGCCGTTAGAGCAACGGGCAACAGACCTGCCAACACCAATCGGCTCCTTCAAGCAAGCCCACCCTCCACCGACCGCCACACCGACACGGTTACTTCTCGATCGGCAACCATGTCCGGTTACCGATCGACAAGCCTCTGACCTGCGCGGTTACCGAGGTTGCCAATGTTACCGAGACTTGAGACGCGCTCGGCACTCGAAGCGACGTAACTCAGGCCGGCGCCGCACAGGGGGCGGGCAGCATGTTGCCGATCGAAAGGCGACTAGGGCCGCGAAGCAGCCTCGGCGCGAAACGAGTCGCGAGCAAGGCTCCGCATCCGGTCTTCCATGCCCGATCGGTAGATTCCTCGATGACTCCGACTGCTAACACAACTCGCCAGAGAGGATGCTCAACATTGGTTAACGAGCCTGATCCCGCTACGAGTTCGCCGGTGCCACCACCTCCTGCGGTCCTTGCCCAGTACCAGGTCGTAGCAGCACGACGTCAGGCGTTCGACACGATGATGTGGCAAGCACCTGCATTGTCCTTGACTGCGCAGTCGTTCTTACTGTCGCTCGCCTACGGTGCTCAGTCGACCCGCCTGGCATCAGCGGTCGCTGGTGTGCTGTCAGTGATCGTGTCCGGGATGTCGGTCCAGTTGCTGCTTCGTCATCGACAGAATGAGATCACTGACTCGCTCTTGTTGCATCGGATCGAACTGGAACAGGGGTGGCCCGAGATGTTCGCATCGAGCAAGGTGCGAGCACGAACCGTGAGTGGCCCGCATCGTCGGCTGGTCCGCGGCCGTTCGTACCTGATCTGGGCGTGCGGGCTGAGCATTTTCGGGATCGCCGGGCTGCTCGCATTCGTGCGAGCGGTGCTCTAGGCAACTTCGGCAACCGTGCAGGTCAGAGCCTCACTGGAAGGTAACCGGCCAGGATCAGGTTACCGATCGAACGGGACCCACGCCGCGAAGCCAGTCTTCAGTGCTCAGCTGGCCGCGAGAGCAGGCCCCACCTCTAACACCGGCCATCACATCAGCCCTGGTTACCGTCGATCGGTAACCCGATCTTGGTCGGTTACCCCTGCGCAGGCCTCTGACCTGCGCGGTTACCGAAGTTACCGACCCTAGAGACGGTCGCGAACTGGCTGCCCGAAGTCCGTCTCGCGCTAGAGTCATCGCGTCGCGGCGTTGGGGGGCACGCCACCAGCCGCCGAGGTCCGGATCTCGAAGCGCTCATCAACGCGTTGACGGAGAACGTCCAGCGCGGCAACAGCGCCATCGTGACAGCGTCGTTCATCAAGGAGTTCAAAGACCTCGCTTGGTTGAACCGCATTGAAGCGACCTGTCGTGAGGTAGGCGCGAAGGTGTCCGTGGCATGGGTCTACTGCGACGCGGACACCATGCACACCTACATCCGGCATCGTGGCGCAGCACGCGATGCGGCCAAGCTGAGCAACTCCCGACGCGGTGGCCTCTCCGCTCGCCAAGCGCCCGTATGACCTCCGTCACGCGTGCGTCTCGACGTGGCTCACGCGGGAGTAGAGGCACCGCGGGTCGCCGAATGGGCCGGACACAGCCTCAACGTCCTCATGCGGGTCTACGCGAAGTGCATCGGTGGCGGAGAGGAGCGGGCCCGCCAGCTCGTCCAGGCGGGCCTGGGGGCGGTCGCCTAGAACTTCGGCACGTATTCGGCACAGACACCCGTAGAAGGCCGGTCGGGACCGGACACGGCCGGACGACACGAGAAAGCCCCTGTGACCGGTCGTACCTGGTCACAGGGGCTTACTCGCTGATGTGGCGGGTAGAGGATTCGAACCTCTGTAGCTTTCGCGACGGATTTACAGTCCGCTCCCATTGGCCGCTCGGGCAACCCGCCCCGCCCCCGGTGGTGCCGGGTGCGGTGGAGACAATACATAAGCCCGTGGGGGCCTGCGCAACCGGGTAACCCCGGTAGGCTTCCGGGCGGTTCCAGATCCACCTACGCGGAGGTACCGAGCACGTGGCAGACCCGTCGTTCGACGTGGTGAGCAAGGTCGACCGCCAGGAAGTCGACAACGCGCTCAACCAGGCCGCCAAGGAGCTGAGCACCCGGTTCGACTTCCGCGGCACGGGGACTCAGGTGTCCTGGGCGGGTGAGGAGGCGATCACCTTCCAGTCCGAGACCGAGGAGCGCTGCCGGGCCGCGATCGACGTCTTCCAGGAGAAGCTGGTCAAGCGCGGCATCTCGATGAAGGCGTTCGAGATCGGCGACCCGGCCCTGTCGGGCAAGGTCTTCAAGGTGACCGGCAACGTGGTCCAGGGCATCTCCAGCGAGAAGGCCAAGGAGATCGCGAAGAAGGTCCGCGACGAGGGCCCCAAGGGCGTCCAGGCGCAGATCCAGGGCGACCAGCTGCGCATCACCGGCAAGAAGAAGGACCACCTGCAGGACGTGATCGCCCTGCTCAAGAACTCCGACTTCGGCATCGCCCTCCAGTTCACCAACTACCGATGAAGGGCATCGTCCTGGCGGGTGGCAGCGGCACGCGCCTGCACCCCATCACCCAGGCGGTGTCCAAGCAGCTGCTGCCGGTGTACGACAAGCCGATGGTGTACTACCCGCTCTCGGTGCTGATGCTGGCGGGCGTGCGCGAGGTGCTGCTCATCTCGACCCCGGTCGACCTGCCGCTGTTCCGCCGGCTCCTCGGTGACGGTTCGCAGTTCGGCCTGGACATCTCCTACGCCGAGCAGGCACACCCGAACGGGCTGGCCGAGGCGTTCGTCATCGGCGCGGACTTCATCGGCGACGACGCCGTGTCGCTGGTGCTGGGCGACAACATCTTCTACGGCCAGGGCTTCTCGAAGCTCCTCCAGCACAACGTCGCCACGCTGGACGGCTGCGTGCTGTTCGGCTACCCGGTGAAGGACCCGGAGCGGTACGGCGTCGGCGAGGTCGACGCGAACGGCAGGCTCGTCTCGATCGAGGAGAAGCCCGCGCAGCCGAAGTCGAACAAGGCCATCACCGGCCTGTACTTCTACGACAACGGGGTCGTGGACATCGCCAAGTCGCTCAGGCCGTCGCCGCGCGGCGAGCTGGAGATCACCGACGTCAACCTGACCTACCTGCGGGAGGGTCGGGCCCAGCTGGTCGACCTCGGACGTGGTTTCGCGTGGCTGGACACCGGCACGCACGACTCCATGCTGGAGGCGGGCCAGTTCGTGCAGGTGCTGGAGCACCGGCAGGGCGTGCGCATCGCGTGCCTGGAGGAGATCGCGCTGCGGATGGGCTTCATCAACGCCGAGCAGTGCTACGCGCTCGGCGAGCAGCTGGCGAAGTCCGGCTACGGCCAGTACGTGATGAACGTCGCACTCGAAGCCCGCTAGGACCGGCGGGCCAGCTCTTCGAGCCGCCGCACGCGGTCGGCGATCGGCGGGTGGGTGGAGAACAGCCTGGCCAGGTTCTCCCCCGCCCGGAACGGGCTGGCGATCATCAGGTGCGACTGCGCGACCACGGCCGGCTCGGGTGCCAACGGCGCGGCCCGCGTGCCCAGGTCGATCTTGTGCAGCGCCGAGGCCAGCGCCAGCGGGTCGCCGGTCAGCTCCGCGCCGGACTGGTCGGCCTGGTACTCCCGCGACCGGCTCACGGCCATCCGCACGATGACCGCCGCGACCGGGCCGAGCACGGCGATGAGCAGCAGCGCGAACGGGTTGGGCCGGTCCTCGTCGTCGCCGCCGAACACGCTCGCGAAGATCGCCAGGTTCGCCAGCGTGCTGACGGCGCCGGCCAGCGCGCCCGCCACGCACGAGATGAGGATGTCGCGGTTGTAGACGTGCGACAGCTCGTGCCCCAGCACCGCGCGCAGCTCGCGTTCGTCGAGCAGGTCGAGGATGCCGGCGGTGCAGCAGACGGCGGCGTTGCGGGGGTTGCGGCCGGTGGCGAACGCGTTCGGCGCGACGGTGGGGCTGAGGTAGAGGCGCGGCATGGGCTGCCGCGCGGCCATGGCCAGCTCCCGGACGATCCGGTACATCGCGGGCTGCTCCACCTCGGACACCGGCCGGGCGCGCATGGCGCGCAGCGCGAGCTTGTCCGAGTTGAAGTACGCGTAGGCGTTCACGGCGAGCGCCAGCAGCAGACCGACGACCAGGGCGGTGCGCCCGAACAGCGAGCTGATCGCCACGATCAGGCCGCTCATGGCGCCGAGCAGCAACGCGGTCTTCAACGCGTTGTAGTGCTTGTGCACGTCGCTCGCCTCCGGCTGGTCTACGTCCCCTCCCTCAACGCGCCCGGTCGGCGCGGGGTTCCGGTACCGGGGCGTGCCGGGCGTGTGGCGGTGGTCTCCGGCGCGGGTTCGGCGCCCGCGTCCAGCGGCGGGGGCGGCGGCACGTGCGTGACCCACGTGGCCAGCACGTCGCGTTCGTGGACGAGTTCGGCGACCGCGCCGTGACCGTCGAGGCCGCCCGTGCCGGGGTAGGAGAAGTCCGGCGCCCAGTGCAGGGCGTCGAACGGGCACGCCTCGACGCAGATGCCGCAGTACAGGCACTGGCCGTAGTCGATGGCGAACCGGTCGAGCACGTTGCGCGCACGGGGGCGGGCCGAGCTCCGACCGTGGCCCGACCCCGCGGGCGGTTGCTCCTCGACCTCGGTGTGCGAGTCGATGTGGATGCACCAGTCGGGGCACTCACGGGCGCAGATCATGCACACCGTGCAGTTGGCCTCCAGCAGCGCGATGACGCCTCGGGTGCGTGGGGGCAGGTCAGCCACGGTCATCCTCCTCAGAGCGCTCGTAGCGCGGTCCCCACGACGGGTCGGGTACGCCGGGTGGTGCGGCCCGCCTGCGGCTGGGCGCGGACGTGCCGTTCTCGCCCGGTTCGAGCCCGCCGGGCCACGGGCGCACCACGCGGGAGGCGAGCACGAAGTCCTTGCGCAGCGGGTGGCCGCTGAAGCTGTCCGGGAGCAGCAGGTGGGCCGGTTCGCCGTCGGCGAGGGCGATGCCGAACATCTCCACGGCCTCGCGCTCGTGCCACGCCGCGCCCGCCCACCACTCGGCGACGCTCGGCAGCACGTCGCCGGGCCCGAGTTCGGTGCGCAGCAGCACGCCGTCCTTGGTGTCCGGGTCCAGCACGTGCAGCAGCACGGCGTGCCGCTGCCCGACCGCGCCGGGACGTCCGGCGTCCTCCACGCCGAGCCAGTCGAACTGCGTGCAGCCGAGCTCGTCGCGGGCCTGCCGGGCGGCTTCGCGCCACGCGTGCAGCGGCACGTGCGCGGTCGTCTGCCCGAACGCCGTGGCGGCCCGCGCCTCGGGCACGAGGTCGGCGAGCCGGGCGGCCAGGGCCTCGGACGCGGCGCTCACGACAGCAACCGGTGCAGCGCGGCGAGGCCGTCGAGCAGCGCCTCGGGACGTGGTGGGCAGCCCGGCACCGCGACGTGCACCGGCAGCGCCTGGTCGATGCCCTTGGTGACGCTGTAGGAGTCCCAGTACGGGCCGCCGGTGTTGCTGCACGCGCCGACGGACAGCACGTAGCGCGGTTCCGGCATCTCCTCGTAGGTCGCGATCACCGCGGGCAGCATGGCGTCGGTGACCGTGCCGGAGACGACGAGCACGTGCGCCTCGCCCGCCGAGTGCACCGGGTCGACGCCGAGGGCTTCGAGGTGCTCGGGCCGGTGGCCCTCCAGCGCGGCCATCACCTCGACACCGCAGCAGGCCAGACCGAGGTCGAGCACGGTGATCCGGTACGTCGTGCCCCAGTCCAAGGTGGAAACCGTCACCGGGTGAGGTTAATACGTGGGGGCCCGCCGGGCCGCTGCCCGGCGGGCCCCCAACCCCCCAATACCCCCCTGATTGCTCCCACGCGAACAAGCACCTGGTTGCGGCAGAAGTCTCTTACGGGTCGCGTATACCTGTCCAGGGGAATGCATCAAGATCTTCGGATAATTTCAGCACGAAGTGTGGTCAAGTTCAGTACAACTAATCGGTAGAACATCACGCCCCGACCCGAGAGGCCCTGCATGTCGACCTCGGCCCAACTGCTGCTGCCCGCGGGCAACCAGCTCAGCAGGCTCCTGCACACCTCACCGCTGCTCATGGACACCACGTTGGACCAGCTCAGAACGCTGATCGCGGTGTACGAGACGCGATCGGCGCTGCGCGCGGCACGGGTGCTCGGTCGGGAGCAGTCCAGCGTGCAGAAGCAGATCGACACGCTCAACCGCAACTTCAAGTCGTTGTGCGGCGAACCGCTGGTCGTCAAGCAGGGCCGGGGAAAAGACGTGCTGATCACACAGACCGGCGAGGCGTTGGTTGAATTGGCGAGGACCACGTTGACGGAGTGGCTCGATTCGATTCACGAGTGCCGGCGCAAGCTCGGCACCACGCTCACCGTCGGCACGACGCGGTTCATGCTCGACGCGCTGGCCAAGGCGTGGCACCACGTGGCCGACGACTTCCGCCGGCGGGACGTGGAGCTGAAGGTCGTGCACATCCGCACCAAGGACATCTGGACGAGCCTGGAGTCCAAGGAGGTCGACATCGTGTGCGGGAGCGTGGTGACGCACGCGGGTCGCAACAGCGGGTTCGAGGACTTCGACGTGATCGAGTGGCGGCGCGGTGGGTTGGCGCTGCTGACGAACCTGCCGGAGAGCAGGCTGGGCGGCAGCGTCGGCACCGGGGAGTTGCCGAAGCTGCCGCTGGTCGTGCCGGGTGACGGGCTGATCGCGGAGTTCCTGCGCGGCTGGTTCGGCCCGGACTACCGCAACGAGCTGGACATCGCGGCGGAGATCGACGAGATCCAGTACGGCATGTCGCTGCTGCGGTCCGGGCTCGTCGAGGGCTGCATGATCGTCACGTCGGGCCTGGGCGTGGTGGCCGCGAACAACGAGCTGCGCGAGGGCTCCGGCCTGCGCGTGGTCGAGCTGACCAACGACCGGAAGCCGCAGTTGGAGCGCTTGGTCGGGGTCTTCGCCCGCAAGGAGGAGCGGGCGAAGTTCCCGGCCGACCACCCGTTGAACCTGCTGTGGGCGGCGTTCCAGCGCGAGGTGTCCGACTAGCGCGCCGGCGGAGGTCGCCGGCTAACGCGCCGGGCCCGCGGGGCGTTCCTCGCGACGCCGTTGGGCTTGGCGCACCAGCCACTCCAGTCCGGTGAGAGGCTTCTGGGCCTCGGGCTTCTGCCGTTCCACGGGCTCCTCCTGCTCCTGTTGCGGTTGGGGCGACGGACGCTGGGCGTCGAGGTCGTTCATTGCGCGCTCCCTACCTTGGTCGACAGCGAGTGCCGTCGATCGGAGCACCGACGGGGGTCGGTGCGCTAGAGCGATCAGCCCTATGGGTGACGATCAGGGTGTCGGATCGAGGTTTCGATCGGGATTCCGGGTCAGGTCCGGAGCGGTTTCCGGATCGGGGTCCTCAGCCGCGCCCGGCGGACACGGTGTCGTGGTAGCGCTCGGCGTACCGGGTCGGTGTCTCGCCGAACATGGCGGTGAAGTCGCGGACGAAGTGCGGTTGGTCGGCGTAGCCGAGGTCGGCGGCCAGCGCGGCCCAGTCGATCCGGCCGCCGGCCTCCATGCGCTGGGTGACCTCGCGCAGCCGGTAGCGGCGGATCACCCACTTCGGGCCGACGCCGACGTGCTCGGCGAACAGGCGCTGCAACCCGCGCACGCTGCCGCCGACCTCGCGGGCCAGCACGTCGACCCTGGTCACCAGGGGGTCCTCGATGATCCGGTCGACGATCTCGGCCGCCTGGTCCGCCTTCGGGTCGGGGTCGGGCAGGGCACGGCGCAGCGCGTCCTCCACGTGGTCGAGGTCGGCGTGGTCGGACAGGTGGTCGGGCAGGTCGGCGAAGACGGTCGCGGCGGGCACGGACCGGTCGGTGATCGACTGGACCGGCGCGCGCAGGAACGGCCGGAAGGCGCCGGGGCGGAAGGCGACGCCGAAGACCCGGCCCTCCCCGTCGAGCTCCTTGAACACGTGGCCGCTGGACACGCCGCTCACCACCGCGGCGCCGCCGGTGAAGCTCAGCTGGACGTTCGGGTAGGGCACGATCAGCTGGCGGTAGGGCCGGTCGTACCGCCACTCCACGACCCAGTACCGGTCCACGTGCGCGGCCAGGTCCGTCGACGGCGGGTGGAACTCGTGCCGCTGGTGGCGCCGCCACGCCGGCGCCAGCTCGTCCCGGTCCTCGCGCGTCACGTCCGGGAGCGTATGTCGCCTTTGTTCAATACACGTGGGGTGAACGTTCCTACGGTGGGCGGCATGGTGCGTGAGCAGTTGATCGACCAGGCCGTGGCGACCGCGTTGGAGGTCGTCGAGAACATCAAGCCCGACCAGGTGGACGCGCCGACGCCGTGCCCGGCGTTCGACGTCCGCGGGCTCGTCAACCACCTGCTGTTCTGGGGCCCGTCCCTGAACGCCGCCGCGCGCAAGGCGCCCGTGCCGCCGCCGGCCGCCGCGGAGGCCGACGTCGACCTGACCGCCGGCGACTGGGCCGCCGACCTGGGCGCTCTGCTGCGGGACCGCGCCGCGGCGTGGGGCGAGCCGTCGGCGTGGACCGGCACGACGTCGGTCGGCAGCCCTCAGCAGCTGCCGGCCGAGATGATCGGCGCGATGGTGCTGGCGGAGACGGTCGTGCACGCGTGGGACCTGGCACAGGCCACCGGCCAGGCGCCGTCGTGGGACGACGACCTGCTGGCGTTCATCCACGCCGACCTCGTCCAGACCGCACCCCTGGGCCGTGAGATGGGTCTCTACGGCCCAGAGGTGCACGTGCCCGCGGACGCGCCGTTGATCGACCGGGTCCTCGCCCTCACCGGCCGAACGCCTTAGCGAGCGAAAGGGCGACGTCCGGTGGACGTGTTGCTCAAGGTGCACGCCGAGGTCTGGACGGCCGGCGGGACACGTCGAAGTGGAAGGCCGAAGACGTTCTTCGGTAGTCGGCGGACTACACCTGGCTGTTGTGCTTGCCCAACACATTTGGCAAGCTCGTCCCGGTACGACCGGCGGACACCGTTGTTCGACCATCCAGACCAGCCCAGAAGGGCCGAGTCGGATGAGAGACTCGGCCCCTGGTATCAGGCTCAACCTTCCATGAAAAGCCTGATCAGCATGAGCATTACCTGAATGAACATCAGGACGGCCCCGGAGCGGTGCGGGTGGCAGCCCTTGACCGCTTCGGGTTTTCCTGACTTCTTGCGACGACGTCGCACCAAGGACGCCTCCTAGACCCTGAAGATGTACGGTCGACCAGGAGGGCCGATGCCTGGCCGACCGATCGGACCGGCCAAGCCATCACCAGGGCGTGTCGCGTACCGCATCTCCGGCTGAGAAGCTACGCAGGGGCATACTTGAAGCCAACATCACCTGCGGCGAGGATACAGGCCTTGTGAAAGTTTTCACAAGGCCTCCTTGAACGGTTGTTCGAGTGCCTGACCGACAGTCCACGGCTCACCGCACCCCTGCATCGCGTCGCCGCAAGAGGCAGCCGGCATCGGGCATAGAGCAAGCGGACACCGAAGACGAAGGCCCTCGGCGATGATCTTGCCGAGGGCCTTCGCCGTTCCGCGCATGTTCCGTGAACACCGGCAGACGACGCCGGATGACCACCGTCAGCGACGTAAGCCGACAGACCACGGAGTGATGTTCGCGCTGGTCAGCGAGCTGAAGTCGCACTGACCAGCGCGAAGCCAAAAGGAGGATCAGTCCCGGAGTTCCATGGTGCAGCACTTCGGGCCGCCGCCGGACTTGCGCAGTTCCGAGATGTCCACGAAGACCGGGTCGAAGCCGCGGCGGGCCACCTGGTCGGCCAGTGCGGTCGCCTCCACCGGCAGGACCACGTGGCGGCCGTCGGAGACGGCGTTGAGGCCCAGGCACGCCGCGTCCTCGGCGGTGGCGATGACGGCGTCCGGGAACAGGCGGCGGAGGACTCGGCGGCTGCCCGGGGAGAAGGCGTCCGGGTAGTAGGCGATCAGGTCGTCGGCCAGCACGAACAGGGCCACGTCGAGGTGGTAATAGCGCGGGTCGGTCAGTTGCAGGGAGACGACCGGGACGCCCAGGACCTCCTGGGCCTCGGAGTGGGCCAGGGGGTCGGTCCGGAAGCCCGTGCCGGCCAGGAGGTACTTGCCGGTCCAGGCGAAGTCGCCCTCGGCCTCGTTGGTGCGCTCCGGCATCACGACGGTCCGGTAGCCGTTGGCCACGAACCAGCGCCGGAAGTGGTCGGCTTCCGCGGCTCGCTGCGGCGCCCGGAAGCGGGAGCCGAGGACCTGGCCGTCGATCACGGTGCCGGAGTTGGCCGAGAACACCATGTCCGGCAGGCCGGGTTGCGGGTCGATGACCTCGACGGAGTGGCCGAGGCGCTCGTAGGTCTCCTTCAGGGCCGTCCACTGCTCCAGGGCGAGCGACGTGCTGATCGGCCGCGTGGGGTCCATCCACGGGTTGATCACGTACTCCACCGCGAAGTACGCGGGCGGGCACATGAGGTACCGACGGGTGGTCGGCACGCGCACCTGCGCGGCGGGCGTGGTGACGTCCAGCACGATCGGCTCGTCGCCGGGGCCCGCGAAGGAAACCGAAGTCATGGATCGAAATGTAGAGGGCCGTCTGACCATCGAACAACGCCGCGATATTGCGTCTTCTAGGGCACAATGTTGCGTGTGGACACGATCGACCAGCGAATCATTTCGCGCCTGATGGCCAACGCCCGCTCCAGCTACGCCGACATCGGCAAGGAGGTGGGCCTGTCCGCGCCCGCGGTGAAGCGGCGGGTGGACAAGTTGCTCGACACGGGCGTGCTGCGCGGCTTCACCGCGGTGGTCGACCCCGAGCAGCTCGGCTGGGGCACGGAGGCGTTCGTGGAGGTGCACTGCCGCGGCAACGTCGCGCCGCACGACATCCAGCAGCGGCTGGAGACGATGGCCGAGGTCCGGGCCGCCTACACCGTCTCCGGCGCGGCGGACGCGATCGTGCACCTGCGTGCCGCGAACATCCACCACCTGGAGACCGCGCTGGAACGCCTGCGCGCCGTCGAGATCATCGACCGCACCGTCTCCACCGTCGTGCTGTCCCGCCTCCTGGACCGACCACCGGCCCCCTAGAGTCGCGCGCATGGCCGAAGTGCTCCTCCACCGCTCCGACCGCGTGGCGGTCATCACCGTGCACGACCCGGAGCGCCGCAACGCGCTCACGCTCGACCTCTCCGACCAGCTCGTCGCCGCCGTGCGGAGCTGCGAGGACGACGCCGACGTGCACGCCGTCGTGATCACGGGAGCACCGCCGGCGTTCTGCGCGGGCGCGGACCTCACGGTCCTGGGCGAGGCCCGCGAGGAGGGCCTGCGGCACATCTACGCCGGGTTCCTCGCGGTGGCGCGCTGCACGTTGCCGACGATCGCGGCGGTCGGCGGCGCGGCCGTCGGTGCCGGTCTCAACCTGGCGCTGGCGTGCGACGTGCGCCTGGTCAACGCCGACGCGCGGTTCGACGCGCGGTTCCTCCAGCTCGGCATCCACCCCGGCGGCGGGATGACGTGGATGCTGCAACGGCTCGTCGGACCGCAGACGGCGACCGCCATGACCCTGTTCGGCCAGGTTTTGGGCGCCGACGCGGCGGTATCCCACGGACTGGCCTGGGCACGGGTCGACGGCGGGCACGACGACCTGGTCGGCGCCGCGGTCGGGTTCTCGCGCCCGTCGGCCGAGGCGCCGCGCGACCTGGTCCGCACGATCAAGGCGTCGATGCGCACGACCGCCGGCCTGACCGACCACGCCCAGGCCGTGGACACCGAACTGGCGCCCCAGGTGGCCTCGATCGCCACGCCGGCGTTCCAGGCCAAGCTGGCGGCCATGAAGGCCAGGATCAGCAGCCGGGAGTGACCTGGACAGGCACCACCACTACCTGTAACTTCAAGTAACAGTTACCGGCTGGTATTACTCGCGTGCTGCCCAGTTCGGCCCCCGCGCACCTGCTGGGACGAAGTGTCCCGCAGAGTGGTACAGGAGAAACCGGCACGCGTCCGGGCACGACTACCCTCGCGGAGGGGGACGGGGGCAGCAGGCCCCACAGCGGTTGTGAGGAAAGGGATCGGCGTAGGACATGACTACCGACGTTGGTAACGGCGCCGCGCCAGGTGGCTCGCCTGAGCAGACCGAGCCCGGGAAGCCGGCACCCGGGACGTCCGGGTCCGGGCGGTCCGCGCCCAGGCAGTCCGGCACCGTCCGCAAGCTCGACCGCGTGGTGATCCGGTTCGCCGGCGACTCCGGCGACGGCATGCAGCTCACGGGTGACCGCTTCACCTCGGAAGCCGCCGCGTTCGGCAACGACCTCGCCACCCAGCCGAACTTCCCGGCCGAGATCCGGGCGCCCCAGGGCACCCTGCCCGGCGTGTCCAGCTTCCAGCTGCACTTCGCCGACTACGACATCCTCACCCCCGGCGACCGCCCCGACGTGCTCGTGGCGATGAACCCGGCCGCGCTCAAGGCGAACATCGACGACCTGCCCAAGGGCGGGATCCTCATCGTCAACACCGACGAGTTCACCAAGCGCAACCTGGTCAAGGTCGGCTACGCGGCCGACCCCCTGGAGGACGACTCCCTCACCGAGACCTACCAGGTGCACAAGGTCGCGATGGCCACGCTGACCATCGGCGCCCTGGAGAACACCGGCCTGGGCAAGAAGGACGCGGAACGGGCGAAGAACATGTTCGCCCTCGGCCTGCTGTCCTGGATGTACCACCGGCCGACCGAGGGCACGGAGCGGTTCCTGCGGGAGAAGTTCGCCAAGAAGCCCGACATCGCCGAGGCCAACGTGCTGGCGTTCCGGGCCGGGTGGAACTACGGCGAGACCACCGAGTCGTTCGCGGTCACCTACGAGGTCGCGCCCGCCAAGCTCAACCAGGGCACCTACCGCCAGATCACCGGCAACACCGCGCTCGCCTACGGCATCGTCGCGGCCGGTCAGCAGTCCGGGCTGCAGGTCGTGCTGGGCACCTACCCGATCACCCCGGCGTCGGACATCCTGCACGAGCTGTCCAAGCACAAGAACTTCGGCATCACCACGTTGCAGGCCGAGGACGAGATCGCGGGCATCGGCGCGGCGCTGGGCGCGTCCTACGGCGGCGCGCTCGGCGTGACGTCGACGTCCGGCCCCGGTGTGGCGCTGAAGTCGGAGACCATCGGCCTGGCCGTGATGACCGAGCTGCCGCTGATCGTCATCGACGTGCAGCGCGGTGGCCCGTCCACCGGTCTGCCGACCAAGACCGAGCAGGCCGACCTGCTCCAGGCGATGTTCGGCCGCAACGGCGAGTCGCCGGTGGCGATCGTCGCGCCGCAGTCGCCCGCGGACTGCTTCGACGCCGCGCTGGAGGCCGCGCGCATCGCGCTGGTCTACCGCACGCCGGTGCTGCTGCTGTCCGACGGCGCGATCGCCAACGGCTCCGAGCCGTGGCTCATCCCGGACCTGTCCGAGCTGCCCGACCTCACGGTGGAGTTCGCCACGGAGCCGAACGCGACCGACGGCACGTTCTGGCCGTACCTGCGCGACCCGGAGACCCTGGCCCGGCCCTGGGCGGTCCCCGGCACGGCCGGCTTGCAGCACCGCATCGGCGGTCTGGAGAAGGCCGACGGCACCGGCAACATCTCCTACGACCCGGCCAACCACGACCACATGGTGCGGCTGCGCCAGCGCAAGATCGACGGCATCGAGGTGCCCGACGTCGAGGTGGACGACCCGTCCGGCGAGGCGCGCGTGCTGGTCGTCGGCTGGGGCTCGTCCTACGGCCCCATCGGCGCGGCCGCGCGCCGGGTGCGCAAGCTGGGGATGCCGGTGGCGCACGCGCACCTGCGGCACCTCAACCCGTTCCCCAAGAACCTGGGCGACGTGCTCGCCCGGTACGACCGGGTCGTCGTGCCGGAGATGAACCTCGGTCAGCTGGCGCTGCTGCTGCGCGCCAGGTACCTGGTCGACGCCATCAGCTACACGAAGGTGCAGGGCCTGCCGTTCAAGGCCGAGGAGCTGCAGGACGTGCTCGCCGATGTGATCAAGGGAGTGTCCGAATGACGGCGACGGAACTGGGGCTGCCCGGCGTGGGGGGCCTGGTCGGCGTGCCCACGACGGACGAGCCGCAGAAGGCCAAGGACTACAAGTCGGACCAGGAGGTCCGCTGGTGCCCCGGCTGCGGCGACTACGTCGTGCTCAACGCCGTGCAGTCCTTCCTGCCCACGCTGGGCCTCAAGCGCGAGAACATCGTGTTCGTCTCGGGGATCGGCTGCTCGTCGCGGTTCCCGTACTACATGAACACCTACGGCATGCACTCGATCCACGGGCGTGCGCCGGCCATCGCGACCGGGCTGGCCGTGGCCCGGCCGGACCTGTCGGTGTGGGTCGTCACCGGTGACGGCGACGCGCTGTCCATCGGCGGCAACCACCTGATCCACACGCTGCGCCGCAACGTGAACCTCAAGATCCTGCTGTTCAACAACCGGATCTACGGCCTGACCAAGGGCCAGTACTCGCCCACCTCCGAGGAGGGCAAGGTCACCAAGTCCACGCCGCTCGGGTCGCTGGACCACCCGTTCAACCCGGTGTCGCTGGCGCTGGGCGCGGAGGCCACGTTCGTCGGCCGCGCGGTCGACTCGGACCGGGTGGGCCTGACCGAGGTGCTGCGGCAGGCCGCCGAGCACCGCGGGTCGGCGCTGGTGGAGATCTACCAGAACTGCCCGATCTTCAACGACGGCGCGTTCGACGTGCTCAAGGACTCCGACGAGGCCGCCCGCCGGATCATCAACGTGGTCGACGGGCAGCCCATCACCTTCGGCAACGGCGAGTACGCCGTGGTCCGCGAGGGCTTCGGCCTGGCCGTGGCCAAGGCGGCGGACGTCGCGCCGGAGGACGTCGTGGTGCACGACGCGTCGGACCTGAACCTGTCGTTCGCGCTGTCCCGGCTGTCGACGCAGGACCTGCAGCACACCGTGACCGGCGTGTTCCGCAACGTCGCCCGCACCACGTACGACGACGCGGCACGGGCCCAGGTGGACCACGCCAAGGCCGCCAAGCCCGCCGACCTGCGCGCGCTGCTGCACGGCAAGGACACCTGGACCGTCGCCGGCTAGGTGTCGGCCCCGGTTCCCGCACAACGGAGAACCCCCTGTTCCGCCTCCCGGAACAGGGGGTTCTCGCGCTTCCCTCCCCAGGGAAGAGCTCGGGGTCACGGCGCCTGGCGGAAGCCTGCCTTCTCGGCGTCGGCCGTGGTGCGGAACCAGACGTCGGCGCGGGTCTCGCGGAAGTTCGCCGACTCGTCGGTGAAGTAGCGGCGACCGGTGAGGGTCGCCTTGACCTGGAACTCCGGCGCGGGCGCCAGGCCGTCGGACTTCGGCAGCACCGAACCGGGGCCGAACGGCGAGCGCGGGTTGAACCCCTCCTGCTGGCCCTGGAAGCGGGTGCTGCCGGGCGCGGGCTGCCTGCCGCCGGTGCTCGGGCTGAACCCGACCGGGCGGGGGCGGACCGGGCGCGGTGGCGGCGGCTTGATGGGCTGCGGTGAGAGCGGTGCGGGCGGCGTGCGCTGGGTGCCCGTGGGACGGGTGGGGCGCTGGGGCAGGCCGGTCGGGTTCATCGGCAGCGGGTTGCCGGCGAGCAGTTCGGGCGAGAGCGTGGGCACGAACGGCTGGTCGTTGCCGGACGACGGCGCCGGGCGGGTCTGCTCGGGTTCCGGCTCCTGATCCTCGTCGGAGTCCGGCAGCGGCTCGAACAGGCTGCGCGGGCGGGCGGGCTCGTCCTTCTTCGGCTCCGCGGCCTTCGGTTCGGCCTTGGGTTCGGGCCGGGGTTCGACCTGGGGTTCGGCGGACCGGGTGGGCAGGGACGGGTCGGCCGGGACGAACGTGGGCTCGAACGCGGGCGGCTCGACGGGCTCCGGCGCGGTCACCTCGGGCTCGGCCACGACCTCGCGCTCGACGACCGGCTCGCGCTCGGCGACCGCCTCGGGCTCCGCGACCTGCTCGGGCACCCGCGACGGCTCGGGCACCTCGGGCCTCGACTCCACCGGCCCGGCGTCGACCACGGCGCGGATGATGTCGGTCTGCGGCCCTTCGTTGCGGAACACATCGTCCCGGCGCGCTTCGTCCCGGCGCGCTTCGTCCCGGCGCGCTTCGTCCCGGCGTGCCTCGTCGTGGCGCGCTTCCTCTCGACGCGCCTCGTCGTGGCCTGCGTCGTGCCGTGCTTCGTCCTGGCGCGCCTCGTGCCTGCGGGTCTCCTTCTGGCGTGCCTCGTTGCGCGACAGCTCGTTCAGGAACGCCTCGTCACTGGACGTGGCGCTGACGGCGGGCTCGGACAGCTCGCCCCGCGCCGACTCGACGTCCACGGGCGCGAAGTGGCCGGTCAGGTCGTGCTCGGGCCACACCTGCGGCTCGGGCTCCTCGGCCCGCCGCTGCTCGCCGTCCACCTCGGCGATGGCCCGCGCCAGCTCGGTGGCCGGGATGAGCGCCGTCTCCTCGGCCGGGGAGGGCCTGCGCTCCGGCTCGTCCTCCTCCTCGTGGCCGGCGGTGTCCACGTCCTCGTCGTAGACCTCGCGGACGGGCTCGTCGCGCCACACCTCGCGCGGCTGGAAGACCTGGACCTCCGGCGGCGCGGTCGGCTCGTCCTGCCGCGGCGCGACCTCGGCGACCGCGGCGGCAGACACGGCCGGCATCAGCGTCGTCGCCTCGGCGGGCATCTCCGGTTCGTCCCCGGGCCGGTGCGGCCGCGGCTTCGGCTCCAGCGTCTCCCGGCTGTCCTGGCCCGGCGCGAGCCGCTCGAACAGGCTGCGCGGCGGCTCCTCGAACTCGGGGAAGTCGTGCTGCTCCTCGAAGTCGGACAACGGCCGGTGCTCGTCGTCCAGCTCCTCCAGCAGCGAGTCGCGCTGGTCGAGCTTCATGTTCGACACGTCGTAGCGGACGGGTTCGGCCGCGCCCTCGAAGCGGGCGCGCTCGGGCGCGGCGACCTCGTAGCGCGCAGGTTCCGGCGTCAGCACGTCGTCCGCCAGCGAGCGGGACGCCTCGACGTGCCAGTTGTCGAACTCGTCACCGGGGTCCGACCTCGGCGCGACCGAGCCGGCCGAGCCGGCCGTGGAGGTGGCGGCGGCCGGGCGTGGCGACGTGAGGAGGCGTTCCTCCAGGTCTTCCAGCTCGCGCTTGGCCGGGCGCACCAGGACCAGCCAGGTGAGCGCGACGCCTGCCACGAAGGACAGCAGGCTCCACAGCCACACCTGCCCGAAGAGCGAACTCACGGGAGACCCTCCCACTGCTGCTTGTCACACACCCCGACACGCTCCGCTTCCGAGCCTTCACCCGGTAGGGGAAGCGGTGCAAAACTACCCTGACCGCCGGGTCCGGCGCGTGGGGCCGGCCGGACCTGTGACCAGGCTTCGATAGTAGGCCACTCGGAGCAACTGACCAGCCAAAACGGCTGGCGTACAGTAGCCCGTGTGCCGCCGTTGACCAACGCCTCCAGTGTTCCGAAGGATGTTGATCGCACCAACCGGGGGATGGCTTTCGGCGTCGGCGCCTACCTGCTCTGGGGCATCGTGCCCGCTTACTGGCCGTTGCTGCAGCCCGCCGGATCGGTGGAGATCCTGGCTCACCGGATCGCGTGGTCGCTGGTCGTGATGGCGGTGATCACCGCCGCGCTCGGTCGCTGGGCGGGTATCCGCAGGCTGTCGGGTCGCGGCTGGGTGATGGTGACCGTCGCGTCCGTGCTCATCGCGGTCAACTGGGGCGTCTACATCCACGCGGTGAACACCGGGCACGTCGTGGAGGCCGCGCTCGGGTACTTCATCAACCCGCTGGTCAGCGTGCTGCTCGGGGTGTTCGTCCTGCGCGAACGTTTGCGCCTGCCGCAGTACGCGGCGCTCGCGATCGCGGTGACGGCGGTCGTGGTGCTGGCCGTGGACTACGGCAGGCTGCCGTGGATCTCGCTGGCGCTCGCCTGCTCGTTCGGGTTCTACGGGTTGTTGAAGAAGACGGTGCCGCTGGACGCCACGGCCAGCCTGACCGCGGAGAGCCTGGTGCTCGCCCCGGTGGCGGTGGGCTACCTGCTCTGGCTCGGGCCCGCCGGGACGTTCCACTCCGGCGGGTGGGGGCACGCGCTGTGGCTGGCCTCGGCGGGGCTCGTCACCGCGATCCCGTTGATCCTGTTCGGCGCGGGCGCCCGGCTCGTGCCGCTGGTCACCATGGGCATGCTGCAGTACCTGGCGCCGGTGCTCCAGTTCGCGTGGGGCGTGTTCGTGATGCACGAGCCGATGCCGGCGTCCCGCTGGTTCGGCTTCGCGCTGGTCTGGCTGGCCCTGCTGGTCTTCACCGTCGACGCCATCCGCAGCCGCCGCCTCCCCGTCGCCAACCTCCCCTGACCGCGAGTCGAACACTCAAGCCCCGCGTGTCCTACGTTCGCGTCGCGCGTGTCCTACGTTCAGGACCCCCGAGTTCAACGCTCAGAACACGACCGGCCGTCCTGAGTGTTCAACTCGGGGTACCGGAACGTAGGACACGCGCGTTCTGAACGTGGGACACGCGCGTTCTGGAGGTAGGACACGCGCGGATTGAGGGTTGGGCTCTCGCGGTCAGTGGGAGCGGGTGACGACGTAGTCGCTGACGGATTCGAGGGCGTTGCGGGCGGTGCCGGCGGGGAGGGCGCTCAGGGTGGCGCGGGCACGGGCGGCGTAGTCGTCGAGGGTTTGGCGGGCCCGTTGGAGGCCGGACGAGGCACGCAGCAGGCTCAGGGCCTCGTCCACCTCGGCGTCATCGGTGATGGGGCCGGCCAGGAGCTTGGCCAGGCGTGAGTCCGGCTCGTCCTGCAGGGCGTACAGCATGGGCAGCGTCTTCACGCCCTCGCGCAGGTCGGTGCCCGGGGTCTTGCCCGACTCCTCCGACGGCGAGGCGATGTCGATGACGTCGTCGGAGATCTGGAACGCCGCACCGATCACGTCGCCGTACGCCCGCAGCGCCTCCACCTGCGCCGCGCTGACGTCGGAGAACATCGCGCCGAACCGGGCGGCGGTGGCGATCAGCGAACCGGTCTTCTCCTCGATCGTGGTCAGGTAGTGCGCGACCGGGTCCTCACCGGGCCGCGGGCCCATCGTCTCCCGCATCTGCCCGGTCACCAGCTCGGAGAACGTCTCCGCGATGATCCGCGCCGCACCCGTGCCCAGGTCGGCGACCAGCGCCGACGCGTGCGCGAACAGGTAGTCGCCGGTCAGGATCGCGATGCTGTTGTCCCACTTCGCGTTGGCCGACTCCGCGCCGCGGCGCATGGTGGCCTCGTCCATGACGTCGTCGTGGTAGAGCGTGGCGAGGTGGGTCAGCTCGACGACGGCCGCCGCCTTGATGACGCTCTCCCGGTCCCACGTGGCGCCGAACTGGGCGGACAGGATGGTGAACAGCGGGCGGATGCGCTTGCCGCCCGCGCTCACCAGGTGCAGGGACGTCTCCATCACCGGGTGGAACTCGCTCTGCACGACCTTGTGCAGCAGCTCCTCCACCTCGGCCAGACCGTCCTGAACCACCTCCGCGAGCACGGGGTCCGCAAACCGGAACCCCGTCCCCGCCCGCTCGCTACTGGTCACGGCTACAGAGCCTACGTACCACTAGAAGATGAACGTTCCGGCACCCGCCCAATCGAGGACATCGGGCGGGTAAACGCCGAGCACGAGCGTGACCGCCGCACCCAGGGTGATCGCGATCGTGGTGAACGCGCCGGGCACGCTCACCGTCGGGCCGTCGGCCGCGGGCTCGCTGAAGTACATCAGCACGATCACCCGCAGGTAGAAGAACGCCGCCACCGCCGACGCCACCAGCGCGATGACCACCAGCGGCGTCATGCCGGCCTCGATAGCCGCCGCGAACACCGCGAACTTGCCGACGAAACCGCTGGTCAGCGGCAGGCCCGCGAGGGCGAGCAGCAGGAAGGTGAACACGGCCGCGGCCAACGGCGACCGCTTGGCCAGACCGGCCCACTGGGACAGGTGGGTGGCCTCGCCGTCGGCGTTGCGCACCAGGCTGACGATGCCGAACGCGGCGATCGTGGTGAAGCCGTAGGCCATCAGGTAGAACATCGTCCCGGACAGGCCCGCGTCGTTCAGCGAGATCGCGCCGATCAGCAGGAACCCCGCGTGCGCCACCGACGAGTACGCGATCATCCGCTTCACGTCGGTCTGGGTGAGGCCGAGGACCGCGCCGATCACCATGGACGCGATGGCCACGCCCCACAGCACGCCGGACCACTCCCAGCTCGACCGCTCGAACGCGCCGTACAGCACGCGCAGGATGCCGCCGAACGCGGCGACCTTCGTGCACGCCGCCATGAACGCCGTCACCGGCGTGGGCGAGCCCTGGTAGACGTCGGGCGTCCACGCGTGGAACGGGCCGACCGAGGCCTTGAACAGCAGACCCACGATCAGCAGGCCGAAGCCCGCGTAGAGCAGCGTGTCGGAGCGGTCCGTGGCGGTGGTGGCACTGGCGATGTCGGACAGCTTCACCGAGCCCGCGAAGCCGTACAGCAGGGCCACGCCGTACAGGAAGAACGCCGACGCGAACGCGCCGAGCAGGAAGTACTTCACCGCGGCTTCCTGCGACAGCAGGCGGCGACGGCGGGCCAGACCCGCCATCAGGTACAGCGGCAGCGACAGCACTTCCAGCGCGATGAACATGGTGAGCAGGTCGTTCGCCGCGACGAAGGTCATCATGCCGCCGAGCGCGAACAGCGTCAGCGGGAAGACCTCGGTCTGCATCTCGCGCAGGCGCAGCTGGTCGCGGGCGCCGACCGAGCCGGGCAGGATCGAGGCGTCCGCCACGAACGCGCCGCCCGGTTCGACGGACCGGTCCGCGATGAGCAGCACCGAGCCGAGGCCGAGCAGCAGCAGCGTGGCCCACAGGAAGATCACCGGCTGGTCCACCGCGATGGTGCCCGCCAGGGTGAGCTTGCCCTGCTCCAGGGTGTCGTCGGCGACCGCGTACGCCAGCAGCACCAGACCGGCACCGATCAGCGTGACGACGGTCAGCACGACCTGCGCCGCCCACCGCGCGGTCTTCGGCAGGAACGCCTCGAACAGCACGCTGAGGCAGGCCGCGCCGAGGACGATCAGCAACGGTGCGACGGCCCCGTAGTCGATCTCCGGGGCTTGCAGCCGCTCCACTTGCGAGAGGAACGTCGTCACGTCACTTGCCTTCCTGCGCGACCGGGTCGGCCACACCGACCTCGCTGAGCGTCGCCCCGACGGACGGGGTGATCACGTCCAACACCGGCTTCGGGTAGAAGCCGAGCACCAGGATCAGTGCCACCAGCGGCGCGAGCACGGCCAGTTCGCGCTTGTTCAGGTCGGGCACCGAGGCCTTCTCCGGGTCGACCGCCGCACCGGGGCCGCCGACCAGGTTGACCATCGCGGTGCCGCGCACCGGTCCCTGGAACACCCGCTGGTACAGCCACAGGACGTACAGCGCGGCCAGGACCATGCCGACGGCGGCCAGGACCGTGTAGACCGGCTCGTTCGGGTAGGAGCCGACGAGCACCAGGAACTCGCTCACGAACGAGTTGGTGCCCGGCAGCGCCAGCGACGACAGGCCGGCCACGAAGAACAGCCCGCCCAGCACCGGGGTGAGCTTGGCCATGCCGCCGTAGTCCTCGATCAGGCGCGAACCGCCCCGGGCCATCACCATGCCGACGACCAGGAACAACATGCCGGTCGAGATGCCGTGGTTGACCATGTAGAGCACCGCGCCCGTGCCGGCCTGCGAGCTGAACGCGAAGATGCCCAGCGCGATGAAGCCGAAGTGCGCGATCGAGGTGTAGGCCACGAACCGCTTCATGTCGGACTGGCCGACGGCGAGCAGCGAGCCGTACAGGATGCCGACGACGGCGAGGATCAGCACCAGCGGCGCGAGCTCCTTGCTGGCCGCCGGGAACAGCGGCAGGCAGTAGCGCAGGAAGCCGAACGTGCCGATCTTGTCCAGGATGCCGACCAGCAGCACGCCCGCGCCGACGGGCGCCTCGGCACCGGCGTCGGGCAGCCACGTGTGCAGCGGCACCAGCGGCGCCTTGATGGCGAACGCCACGAAGAAGCCGAGGAACAGCCAGATCTGGGTGGACAGCGGCAGCTCCCGCGTCACCGTGACCAGCGTCGCCCAGTCGAACGTGCCGGAGCCGAGCTTGTCCGCGCTGACCACGTACAGGCCGATCACCGAGGCCAGCATGATCAGGCCGCCGAGCAGCGAGTACAGGAAGAACTTCATCGCCGCGTACTGCCGGTTCGGGCCGCCGAAGCGGCCGATCAGGAAGTACATCGGGACCAGCACGGCCTCGAAGAACACGTAGAAGACGAACACGTCGGTGGCCGCGAAGACACCGACCATGCCGGTCTGCATGGCCAGCAGCAGCGCGAAGAACCCGCCCGCGCTGCGGCCCTCGGGCAGCTTGTCGGCCCACGAGCCGCCGATGACGACCGGCACCAGGAACGCGATCAGCGCGATCATCACCAGCGCGATGCCGTCCACGCCGAACGACAGGTGCACGCCGAAGGCGGGGATCCAGTCGGCCGAGCTGGTGAGCTGCAACCGCTCACCGCCCGGGTCGAACGCCGTCCACGCCAGCACGGCGAGCCCCAGCTCCACCAGCGAGAACGCCAGCGCGACCGTCTTGGCCAACCGGTCGTTGCCCCGCAGGAACGCCACCACCAGGCTGCCGACGAGCGGCAGCAGGAGCAGCGCGATCAGCGTCCAGCTCACGAGAACCTCACCATCAGCAGCGCGCCCAGGACGAAGACCGCACCCAGGAGCATGGAGAGCGCGTACGAGCGCACGAACCCGGTCTGCAGCCTGCGCAGCCGGCCCGAGCTACCGCCCAGCAGCGCCGCCGACCCGTTCACCAGGCCGTCGACGCCCTTGTTGTCCACGAACACCAGTGCGCGGGTGAGCCAGGTGCCCGGCCGCGCGAACAGCGCCTCGTTCAGCGCGTTGCCGTACAGGTCGGCGCGCGCGGCGCGGACCGGGAACGACACCCGCACCGGCCGTTCCACCGGCTGCGGCCGCCGGCCGAACAGCAGGAACGCGACCAGCACGCCCAGCGCCGACAGGCCGAGCACCAGGAAGTTCACCACGCCGTGCGAGAGCACGCCGTGCTGCTCCCGCAACTCGCCCAGCGACGGCGTGAGCCAGCCGGACAGGTTGTGGTTCGACTCGAAGAACCAGCCCGCGCCGACCGAGCCGACCGCCAGCACGATCATCGGCACCGTCATCGACAGGCCGGACTCGTGCGGGTGGTACTCGCGGCCGTCGGCCGACTTCAGCTCGGTGTAGCGGGGCTTGCCCAGGAACACCAGGAACAGCAGGCGGGTCATGTAGAACGCGGTGATGCCCGCGCCCAGCGCGGCCACGCCGCCGAACACCCAGCCGCGCCAGCCCGGCTCGCTGAACGCCGCCGCGATGATGGCGTCCTTGGAGAAGTAGCCGGACAGGAACGGGAAGCCGATCAGCGCCAGGTAGCCCAGCGTCCAAGTGACGAAGGTGATCGGCATCTTCTTCGCCAGGCCGCCCATCCGGCGGATGTTCCCCTCGTCGTTCATGCCGTGCATGACCGAACCGGCGCCGAGGAACAGGCCCGCCTTGAAGAAGCCGTGCGTGAGCAGGTGCATGATGCCCAGCGCGTAGCCGACCGGACCGAGGCCGACGGCCAGGATCATGTAGCCGATCTGGCTGACCGTCGAGTAGGCCAGCACCTTCTTGAAGTCGTCGTAGGCGCAGCCGATGACGCACCCGATCAGCAGCGTCAGCCCACCGATGATCATCACGACCAGGCGGCCGTCGGCGCTGAGGTTGTAGATCGGGTTCGAGCGGGCGATCAGGTACACGCCCGCGGTGACCATGGTCGCCGCGTGGATCAGGGCGGAGACCGGCGTCGGGCCCGCCATCGCGTCCGGCAACCACGCCTGGAGCGGGAACTGGCCGGACTTGCCGCACGCGCCGAGCAGCAGCAGCAACGTGATGGCCAGCACCTCGGCCGACGAGAACTCGTCGACGCGGGCGAACACCTCGGTGAACTGGGTGGTGCCCAGCGTCTTGAACATCAGGAAGATGGCGATCGCCAGACCCAGGTCACCGACCCGGTTCATCAGGAACGCCTTCTTCGCGGCCGACGCCGCTTCCGGCTTGTGCTGGTACCAGCCGATGAGCAGGTAGGACGCCAGGCCCACGCCCTCCCAGCCGAAGTACAGGGTCACGAAGCCGTTGCCGAGCACCAGCAGCAGCATCGCGGCGACGAAGAGGTTCAGGTAGGCGAAGAACTTCCGCCGCCCGGCCTCGTGCGCCATGTAGCCGATCGAGTAGACGTGGATCAGCGACCCGACACCGGTGATCAGCAGCACGAACGTCAGCGACAGCGGGTCCAGGCGCAGCCCGAACTCCACGTCGAGCGCGCCGACCGGGATCCAGTCGAACAGGTGCAGCTCGCTGCTGCGCTGCTCCGGGGAGAGCGCCAGCGTGTCGAAGAACAGCGCGACCCCGTAAGCGAACGCGGCGATCACGGTGGCGCAGCCCAGCAGGTGACCCCACTTGTCGGTGCGCTTGCCACCGACGAGCAGCACGAGCGCGCCGAAGGCCGGCAGGGCGAGCAACAACCACGCGAGACCGCCGATCCCGCTGGCGGCAATAGGTTCCGTCACCGGTGACCCCTCAGTACTTCAGCAGGTTGGAATCGTCGACCGAGGCCGAGCGACGCGTCTTGAAGATCGCCATGATGATCGTCAGACCGACCACGACCTCGGCCGCGGCGACGACCATCACGAAGAACGCCATCACCTGGCCGTCCAGCCCGCCGTTGATCCGGGCGAACGTGACCAGGCTGAGGTTCACCGCGTTGAGCATGAGCTCCACGCACATGAACACCACGATGGCGTTGCGCCGCACCAGAACGCCGACCGCGCCGAGGCTGAACAGCAGCGCGGACAGCAGCAGGTAGTACGTAGGGGTCACGACGACTCTCCCTTGAGCGCGTGCGCGTCGGGCTGGTGCCCGGTGCCGGACACCTCCGCGACGTCGTCCTCGAGAGTTTCCTTGGCGGTCGTCTCGATCAGCTCGGACAGGGACTCGGCGGCGACCGAGCCGTCCGGCAGCAGGGCGGGCGTGGCCACCGAGTTGGCGGTGGCGAACACGCCGGGGCCGGGCAGCGAGCCGGGGCGGTTGCCGCGGAAGCGCTCCTCGACCAGCTGCTTCTGGGTCTTCTTGGCGTCCTTGCCGGTGCGCGAGGTGAACGCGAGCACCATGGCACCGACCGCCGCGGTGATCAGCAGCGCCGAGGTCAGCTCGAACGGGAACAGGTAGTCGGTGAACAGCGCCTCGCCGATGTTGGCGACGTTGCCGCCGTTCTGCGTGTTCTGCGCGGCCAGGCCGACCGGCTCCACGTCGGTCAGCGCGCGGGCGACCGAGGCGACCACGATGCCGGCGAAGCCGACGCCGATGACCGTCGCGGCGAGCCGCTGGCCCCGAAGCACCTCGACCACCGAGTCGGAGCTGTCCCGGCCGACCAGCATCAGCACGAACAGGAACAGCATCATGATCGCGCCGGTGTAGACGATGATCTGCACGAAGCCGAGGAACGGCGCCTGCTGCACCATGTAGAGGACGCCGAGGCTGAGCATGGTGAGCACCAGCCACAGCGCCGAGTGCACGGCGTTGCGCGCGAAGAGCATGCCCAGCGCGCCGGCCAGGGCGAGCGGGCCGAGGATCCAGAACGCGACCGCCTCACCGGTGGTGACGGTGTCGACCACGCGCTGGACCTCGTCGGGCTGCTGGGCCAGGAGCATGAGGCTCACTTCAACGCCTCCTCGGGGCCCGTCTCGACGATCGAGCCTTCCGGCACGCCCGCCTTGCGCGCGAGCGTCGGCCCGTTCACGTAGTAGTCCTGCTCGTTCTCGCCCAGCCGCATCGGGTGCGGCGGCTGCTCCATGCCGGCCAGCAGGGGCGCGAGCAGGTCTTCCTTGGTGAAGATCAGCTTCTGGCGGTTGTCGTCGGCCAGCTCGTACTCGTTGGTCATGGTGAGCGAGCGGGTCGGGCACGCCTCGATGCACAGGCCGCAGCCGATGCACCGCAGGTAGTTGATCTGGTAGTCGGCGCCGTAGCGCTCACCCGGGGAGTAGCGCTCCTCCTCGGTGTTGTCGCCACCCTCCACGAAGATCGCGTCCGCCGGGCAGGCCCACGCGCACAGCTCGCAGCCCACGCACTTCTCCAGCCCGTCCGGGTGCCGGTTGAGCTGGTGGCGGCCGTGGAACCGCGGCGCGGTGACCTTCTTGACCTCGGGGTACTCCTCGGTGACGACCTTCTTGAACATCGTGCCGAAGGTGACGCCGAAGCCCTTGACGGGATCAAACACGCCCATCGCTGGCCTCCTTGTGTGAAGCTGCGGGTACCGCTGCCGGTTCCTGCGTCTGGTTGTCGGCGCCGGGCAGCTCGGCGACCCGCACCTGCCTGCGCGGCGGTGACTTGGGCACCTTGAGGTCCAGCGGTGGCACCGGGTAGCCGCCACCGGTGACCGGCACGGCGTCGGGGTCGTGCGGCTCGCGCTTGTCCGGCAGCAGGAACGCGATCAGCAGGACGACCACGAGGAACGCACCGATCACGATCAGCGCGGTGCTGGTGTCCAGACCGCTCCCGGACTCCCACTCCTGGCGCAGGTAGCGGGCGAACGCCACCGCGACGAACCAGACCAGCGCGATCGGGACCAGGAACTTCCAGCCCAGCCGCATGAACTGGTCGTAGCGCAGGCGGGGCAGCGTGCCGCGCAGCCAGATGAACAGGAACAGGAACGCCAGCGTCTTGACCACGAACCACAGCAGGCCGAACCAGCCGCTGTTGAGCAGGTGGTCGTCGCCGACGAACGGGAACCGCCAGCCGCCCAGGAACAGGGTGGTGGCCAGCGCCGAGACGGTCACCATGTTGACGTACTCGGCGAGGAAGAACAGCGCGAACTTCAGCGAGCTGTACTCGGTGTGGAAACCGCCGACCAGCTCCGACTCGGCCTCGGGGAGGTCGAACGGCGCGCGGTTGGTCTCGCCGACCATGGAGATGACGTAGATGATGAAGCTGACCGGCAGCAGGTAGAAGTACCAGCCGCCGCTCTGCGAGTCGACGATGTCCGCGGTGGACAGCGAGTGCGAGTGCATCACGACCGCGACGATCGACAGGCCCATCGCGATCTCGTAGGAGATCACCTGCGCGGCCGAGCGCAGCGCGCCCAGCAGCGGGTACGGCGAGCCGGACGCCCAGCCCGACAGCACGATGCCGTAGACGCCCAGCGAGGAGCAGGCCAGCACGACCAGCACGCCGACCGGCAGGTCGACCAGCTGCAGCGCGGTGGTCTCGCCGAAGATCGAGACCTCGCCGCCGAGCGGGATCACCGAGAAGGCGACGAACGCGGGGATGCAGGAGATCACCGGTGCCAGGAAGAACACCCACTTGTCCGCCAGGACAGGCCGGATGTCCTCCTTGAACGCGAGCTTCAGGCCGTCGGCGAGCGACTGGAGCCAGCCGTTCGGACCGACCCGGTTGGGTCCGGGGCGCTGCTGCATCCGGGCCACGACCTTGCGCTCCCAGTTGATCATGAACAGCGTCATGACCACGAGGAACGCGAAGATACCGACGACCTTGACGACGATCAGCCAGAACGGATCGTCGGCGAGGAGTTCAGCCGTGCTCATGCCTTGCCTCCGACGGGCGACGTGTTCTTCTCAGCGGAGCCCGTGACAGACGGAGCCGTCGTGTTCTTCTCAGCGGAGCCCGCGACGAGCGGAGCGACGGCCACCACGGAACCGTGGCCGGCGGCGAGGTTGCGCCGCACGGTGACCGCGCCCGAGTTGCCGGGCAGCCACACGACGCCGTCGGGCAGGTCGGCCGCCTCGACCGGCAGCACCACCTCGCCCCGGTCGGTGGAGACCGTGATCACGCCACCGAGCTCGACGCCCAGGTGCGCGGCGGTGGCGACGGACAGCTTGGCCACCACCGGGCGCGCGGTGCCCGCCAGGTTCGGCTCGTCGTCCTGCAACGAGCCGTTGTCCAGCAGCCTGCGCCAGGTCGCCAGCACGGCCTGCCCGGCCTTGGGCTGGGTGAGCAGCGGCGTCGGCACGGTGGGCGCGGCGGCCCGGGAAGCACCGGAACCGACCGGCGCGACGCCCAGTCTGGCCAGGTCGGCCGCCGCGGCGGCCGGGGTCTGGGTGAACAGGTCGGCGTCCATCTCCACGGCCAGGGTGTCGAGCACCCGGCCGTCCGGCAGCGCGCCGGTGCCCTCGATCGTGGTGCCGAAGGGACGCGGGCGGCCCTCCCAGTTCAGGTAGCTGCCCGCCTTCTCCACCGCGGGCGCGACCGGGAGCACCACGTCGGCGTGCGCGGTGACCGCGCTGTGCCGCAGCTCCAGGCTCACCACGAAGCCGGTGAAGTCCAACGCGCGCTCGGCCAGCGCCGGGTCCGGCAGGTCGAACGGGTCGACACCGCCGACCACCAGCGCGTCCAGCGCACCGCTCGCGGCGGCGGTCAGGATGCCCGTGGTGTCGCGGCCCGCCTTCGCGGGCAGCGCGCCGGCCGCCAGGCCCCACGCCCGCTCGACCTCGGCGCGCGCCGCCTCGTCGCTCACCAGGCGACCGCCCGGCAGCAACGTCGGCAGCAGGCCGGTCTCCAGCGCACCGCGCTCACCGGCGCGGCGCGGGATCCAGGCGACCCTCGCGCCGGTCCGCTCGGCCAGCGCGGCGACCGCGGAGAACAGGCCGGGCACCTCGGCGGCGCGTTCGCCGACCAGGATCACCGCACCCGGCTTGGTCAGCTCCTCGACCACGTCGGCGGCGTGCTCGGGCAGCGCGTTGATCGCCGACGGCTCGCCGCCGGGCACGCACGCGAGCAGCACGCCGTTCGTCTTCTCCACCGCGGGCGTCGTGTACTGGCCCAGGTGGTAGACCTTCGTCCGGTTCGTGCGGGCCGCCTTGCGCAGCCGCAGGAACACGATCGGCGACTCCTCCTCCGGCTCGAACGCGACCAGCAGCGCGGCCGGCGCGGACTCGATGCCGGCGTAGGTGACGCCGCCGTTGTCCGGGTTCGTGCCGACGATCGCGCCGGTCAGGAACTCCAGCTCCTCGGCGGAGTGGGCGCGGGCGCGGAAATCGACGTCGTTGGTGCGCAGCGCGATCCGGGCGAACTTCGAGTACGCGTAGGCGTCCTCGACGGTGAGCCTGCCGCCGGCCAGCACGCCGACGCCCTTGCCGTCACGCGCCTTCGCCAGGCCCTCGGCCGCGTACTGCAGCGCCTCGGTCCACGACGACTCGCGCAGCTCGCCGCTGGCCTTGTCGCGCACCAGCGGGCGGCGGATCCGGTCACCGGCGGTGGCGTAGGTGAAGGCGAAGCGGCCCTTGTCGCAGGTCCACTCCTCGTTGACCTCGGGCGCGTCGCCCGCCAGCCGGCGCTGCACCTTGCCGCGTCGCCAGTCGGTGCGCGTCGAGCAGCCCGACGAGCAGTGCTCGCACACGCCGGGGGTGGACACCAGGTCGAACGGCCGCGCGCGGAACCGGTACGCGGCGCTGGTCAGCGCGCCCACCGGGCAGATCTGGATGGTGTTGCCGGAGAAGTAGGACTGGAACGGCTTCTCCTGCGCCACGCCGATCTGCTGCTGCGAACCGCGCTCCAGCAGCTCGATGAACGGGTCGCCCGCGATCTGCGCGGAGAACCGCGTGCAGCGCTGGCACAGCACGCACCGCTCGCGGTCGAGCAGGACCTGGGTGGAGATCGGGATCGGCTTGGGGAACGTCCGCTTGTGCTCGTGGAACCGGGAGTCCGCGCGGCCGTGCGCCAACGCCTGGTTCTGCAGCGGGCACTCGCCGCCCTTGTCGCAGATCGGGCAGTCCAGCGGGTGGTTGATGAGCAGCAGCTCCATCACGCCCTGCTGCGCCTTGTCCGCCACCGGCGAGCTCAGCTGGGTCTTGACGACCATGCCGTCGGCGACCGTCATGGTGCAGGAGGCCTGCGGCTTCGGCATCGGCCGGCCGCCCATCTCCACCTCGACCAGGCACTGCCGGCAGGCGCCCGCGGGCTCCAGCAACGGGTGGTCGCAGAAGCGCGGGATGACGGTGCCGAGCCGCTCCGCGGTGCGGATCAGCAGCTCGCCCTTGGGCGCGACGACCTCCACGCCGTCGATGACGAGCTTCACGTGGCCCTCGGGGACCACGAGCTCGGCTTTCTGTTCAGGGGCGGTGGCTTCGATTGTCATGCGCTAGCTCCCGCCAACACGGTGCCCGACTCATTCTTGGGTGAGTTCTGGTCGCACAAGGCCAGGAACTCGTGCTTGAAGTACTTGATGCCGCTGGTGATCGGGCTGACCGCGCCGTCACCGAGGGCGCAGAACGAGCGGCCCAGGATGTTGTCGCAGACGTCCAGCAGCGTGTCGATGTCGCCTGCCGTGCCGTTGCCCGCGACCATCCGCTGGAGGATCTGCACGAGCCAGTAGGTGCCCTCGCGGCACGGCGTGCACTTGCCGCACGACTCGTGCTTGTAGAACTCGGTCCACTTCATGACCGCCCAGGGCACGGACACCGTCTCGTTGAAGATCTGCAACGCGGTGGTGCCGAGCATCGAGCCCGCCTCGGCCGCGCCCTCGAAGTCCAGCGGCACGTCCAGGTGGTCGGCGGTGAACAGCGGGGTGGACGAGCCGCCCGGCGTCCAGAACTTCAGCGGGACGCCGTCCTTCATGCCGCCCGCCAGGTCGAGCAGCTCCCGCAGCGTGACGCCCATCGGCGCCTCGTACTGGCCGGGGCGCTCCACGTGACCGGACAGCGAGAAGATCTTCGGGCCCGGCGAGCGCTCGCGGCCCATGGTGCGGAACCAGTCCGCGCCGCCGTTGACGATGTAGGGCACGCTGGCGATCGTCTCGACGTTGTTCACCACGGTCGGCGAGGCGTACAGGCCCGCGGTCGCCGGGAACGGCGGCTTGAGCCGGGGCTGGCCGCGCTTGCCCTCCAGCGAGTCCAGCAGCGCCGTCTCCTCGCCGCAGATGTAGGCGCCCGCGCCGGCGTGCACCACCACGTCGAGGTCGAAGCCCGAGCCGAGGATGTCCTTGCCCAGGTAGCCCGCCTCGTACGCCTCGCGCACGGCCGCGTGCAGCCGGCGGATCACGTGCAGCACCTCGCCGCGCACGTAGATCGCGGCGAAGTTCGCCCGGATCGCGTACGAGGTGATGATGATGCCCTCGATCAGCGAGTGCGGGTCCGCCATCATCAGCGGGATGTCCTTGCAGGTGCCCGGCTCGCCCTCGTCGGCGTTGATGACGAGGTAGTGCGGCTTGCCGTCGCCCTGCGGGATGAAGCCCCACTTCATGCCGGTGGGGAAGCCCGCGCCGCCGCGACCGCGCAGCCCGGAGTCCTTGCACTGCTGGATCAGCTGGTCCGGGTGCGCCTTGAGCGCCTTGCGCAGCGCCGTGTACCCCTCCAGCTGTTCGTAGGTCTTCAGCGTCCACGAGCGCGGCGACAGCCAGCGCTTCGTCAGGACGGGAGTCAGGTTGTCGACCACGTCAGCTCCCCCTACCTACTTCTTCTCCGGCAGTGGCGGGAACTCCGCGTTGTCCGGCATGGCCGGCGCGGTCCACCCGCGTTCCGCGGCGACCTTGGCCCCGCGCACCGTCTCCGGCGCGGCCGACGGGCCGTCCAGGTCCGCGTCGCGGCCCTCGAAGAACCCGGCCAGCTGGAGCTCGGCCTGGCGGAAGTCGGTCAACGGCGCGCCGCGCGTCGGGTGGGGCTTGTCCCCCGCCTGCAACGACTTCACCAGCTCCAGCGCGCCGTCGGGCGTCTGGTTGTCGAAGTACTCGTAGTTGACCTGGAGCACCGGGCCGAGGTCGCAGGCCGCCAGGCACTCGGCGTGCTCCAGCGTGATCGAGCCCGGCGTGCCCGGCTCGCCCGCGGTCTCCTCGTGGCCGACGTCGAGGTGGTCCTTGAGCTTGGCGTAGATCGCGTCACCGCCGAGCGCCGCGCACAGCGTGTTCGTGCAGACGCTGACCAGGTGCTCGCCGCACGGGCGGCGCTTGTACATGGTGTAGAACGTCGCGACCGCGCTGACCTCGGCGTTGGTCAGGTCGAGCTGGCCGGCGCAGAAGGTGATCCCCGCCTGGCTGACGTACCCCTCGACCGACTGCACCAGGTGCAGCATCGGCAGCAGCGCCGACCGCGCCTGCGGGTAGCGGGCGATGATCGCCTGCGCCTTCGCCGCGATCGACTCGTCGAACACGCTGGTGTCGACCGCGTTCTCGGTCACCAGCCGGTGGGTCTCGACGGGGTCCAGCGGCGAGGCCGCGTAGACCTCTTCGGAAGTGCTCATCGGTCACAACCACCCATCACCGGGTCGATAGAGGCCACCGACGCGATGACGTCGGCGACCATGCCGCCCTCGCACATCGCGGGCATCGACTGGAGGTTCACGAAGCTGGGTTCGCGCACGTGCACGCGCATCGGGCGGGTGCCGCCGTCGGAGACGATGTGGTAGCCCAGCTCGCCGCGCGGCGACTCGATCGGCACGTACACCTGGCCCGCCGGGACCGCGAAGCCCTCGGTGACCAGCTTGAAGTGGTGGATCAGGGACTCCATGGACTGGCCCATGATCTTGCGCACGTGCTCCAGCGAGTTGCCCATGCCGTCCGCGCCGATGGTCAGCTGCGCGGGCCAGGCGATCTTGGCGTCGGAGACCATGACCGGGCCGGGCGTCAGGTTGTCCACGGCCTGCCGCACGATCCGCAGCGACTGGTGCATCTCCTCCAGCCGCAGCAGGTAGCGGGCGTAGGAGTCGGCGGCGTTCGACGTGGGCACGTCGAACTCGTAGTTCTCGTAGCCGCAGTAGGGCTCGACCTTGCGCAGGTCCCACGGCAGGCCCGCGGAGCGCAGGATCGGGCCGGTGATGCCCAGCGCGAGGCACGCGTCCACCGGCAGGTAGCCGACGCCCGCGAGCCGGTTGCGCCAGATCGGCTGGCCGGACAGCAGCTTGTCGTAGTCGGGCAGCCGGGAGTCCATCACCTTGATGAAGTCCTTGATCTTCTGCTCGGCGCCCTCGGGCAGGTCCTGCGCCAGGCCGCCGGGCCGGATGAACGCGTGGTTCATCCGCAGACCGGTCAGGAACTCCAGCAGGTGCAGGACCTCCTCGCGCTCGCGGAAGCCCGCGGTCATGCCGGTCAGCGCGCCCAGCTCCATGCCGCCGGTGGCCAGCGCCACCAGGTGCGAGCTGATCCGGTTGAGCTCCATGAGCAGCACGCGGATCGTCTGCGCCCGCTGCGGGACGGTCACGCCGAGCAGCTTCTCGACCGCCATGCAGTACGCGGCCTCGTTGTGCAGCGGGGCCAGGTAGTCCATGCGCGTCACGAACGTGACGCCCTGGGTCCAGTTGCGGTACTCGACGTTCTTCTCGATGCCGGTGTGCAGGTAGCCGATGACGCTGCGGGCCTGGGTGACCGTCTCGCCCTCCAGCTCCAGCACCAGGCGCAGCACGCCGTGCGTGGAGGGGTGCTGCGGACCCAGGTTCATGACGATGCGCTCGTCACCCGCGGCCTCGGCCAGCACCTCGTCCCAGTCGCCGCCGGTCACCGTGTAGACGGTGCCCTCGGTCGTCTGGCGGGAACCCGCGTACGCGTCGGGGTTCGACGTCGTGCGGTTGGCGTCGTGGGAGTCGCTGCCTTGGGAAACGCTGTCGCGGCCGGCTGTGCCCGATCCTGCTGTGCCCGATCCTGTTGGGCCCGATCCTGTTGGGCCCGATCCTGTTGGGCCGGTGGCGGTGCCGGTGGTCACGTCGGAAAGTCGCTCGGTCATGAGTAGGACCGCCTCTGGTCTGGCGGGGGGATCTCCGCGCCCTTGTACTCCACCGGGATGCCGCCGAGCGGGTAGTCCTTGCGCTGCGGGTGGCCGTCCCAGTCGTCCGGCATGAGGATCCGGGTGAGCCCCGGGTGGCCGTCGTAGACGATGCCGAACATGTCCCAGGTCTCGCGCTCCTGCCAGTCCGCGGTCGGGTAGACCGAGACCACGCTGGGGATGTGCGCGTCGTCCACGTCGACCGCGACCTCCAGCCGGATGCGCCGGCGGTAGGTCATCGACGTCAGGTGGTACACCGAGTGCAGCCGCTGCGCCGCGTCGACGCCGTAGTCCACACCGGACACGGAGCTGCACAGCTCGAAGCGCAGCGCCGGGTCGTCGCGCAGGATCCGCGCCACCTCGACCAGGTTGTCCCGGCGCAGGTAGAACGTGATCTCGCCGCGGTCGACGGTGATCTGCTGCACGGTGTCGGCGGGCAGGCCCTGCTCCCGGATCGCGGCCAGCAGCTCGTCGGCGACCTCGTCGAACCAGCCGCCGTAGGGCCGCTCGGACGGCGCGGCGACGTGGGCGGGCAGCCGCAGGCCGCCGAAGCCGGAGGTGTCGCCGGAGCCGGAGATGCCGAACATGCCCTCGCGCGCCTTGCCCGCGACCATGCCGCCGCGCGCGAGGTACTCCTCGTGCTGGGCCTCGTTCATGCTCGCCGAGCTGAGCGCCTCGTCGTTGCCCGGAGTGCCGGCGCCAGGGGTCTGGTCGACCTCTTTGTTCCCGCCCGAGCCGGTCTCATTTGGGCTGGTCTCATTTGGCATTGCCGCTCACTTCTTCGCAAAGCGCTCGGAGGACGGGATCAGCGCCGTCTGGTGGCCCTGCTCGGCCAGCAACGCGGCCCGGTTCGCTCCGAGCGGCTCGTCCATGATCTTCGCGTGGATCTTGAGGATCGCGTCGATCAGCATCTCCGGCCGCGGCGGGCAGCCCGGCAGGTACATGTCGACCGGCACGACGTGGTCCACGCCCTGCACGACCGCGTAGTTGTTGAACATGCCGCCGCTGGAGGCGCACACGCCCATGGCCAGCACCCAGCGCGGCTCGGGCATCTGGTCGTAGATCTGCCGCAGCACCGGCGCCATCTTGTTGGTCACCCGGCCCGCGACGATCATCAGGTCGGCCTGGCGCGGCGAGGCGCGGAAGACCTCCATGCCGAACCGCGCGAGGTCGTAGCGCGGGCCGCCGGTGGTCATCATCTCGATCGCGCAGCAGGCCAGGCCGAAGGTGGCGGGCCACAGCGAGGACTTGCGGGTCCAGTTGACCAGCTTCTCCACGCTGGCGAGCAGGATGCCGTTCGGGAGCTTCTCTTCGAGACCCACTTCGATCTTCCCCCTCAGTTCCAGTCGAGGCCGCCGCGACGCCACACGTAGGCGTACGCGAAGCCGACCGTCGCGACGAACAGGGCGATCTCCACCAGGCCGAACAGGCCGAGCCGGTCCGCGGAGACCGCGAAGGGGTAGAGGAACACCATTTCGATGTCGAACAGGATGAACAGCATCGCCGTGAGGTAGTAGGCGACCGGCATCCGGCCACCGCCCACCACGGGGTGCGGCGACGGCTCGATGCCGCACTCGTAGGCGTCGAGCTTCGCGCGGTTGTAGCGGCGGGGACCGATGTACGGAGCGGCCGTCACCGAGAACAGCGCGAAGGCCCCGGCGAGGACGAACATCAATACGAGGGGGAGGTAAGGGTCCAGCACTCTCCGTCGTCCTTTCCTCGCTGTCGCGGTGGTGGTGCACCGCCGACCGTTGCGCACCCTAAAGGGTGTTCTTGCGGCCTCCGGAGGTTAGGCGGGCCTAACAATCCGCAGGTCGCTTGTGAAACACTTCACAAGGCATCTCAGCCGGTTGTGAACTGATTCACAAGACCTGCGGCTCAGTGTAGAACGTCACACAGCGGCGTCACGGGCACCCCCGACATAGGCTGTGACCAGGCCTTTTGCCACGCAGATCAACAGTTGGGCGACCCGTCCGTGAACGGGGGCACACCGAAAACGAAACAGCGCCGTCCCGGAGGACGGCGCTGCGTCGTTTAGCGGAGCCGTTTTAGGCCGTTGGGGCCAACTTCGTCGCGGCGGTGATGATGCGGTCGAACGAGTCGCCGTCCTTGGGGTCGTAAAGCCCCGCGAGCAGCTTCAGGACCAGCTTCATCAGGGTCTTGCGCGGCAGCCCGTACTTGGTCGCGGTGCGCATGACGGTGGGGTTGCCGATGAGCTTGCTGAACACGTTGCCGAGGCGGTAGTAGCTGCCCAGGGCCTGTTCGATGCGCACCGGGTAGCCGTGCAGCGCGCGTTCACGGCTCGCGCCCTGGCGGGCCAGCGCCTGCACCACGGTCTCCGCCGCGATCCGGGCCGACTCCATGGCGTAACCGATGCCCTCGCCGTTGAACGGGTTGACCATGCCGCCCGCGTCACCGACCAGCAGCAGGCCGTCGCGGTAGTGCGGCTTGCGGTTCAGGCCCATGGGCAGGGCCGCGCCGCCGATCTTGCCGGTGGCGTTCTCCTCGCGGAAACCCCACTCCTCGGGGGTGCCGTCGAGCCAGCTCTTGAGCAGCGCGCGGTAGTCCGTGGTGCCGTAGGCCTTGGAGGTGCTGAGGATGCCGAGGCCGACGTTCACCGTGCCGTCGCCCATGCCGAAGATCCAGCCGTAGCCGGGCAGCAGCACGTCGTTGGCCCGGTCCCACAGCTCCAGGTGCGACTCCAGGTAGTCGTCCTTGGTGCGGGGGCTGGCGTAGTAGCGGCGGACCGCGACGCCCATCGGCTTGGCGTCGTCCTTCTGGATGCCGACGCTGAGGGCCAGGCGCGCGCTCACGCCGTCGCAGGCCAGCACGAGCGGGGCGCGGTAGGTGACCGGGGTCTTGTCCGGGCCCTGCTTGGCCTCGACGCCGACGACCCGGCCGTTCTCCACGAGGGCACCGGTGACGGTGGTCTGCTGGTGCATCCGGGCGCCCGCCGAGACGGCGGTCTGCGCCAGCATCTCGTCGAAGTCCTGCCGCGGCCGGACCAGGCCGTAGGGCGGGAACGTGGCCAGCTCGGGCCAGTCGAGTTCGAGCGTGACGCCGCCGCCGACCACCCGCAGGCCGCGGTTGTGCAGCCAGCCGGCTTCCTCGCGGGTGTCGATGCCCAGGTCGATGAGCTGCTTGACCCCGCGCGGGGTCAGGCCGTCGCCGCACACCTTCTCGCGGGGGAAGGTGCTCTTCTCCAGCAGCACCACGTCCAGGCCCGCGCGTGCCAGGTAGGTGGCCGCGGTGGAACCCGCGGGCCCCGCCCCGACCACGATCACCTCGGCGTCCTCGCCTGCCTTGCGGCGGCTTGGAGTCGTCATCCCCGCTCCTTGTGCCCGTGTTCACAAAGTCCGGCGCGAGTCTACTTGCGCGTTGCTGAGGACTTGGCCGGCGCGAGGACCGGGCGGTCCCGGTGACTCAGGCGGGTGGGGCGGGCTTGGTGCCGCGGTGCAGGGCGACCATGCCGCCGGTGAGGTTCATCCAGGCGACGTCCTCCCAGCCGGCGCGGGCCACGATCTCGCCGAGTGCGCGCTGGTCGGGCCAGGTGCGCATGGACTCGGCGAGGTAGGAGTACGCGGCCGGGTTGGAGGACACGAACCGGGCGATGAGCGGGAGGAGGCGCAGCAGGTAGCGCATGTAGACGAAGCGGAACGGGCGGAACGCGGGCGTGGAGACCTCGCACACCACGAGCCGTCCGCCGGGCTTGACCACGCGGGCCATCTCGCGCAGGGCGGCCTCGGTGTCGTTGAAGTTGCGCAGGCCGAAGGACACCGTGACGGCGTCGAAGGAGTCGTCGGCGAACGGCAGGCGCAGGGCGTCGGCGGCGACCTTGGGCACGGGCCGGTGCGCGCCGCCCAGCAGCATCCCCAGGGAGAAGTCGGCCGCCACGCACCAGGCGCCCGAGGCCGCGTACTCGACCGTCGACACCGCCGTGCCGGCCGCCAGGTCGAGCACCTTCTCGCCGGACTTGGCGTCCAGCACCCGCCTGCTCCACTCCCGCCAGCGCCGGTCGAACCCCAGGGTCATGACCGAGTTCGTCCGGTCGTAGCCCTTGGCCACGCCGTCGAACATCTCGGCGACCTCGCGGGGGTTCTTGTCCAGACCTGCACGCGACATGCGGGCAGCCTAACTCCCACCCTCCCCACCCCGCCGCCGCGCGTGTCCTCCCCCCAGACCCCGCGAGTCGAACCCTCAAGACCCGCGAGTCCCACGTTCAGGTCCCGCGTGTCGAACGTTCAGGACCCCCGAGTTCAACGCTCAGGATCGGCTGCCGATGCGCGAATGTTGAATTCGGAGGACCTGGAGGTTCGACTCGCGGGTCGCGGAGGTTCGACTCGCGGGACCTGGAGGTTCGACTCGCGTGGGGGTCAGGTGGCGCGGAGGGCGGTGAGCATGCCGGTCACGGCGGTGTGCCAGGGGTATTGCTCGGCGCGGGCCCTGGCGGCGGAGCGGCGGGTCGGCTCGGGGTGGTCCAGCAGGGTGGTCACGGCGCCGGCGAACGCCGGGGCGTGGTCGGGCACGGCGGCGCCGCAGTCCGGGTGGACGATCTCCCGCAGCGCCGAGGAGGCGGAGACGATCACGGGCGTGCCGGAGGCCAGGGCCTCCAGGGCGGCCAGGCCGAACGTCTCGTGCGGGCCGGGGGCCAGCGAGACGTCGGCGGTGGCCAGGAGGGTCGCCACCTCGCCGCGGCCGGACAGGAAGCCCAGGAAGGTGACGGGGAGGCCGGCGGCACGGCGTTCCAGCGCCTCGCGGCGGGGCCCGTCACCGGCGATGACCAGCCGCACGTTGTGCCCGGACGCGTGCAGCTCGGCCGCCGTGTCCACGCTGCGCTCGACGTGCTTCTCCGGCGACAACCGCCCGCAGTGCACGAGCAGCGCGTCGGCGCCCTGCGCGAGCGACGCCCGCAACGACCGGTCGTGCCTGGTCGGCGTGAACGTGCGCAGGTCGACGCCCAGCGGCACGCGGACGACGTTGCGCGCCCCGATCCGGTCGAACTCCTCCCGCGCGAACTCCGTCGTGCACACGACCGTGTCGTAGGACGCGGCCATCCGCGCGTTCGCCCAGTCCGCACCCCGCCGAGCCAACGCCCTCGGCAGCAGGAACTGCTCCAGCAGCCGGTCCAGCCGCTCGTGCGAGATCACCACGCTCGGCACGCCGCGCGCCGCCGCCCACCGGCCCATCCCGCGCAACGTCAGCCGGTCCGACACCTCCAGCCGGTCGGGTGACAGGTGGTCCAGCAACGCGCGCACGCGCCACGGGTCCACCGCCCGGTACCCGCCGGTGCCGGGGATGCGCGGCGCGGGCAGCGTGATGCGCCGCACGCCCGGCGACAGCTCCTCGTCGGCGTGCGCGGCACCGGGCACGACCAGCGTGACCTGGTGACCGCTCGCCGCGTAACCGCTGCCGAGGTGGTGCAACGCCGTGCGCAGGCCACCGGACCGCGGGCCGTAGAAGTTGGCCAGCTGCACGATCCTCATGCGTGCACGTTCCACGCGCGCCCGATCCTGGATGCCCGCCCGATCCTCACGCCTGCACGATCCTCACGCCTGCCCGGACCCTCATGCCTGCCCGGACCCTCGTGCCTGCCCGGACCCTCGTGCCTGCCCGGACCCTCGTGCCTGCCCGGATCCTCATGCCGCACGGCGCACCGGAACGTCGAGCACGGCCGCGTAGTGGCCGAGCAGTTCGTCGCACACGGCCGACCAGGTCCGCCCGCGCACCCACCGCCTGGCCGCGTGGCCGAACTGCCGGCGGCGCAGCGGGTCGCCCAGCTCCACCACCGCCCGCCGGAGCTGCGCGTCGTCGGCGAACAGGTAGCCGGTGTTGGGTTGCACCAGGTCACGCGGCCCGCCCGCGTCCGGCGCGACCACCGGCACACCACTGGCCAACGCCTCCTGCACCGCCTGGCAGAACGTCTCGTGCGGCCCGGTGTGCACGAACACGTCCAGGCTCGCGTAGGCCGCGGCCAGGTCCGCGCCGCTCTTGAACCCGAGGAACGCGGCGCCGGGCAGGTCCCGCCGCAACCGCGCCTCCTCCGGCCCCTCCCCGACCACGACCAGCCGCACGCCGGGCAGGTCGGCG
Organism: Actinosynnema sp. NPDC050801; assembly: GCF_040673975.1. Classification (NCBI taxonomy): domain Bacteria; kingdom Bacillati; phylum Actinomycetota; class Actinomycetes; order Pseudonocardiales; family Pseudonocardiaceae; genus Actinosynnema; species Actinosynnema sp. NPDC050801. The sequence goes on along the minus strand of NZ_JBFAQZ010000007.1, from coordinate 329,600 downwards.
AGCGCGGCCAGCCGGTCCACCCGCTTCTCCGGCGACAACCGGCCGACGTACCCGACCAGCAGCTCACCGCCCGGCGCCAGTGAGGCGCGCAACGCGTCGTCCCGGCGGGAAGGGTGGAACAGCTCCACGTCCACACCCCGCCCCCACCGGTGCACGCGCGGCACGCCGTGCTCTCGGAGCGCGTCGACGGCCCACGTCGACGGCGCGAGCGTGCGGTCGGCCTGGGCGTGCAGCCGACGCGTCCACCGCCAGGCGGCACGGGCGGTGAGGCCGAGGCCGTAGTGACCGGCGAACCCGGCGATGTCGGTCTGGTAGACCGCGACGGTCGGGATGCCCAGCCTGCGCGCCGCGGACAGCCCGCGCGCGCCCATCACGAACGGGCTGGCCAGGTGCACGACGTCGGGCCGGAACTCGGCCAACGCGGTCAGCACCTTGCGCGTGGGCACCCCGACGGGCAGCGAGCTGAACCTCGGCAGGTCCACCGACGGCACGCGCACGACCGGCGTGCCGCGGTGGTGGTCGGCACCCGCGCCGGGCGCGACGACCAACGCCTGGTGGCCGTGCGCCCTCAGGTGCTCCAAGACCCGCAGGACGGAGTTGGTCACGCCGTTGACCTGGGGCAGAAAGCTCTCGGTGACGATCGCTACGCGCACGCCGATCACCATGCGGTGCCAAGGACACGGCGGCGTGACACTTCCGCGAACGCACGCCGAACTCCTCGCGTCGCGGTTGACGTTGGCCCCGGGTTCACCTGGAGTATGTGACGCGGTCACTCTGTGCGCCGACACTAGGTCGGCATGACCGTCTTGTCGTCCCGACCCGCGCAGCCCGTCGATCCCGGCCTGGTGTCGATCGCGCTGGAGATAGCGGGGCGACTCGCCAACGACGCGTCCGACGTCATCATGGCGACCGCGGGCCGCGGCGCGCGACCCGACGACGAGGCGTCGCCGTTCGACTGGGTGACCGACACCGACCGGACGTTGGAGCGGCACACGCGGCGGGTGCTGACGGCCGAGTTCCCCGACATCCCGGTGTTCTGCGAGGACACCGATTCCGACGTGGTGAGCGACGCGGAGTTCCGCTGGGTCGTGGACCCGGTCGACGGCACCGCGAACTACGTCGCCGGTGTGCCGTGGTGCGCGTACAGCCTCGCGCTGGTCGACCGGTGGGGGCCGGTCGTCGGGGTGGTCGCGGACCCGTACCGGGCCCAGATCTACGCCGCGGCACGGGGGCGCGGGATGCGGGCGAACGGCACGCCGGTGCGGCTGGGCGGCCAGGCGGTGAGCTCGATCGTGTGCACGGAGATGACGCGGACCGGCCCGTGGCCGGGGATGGGCGGGTTCATCTCCCGGGCGGCGGTGGCGGGCACGGGCGTGCGCGTGCTGGGTTCGAAGGCCCTGGCGGTGGCCCAGGTGGCCCTCGGCCACGCCGCGGCCGCGGTGCTGGACAGCTACCACGAGTGGGACGTGGCCGGCGCGGTGGCGCTGGCGGTCGAGTCGGGCGCCGCGGTGCTGGACCGCCGGGGCGAGGACGACCCGTTGCCGGTGGACGGCCTGCTGGTGGCCATGCCGGAGGTGGCGGAGGAAGTCCTGGCCTGGTGGCAGGCCGCGACGTCCCAGGGCTGAGAACTTCCCAGGGCTGAGAACGTCAACAGGTTGAGGAACGTCGCAGAGTGAGGACGCCCGGCAGGGTGAGGACGCCGGCAGGGTGAGGCGGCCTAGGCGGTGCCCAGGTGCGGCAACTGCTGTTCGAGCACTTCCAGGTGGGCGCGGACGGCGTCCAGGGACGTCTGGTTGAGCAGTTGGAGCGCCACCCGGCCCACTTCGTCCTCGAACGCGGTGAAGTCGCGGACCGCGGCGTGGAGCCGCCCAGTCACCGGGTGGTTCTGGTCGGCGCCCAGGGCGCGGCCCAGGTCGGCGATGCGCCGCACGTCCGACAGCTCGTTGGCGAACTGCGCGGCGATCCGCTCCAGCCAGTCCCTGGCCGGTGAGACGGGCACCGTCGCGACCGCCGCGTACACCCGCCGCACGGCCAGTTCGCACCGGCCGACCATCGCCGACCACCGGTCGTTCACCGGGGGCAGGGGTGGCGGGGGCGGTGGGGGCGGTGGGAGGACCGGGCGGGAACGGCGGCGCACGGCACCGACCACCAGGCCGATGAAGGTGCCGGGCACGCCGCCCATGACCGCGCCGAGCATCCCCGAGGCGATGAAGCTCACGACGACGGACGGGCCCGGCTCGTCATCGGCCGAGGACGGCAACGCGATGCCGAACATGATCAGAGCGGTCATCAGCACCGTGCCGATGAGCAGTCCCCACAGCGCGCCCCGTCCCATGCGCACAATGTGCCAGATCAGGCGTCGTAATCCACGGTGATCAGCGGAGTCAGGGCAACCGATTGGCACGTCAGCACGAACCCGGCCGCCACCTCGTGCGGCTCCAACGCGTAGTTCCGGCGCATCTCCACCTCACCGGACACGACCAGCGCACGGCACGTCCCGCACACACCGCCCTTGCACGCGAACGGCAGGTCGGCGCGCACCCGTTGGGCCGCGTCCAGGATCGGCACGTCGGCCGGGAGCGGCACCTCGGTGCTCCGCCCGTCCAGGACGACGGTGGCCGTCGCCGACGCGGCCGGGGAGGACTCCTCCCGGCGCGGCGGGGGCGGCGGCTCGTCCACGTAGAACAGCTCGTGGTGCACGGACGACGCGGGAACGCCCAGGGACGCGAGCACGTCCTCCGCGTCCCGCACCATCCCGTACGGCCCACACACCCACCACTGGTCCACGTCCGCCCACGGCACCACCGTCGCGAACAACGCCCGCAGCTTCGCCGCGTCCAACCGGCCGGTGAACAGCTCGACGTCCCGGGGCTCCCGCGACAGCACGTGCAACAGCTGCAACCGCGCCGGGTACCGGTCCTTCAGGTCCGCCAGCTCCTCGGCGAACATCACCGTGTCCGCGCGCCGGTTGCCGTAGACCATCGTCACCCGCGCACCGTCCGCCAGCACCGACGCGGCGATCGACAGCGCGGGCGTGATGCCGGACCCGGCGACCAGCAGCGCGTGGTGCGCGCCACCGGACGGCGTGAAGCCACCCAGCGGCGGCAGGACTTCCAGCACGTCACCGCGCTGGACCCGGTCGACCAGCAGCGTGGAGAACAGCCCGCCGTCCACCCGTCGCACGCCGATCCGCAGCGGACCGCCGGCGGGCGCGCAGATCGAGTACGACCGCCGCTCGTCGCCGTTGCGCAGGGTCAGGTACTGCCCCGGCGCGAACGCGAACTCGGCCGCCAGCGACGCGGGCACCTCGAACGTCACCGCGACGGCGTCCGAGCACAACCGCTCGACCGACGCCACGGTCAGCTTGTGGAACACCGGCCGCGCCATCAGATCTCCTTCACGTGCTCGAACGGCTCGGCGCAGTCCGCGCACCGGCGCAACGCCTTGCACGCCGTCGACCCGAACCGCGACAGCTCCGCGGTCCGCGGCGACCCGCAGCGCGGGCACAGCACCCTCCGCGACGGCGGCGCCAGGTTCAGCGGCACCGGGCCGACCGCGCGCGGCCCCAGCCGGGACGGCGGCGCGATGCCCGCCTCCCGCAGCTTGCGCAGCCCGTCCTCGCTGATCCAGTCCGTGGTCCAGGCGGGCGAGAGCGACAACCGCACGTCCACCGCCGCGTACCCGGCCGCCAGCAACGACCGGCGCAGGTCGGCGGCCATCTCGTCCAGCGCGGGACACCCCGAGTAGGTGGGCGTGATCGTCACCGACACCCGCCCGCCGGACTCGGTCACGTCGCGCAGCACGCCGAGGTCGGCCAGCGTCAGCACGGGCAGTTCCGGGTCGCGGACCCGGGCCGCGACCTCCAGCGCGGTGCTCACCACGTCGCTCCCGGCATCGACCGGTGCAGGTGCTGCATCTCGGCCAGCAGGTAGCCGAACGCCTCGGTGTGCACGCCGTCGCGCCCGGCCAGTCCGTTGACCCGGGCCGCGGGCACGTCCGCGGGCCTGGTCAGCCCGGCGGCGGGCAGCACCGCGGCCAGCACGCCGTCCACCTCGGACCTCAGCTCGGCCGGGTCGACCGCGACACCGGTCAACCGCCGCTCCACGGCGTGCGCGGTGAACAGCTCGTCCACGAACGGCCACACCCGGTCCAGCCCGGCCTGCATCCGCCGGTGCGACTCGTCGGTGCCGTCACCGAGCCGCACGACCCACTGGGCCGCGTGGTCCCGGTGGTAGGCCAGCTCCTTGAGCCCCTTGGCCGCCACCGCCGCGAGCACCGGGTCGGCGCTGCCGCGCAACCGCGAGTACTGGGCGAGCTTCCACGACGAGAACACCAGCAGCCGGGCCATGGTGGTGGCGAAGTCACCGCCCGCGAACGGCCCGCACTCGATCTCCGCCAGGTGCACGTTGCGGAAGTCGCGCTCGTCGCGCAGGTAGGCCAACGCGTCCTCGTCCCGGCCCGCGCCCTCCACCTCGCCGGCCCGGGTCAGCAGCATCCTGGCCTGGCCGAGCAGGTCGAGCGCGATGTTGGCCAGCGCGACGTCCTCCTCCAGCTCCGGCGCGCGGGAGCACCACTCGGCCAGCCGCTGGGACAGCACGAGCGCGTCGTCGCCGAGCATCAGGCAGTACGCGGTCAGGTCGGCGCGGTCGACGTCGGGCACCTGGCGGTCGACCCCGGCCAGCGCCTCGGTGAACCCGGTGCCGAACGCCCAATGCGCGTCCTCGTGGTCGATCAGGGACTCGTACGCATTGTCGAAGCTCATAGGTGCGGCACGTCCTCGGGGATCTCGTAGAACGTCGGGTGCCGGTAGACCTTGTCGCCGCTGGGCTCGAAGAACGGGTCCTTCTCGTCCGGCGACGACGCGGTGATCGCCGTCGCGGGCACCACCCAGATCGACACGCCCTCGTTGCGGCGGGTGTAGACGTCGCGCGCGTTGCGGAGGGCCATCTCGGCGTCCGGCGCGTGCAGCGACCCCACGTGCACGTGGTTCAAGCCGCGCTTGCCGCGCACGAACACTTCCCACAGCGGCCAGGACGAACTCATGCCACACCTTCCTCGGCGGCACGGCGGGAGGCGTGTGCCGCGGCCGCCGCACGAACCCACTCGCCGTCCTCGTGCGCCTTGCGCCGGTGCGCGATGCGCTGCGCGTTCGTCGGCCCGTTGCCGCCGACGACCTGCCAGAACTCGTCCCAGTCGGGCCGGCCGAAGTCGTGGTGCCCGCGCTCGGCGTTCCACCGCAGCTCGGGGTCGGGCAGCGTCACGCCCAGCTTCTCCGCCTGCGGCACGGTCATGTCGACGAACTTCTGCCGCAGCTCGTCGTTGGTGTTGCGCTTGATGCGCCACTTCATCGACTGCTCGGTGTTGGACGACTCCGCGTCCGGCGGGCCGAACATCATCAGCGACGGCCACCACCAGCGGTTCACCGACTCCTGCACCATCGCGCGCTGGGCGTCGGTGCCGGACATCATCGTCAGCAGCAGCTCGTAGCCCTGCCGCTGGTGGAAGGACTCTTCCTTGCAGATGCGGATCATCGCCCGCCCGTACGGACCGTACGAGGTGCGGCACAGCGGCACCTGGTTGCAGATCGCGGCGCCGTCCACCAGCCAGCCGATCACGCCGACGTCGGCGTAGGACAGCGTCGGGTAGTTGAAGATCGAGGAGTACTTCTGCCTGCCCGAGATCAGCTTCTCGGTCAGCTCGCCCCGGTCCGCGCCCAGGGTCTCGGTCGCGGCGTAGAGGTACAGGCCGTGCCCGGCCTCGTCCTGGACCTTGGCCAGCAGGATCGCCTTGCGGCGCAGCGACGGCGCGCGGCTGATCCAGTTGCCCTCCGGCTGCATGCCGATGATCTCGGAGTGCGCGTGCTGCGCGATCTGCCGGATCAGCGTCTTGCGGTAGCCGTCGGGCATCCAGTCGCGCGGCTCGACGCGCTGCTCGGCCGCGACGGTGCGCTCGAACTGCGCCTCCAGGTCCATACGACCGATGTTACACCTGGAGGACGTTTATGGGCAGAACTGTCACAACCGCGGTCGGGCCGTCACGGCCGCGGCCACCACCCCTTGCGCTTGTCCTTCCGGCCCAGCCACCAGATCAGCGGGGCCAGCACCGCCCACACCGCGAGCAGGAAGGTGCCGATCGGCAGCAGCGCGAGCAGCGCGGTGCGCCCGGCGACCCGCACCACCTCGGGATCGGCCGTGTCGTACTCGATGCGCACCAGCTGACCCGGTTCCAGCCCTTCCGGGTAGAGCAGGCCCTGGGACGGGCTGTGCACGGCGCCGTCCGGCGTGGCGAAGCGCACGACCGTGCGCTGGAACGAGACGGACACCACCTCCGCGGTGGCCTTGCCCAGCCGCTCCTCGATCATCAGGTCGTCGCGCCAGCACGCCGCGAGCAGGATCACGCCGATCAGCGTCACCACCGCGCCCAACACCACCAACGCCCGGCTGACGAGGAGCCGAACCTTGGGGCCGGCACCTGTTCGCACTGCGTCGTCCACCACAACTGAGGAGTCTAGGGCGGCCTCCGCTGGAGGATCTCAGCGACGAGTCCATACCCTCGACGCCGTGACCTCAGCTCCTGCCTCGCGGACCCGACAACGGCTGCGCGTGCACACCAGGCGCGTCGTGGGCGACAACCTGCTGGGCAGGCTCCCCGCGCCGACCGGTGCGCTGAGCTGGGTGAGGGACGGAACGGGCCTGGTCGGGTGGGGTGAGGCGGCCCGCTTCGAGGTCTCGGGTCCGGACCGGTTCGCGGCGGCCGACCGGTGGTGGCGCGAGTTCACCGACGACCTCGACGTCGAGGACGGGGTCGACGTGCCGGGCACGGGCCCGGTCGCGTTCGTCAGCATGGCGTTCTCCGACCGGCCCGGCCGCTCGGTGCTCGTGGTGCCGGAGGTCGTGGTGGGCCGCCGCAACGGGCACAGCTGGCTCACCACCATCGGCGACAGCGGCAAGCGGCGGGTCGAGCCGGTGCGCAAGCCGTCGGAGGTGCGCTACAGCGACGGGCAGGTGTCGGTCACCGGCTACCGCGAGGCCGTGCGCGCCGCGGTCGAGCGGATGCGCGCCGGCGAGCTGGACAAGGTCGTGCTGGCGCACGACCTGCTGGCGGTCGCGGACATCGGCATCGACCACCGGTTCGTGCTCGAAGGCCTGGCCCGCCGGTACCCCGAGTGCTGGGTGTACGCGGTCGACGGCCTCATCGGCGCCACGCCGGAACTGCTGCTGCGGCGCAGCGGGTCCGTGGTCGACTCACGGGTGCTCGCGGGCACGACGTGGCCGCACGACGGGATGTCCGACGACGAGCTGGCGGCCGCGCTGCTGTCGTCGGGCAAGAACCGCGACGAGCACGAGTACGCGGTGACGTCGCTGGTGGAGACGCTGAAGCCGTTCTGCGACACCATGTCGGTGGAGGGTCCGTCGGTGCTGCGGCTGCCGAACGTCTCGCACCTGTCCAGCGACGTCATCGGCACGCTCAGCGACACGCCGTCGTTGCTCGCGCTCGGCGAGGCGCTGCACCCCACGGCGGCCGTCGGCGGCACGCCGCGCGCGGACGCCATCGCGATGATCGAGGAGCTGGAGGGCATGGACCGGGGCCGCTACTCCGGTCCGGTCGGCTGGATCGACGGCAACGGCGACGGCGAGCTCGGCATCGCGTTGCGCTGCGCGCAGGTGGACGGCCGCACGGCCCGCCTCTACGCCGGCTGCGGCCTGGTCGCCGAGTCGGACCCGGACTCCGAGGTCCACGAGGCGCACGCCAAGATGCTGCCCTTTCGCGAAGCCCTCGAAGGCATGTGACGCACCTCACCGGAACGCCAGGGGGCACTTCGGCCAACCGGTACGTGACCACAGCACTGGACAAACCACCCGACCTGCGCGGGCCGGACGTCACGGCCGCGTTCGCCGAGCTGTTCGACGCGCACGCGCGGCGGCTGCGCGGTTACCTGGCCGGCCGGGTCGGCGACGCCGCGGCCGACGACCTGGTCGCCGAGACGTTCCTGGTGGCGTTGAAGCGGCGGCACAGCTACGACCCGGACCGCGCGCCGGTGAAGGGCTGGCTCTACGGGATCGCCACGAACCTCGTGCGCGAGCACATCCGCCGCGAGACCAGGGGGCACCGCGCGCGGCTGCGGCTGGTCGGCCGCCCCGAACCCGACCACGGCGGCGCGGTCGCCGACCGGGTGGACGCCCAGCGCCGCACCGAGGTGCTCGCCCGCGCCCTGGCCGGCCTGCGCGACGAGGACCGGGACGCGCTCCTGCTCACGTCGTGGGCCGGGCTGAGCCCGACCGAGGTCGCCGCCGCGCTCGGCGAGCCCGCCGGCACCGTCCGCTCCCGGCTGCACCGGGTCCGCACCCGGCTCCAGGCCCTGCTCACCGAGGAGAACCGCGATGCGTGAACTCGACGACGCACTCGACCGCCTGCACCACGACGTCCGCACCGCCGACGTCCCGCTCGACGCCGTGCGCACCCGCGTGCTGACCGCCGCCGCGGACTCGGTGACCCCCAAGCGCCGCAGCCGCGCCCGGTGGCTCGCACCCGTCGCGGTCGCCGCAGCGGCGGCCCTGGTCACCGGCGTGGTCGTGCTCGACAACCGGACCGGGCAGCAGCCACCCGAGGCCGGCACGTCCTCCGACGCGCCGCCGAGCGTCGAGCTGCTGTCGGCGCGGGATTACCTGACGCGGGCCGCCGACGCAATCACCGCCGTCGACCAGCCGCTCGCACCCGGCCAGTACCGCTACGTCGCGGCGCACGAGTGGAACTCGCGCGGCGTGGGGACGGCGCCACCCGCCGACCGGCCCGACGCGGTCGCCTCCGGCTACACCTACCTGGTCGAGTCCCGCACCGAGACGTGGATCCCGCACGACGTGACCCAGGAGTGGCTGAACCGGCGCACCCCGTTGGAGGGGGCGAAGTGGCTCGGCGGCACCGTGCCGCAGTCCGAGGCGCCGGTGCCCGAGCCGGACGAGACCGCGAAGGGCGAACGTCGCGGCAGGTGCGGCGACTTCTTCCCCCGGTCGCAGCCGCAGAAGGTGTGCGGCGACCCGGAGGACTGGGACAACCCGGACTTCTACGCGCCGCTGCCGCGTGACCCGCAGGCCCTGCTCGGGTGGTTGCGCGACCTCACCGCCAACCGCAGCGGCCCGTCGGGCACGGTGTTCCACTGGGCCGTGCAGCTGCTGCGCACCGGGCTCGTGCCGGCCGACCTGCGCGCCTCGCTCTACCGGGCCCTCGCGCTGCTCGACGGCGTCACGGTGACCGACGGCAAGGCCAACCTCGACGGCCGCGTCGGCGTCGCGGTCACCATCGAGGACGTGCACGAGCGGCGCGAGCTGATCGTGGACCCGGCCACCGGCGACTTCATCGGCGAGCGCACCGTCACCGGCCCGCAGCCCCACGAGGCCTACATCGAGCCGGGCACCGTGACGAGCCTCAGCGCCATCACCACCAAGGTGGTCGACGGCATCGGCCGGACCGGCTGACGCGCGAAGGGCCGCCCCCACCGCGGGGGCGGCCCTCCCGCTCGTTCAGTGCTGGTGACCCGCGAGCAGCTCGCGCGTCTCCTGGATCTTCTTGAACGACTTCGGCTCGCTCACCGCGGCGGCACGCGCCGAGAAGTCGCCCGCGCCCGGTGCGGCGGCCGGCTTGCCCGGCGTGAACAGCCAGGTCTGGAACAGCTCGTCGAGCTGCTTGCCGGACAGCCGCTCGGCGAACGCGATGAACTCGTCGGTCGTGGCGTTGCCGTTGCGCTTGGCGGCGGGCCACTCCTTCAGCAGCCGGAAGAACGCCTCGTCGCCGATCTCGCCGCGCAACGCGTGCACGGTCAGCGCGCCCCGGTCGTACACGGCGCCGTGGAACTGGTTCGAGGCCCCCGGGTCACCGGGCAGCACCTGCCAGAACGGGCTGTCGTCCGGGTAGGACGCGTAGACGAAGTCCGAGTTCTCCTGGACCGTGCCCTCGCCGACGTGCTCCGACCACAGCCACTCGGCGTAGCTGGCGAAGCCCTCGTTCAGCCAGATGTCCTTCCACCCCTGCACCGACACCGAGTCGCCGAACCACTGGTGCGCGACCTCGTGCGCCACCACGTAGGTGTTCGAGCCGCGGCGGAAGAACGCGGTGTCGTAGGTCGAGCGGGTCTGGTTCTCCAGCGCGAAGCCGATGCCCGGCGTCACCACGCCGCCCTGCGCCTCGAACGGGTAGGTGCCGAACTGCGACTCCAGGAACTCGGTCACCTCGGGCGTGCGCTCGATGCTCGCCACCGACGCGCCGTAGTCCGCGCCCAGCCGCTCCGAGTAGGCGTTGAGCACCGGCTGGCCGTTCGGCGCGGTCGACTGGCGGATCTCGAACTGGCCGATGGCGATGAACGCCAGGTACGTGGCCTGCGGCTGCAGGCTGCGGTAACGCCACCTGGTCCAGCCGTTGATCTGCTGGGTGGTGCCGTTGAACAGGCCGTTGGAGATGACCTCGACGCCGCTGGGCACGGCCACCGACACGTCGAACCTGGCCTTGTCGGTCGGGTGGTTGTTGCTCGGGAACCACCACGGCGCGATGTCGGGTTGGTCGATCGCGAGCGCGCCGTCCGGGGTCCGCTTCCACGACGTGTAGCCGTCCACCGCGTGGGTGGAGGGCGCGTCGGAATAGGTGACCACGACCGTCACGTCCGAGCCCTTGCGCAACGTGCCGCGCGGGTCGACCACGAGTTCGCCGCCGGACTGCGTGAACTGGGCGACCTTGTTGTTGACCCGGACCGAGCTGACCTTGAGCAGGAAGTCGAGGTTGAACCGACTCAGGTCCTGAGTGGTTTTGGCCAGGATCGTCGTGGTGCCGGAAAGGTTGTCGTTCGCCGGCTGGTAGTTGAGCCTGATGTCGTAATGGGAAACGTCGTACCCGCCGTTACCCGCATTCGGGTAGTAGGGGTCGCCGATGCCCGGTGCTCCTGGCTGGTCCGCCGTCGCCGTGCCGGCGAGCAGGAGCAGGGACGCCGCGGCGGCGGTACCGAGGGTCAGCTTCGCTCTCAGGGACATGCCGAGAAGCTAGTCGCGGCTCCCGGCGCGCTGTACCCCCGTCGGTAGGATTCCCACTATTGGAATGCGGTTGACACCGCCGCCTTCAAGCGTGCGTGCAGATCACGCAATTCGTGGCGTTGCGCCCGGATTTCCACCACCCGGATTCCGCTCGGCCGGTCGAGCGCCCGTCTCAATTGGTCCGGTGTGCGCACCTCGGTGTGCGGCACGTGGTGCGCCGCGCACAAGGCCGCCAGGTCGACGCCGTGCGGCGTGCCGAACACCCGCTCGAAGGTCCGCTGGTGCTCCTTGGCGCCCTGCTCCAGCAACGCGAAGATGCCGCCGCCGTCGTCGTTGAGGACGACGACCGTCAGGTCGGGGCGCGGCTCGCCGGGGCCGATGAGCATCCCGTTGGCGTCGTGCAGGAACGTCAGGTCGCCGATCAGGGCGTAGGTCGGGCCGCGGGTGAGCGCGATGCCCGCGGCGGTGGACACGCTGCCGTCGATGCCGGCCACGCCCCGGTTGGCGAAGGTGCGCACGTCCAGGCGCGGCTCGGCGACGAGGTCGACGTCGCGGACCGGGTTGGACGAGCCGAGGAACAGGTTGGCGCCGCCGGGCAGCGCCGCGACCAGGTCTCGGGCCACGTGCAGGCCGGTCGGCCAGGGCTGCTTGGCCAGCAGGTCGTCCACCACGTCGGCGACCGCCTTGTCCGCGTGCTGCCAGGCGGTGAGCCAGTCGTCGTCGACCTCGTGCTCGCCCAGGACCAGGTCGGTGGACGTGTGCGTGGCGGCGAACTGCGGGTCCGGCCAGTCGAGCTCGTCGGACAGCACGTGCACGACCGGGGTGCGGGCGATCAGCTTCTGCACGCCCCGGGAGAGGGTTGCGCGGCCGACCACGACCACGGCGTCGGGCTTGAGGTGGTCGGGGAGCTCGCCCGCGTTGAGCACGAGCGTGCCGTGGCGCAGGCCGTGCCCGGTCGGTTCGGCGATCACCGGCCAACCGGCGCGTTCGGCCAGGTCGGACAGGTCGTGCTCGGTGTCGCCGACGAGCACCAGGGTGCGCGGGCCGAGGTGGTCGGCCGGGTGCAGGGAGGTGGTGGTGCGGCGAGCCGTGCGCGTCCACGGCATGTCGAACGGACGGCCGTCGAGGCTCTCCGGCCAGTCGTCGATCCCGTCGGGCACCAAGGGCTCCCGGAACGGGACGTTGACGTGCACCGGGCCCTGGTCGCGCGCGGTGGCGACGGCGCGGCACACCAGGGAGCGCCACAGTCCGTTCTGGCTCTCCCGGCGCTCGGCGACGGGGAACTGGAGGGTGTCGACGCCGAAGACGCGGTGCTGGTCCACGGTCTGGCTGGCGCCGGTGCGGTAGAGCTCGACCGGGCGGTCGGCGGTGACGGCGACCAGCGGCACGCCCGCGTGCCTGGCCTCCAGCATCGCGGGGTGCAGGTTCGCCACGGCGGTGCCGGACGTGCAGGTGACGGCGGTGACCTCGGCGCCGCCCTTGGCCAGGCCCAGGGCGAGGAAGCCGGCGGTGCGCTCGTCCACGCGGACGTGCAGCGTGATGCGCCCGGCCGCGGCGGCCTCGTGCAGGGCGAACGACAGCGGCGCGTTGCGCGACCCGGGGCTCAGCACGACGTGCCGGACGTCGTTGCGGATCAGCTCGTCGACGAGCACCGTGGCCTGGGCGGTGGACGGGTTCACCCCGACATTGTCGCTCAGCGCGCGACCAGGTGATTCCCGGCGCTGAGCCGGACCGGGGCCGGTCTCAGCCGCGGTGCGGGCATATTGTCCCTGCCGTGGCAGACCAGGACGTTTCCGAGCTGTTCGACCCCACCCGCTGGAAGCAGGTCGAGGGGTTCGACTTCACCGACATCACCTACCACCGGGCGGTCGACCAGGGCACGGTGCGCATCGCGTTCCACCGGCCCGAGGTGCGCAACGCGTTCCGGCCGCACACCGTCGACGAGCTGTACCGCGCGCTGGACCACGCCCGGATGAGCTCGGACGTCGGGTGCGTGCTGCTCACCGGCAACGGCCCGTCGCCGCGTGACGGCGGCTGGGCGTTCTGCTCGGGCGGCGACCAGCGCATCCGCGGCCGCAGCGGCTACCAGTACGCGTCGGGCGAGACCGCCGAGACGATCGACCCGGCCAGGGCGGGCAGGCTGCACATCCTGGAGTGCCAGCGCCTGATCCGGTTCATGCCGAAGGTCGTCATCGCGGTCGTCCCCGGCTGGGCGGCCGGCGGCGGGCACAGCCTGCACGTGGTGTGCGACCTCACGCTGGCCAGCGCCGAGCACGCCAGGTTCAAGCAGACCGACGCCGACGTCGGCAGCTTCGACGGCGGCTACGGCTCGGCGTACCTGGCCAGGCAGGTCGGCCAGAAGTTCGCCCGCGAGATCTTCTTCCTCGGCCGGGCCTACACCGCCGAGGACATGCACCGGATGGGCGCGGTGAACGCGGTCGTGCCGCACGCCGAGCTGGAGTCGACGGCGCTGGAGTGGGCGAAGGAGGTCAACGGCAAGTCGCCGACGGCCCAGCGGATGCTGAAGTACTCCTTCAACCTGATCGACGACGGCCTGGTCGGGCAGCAGATCTTCGCGGGCGAGGCCACGCGCCTGGCGTACATGACCGACGAGGCGGTGGAGGGTCGGGACGCCTTCCTGGAGAAGCGCCCGCCGGACTGGTCCGACTACCCCTACCACTACTGACCCGCGATGATCACCTTCGATCGACTCCGCGACGCGCTGGCTGCTCCGGGCGGCCTGCTGGTGGCCCAGCCCGGCGACTCGGCGCCGTTGCGCGGCTGGGAGACCGAGGCCGTGCTCGCGGTCGGGACCTCGGGCTCCACGGGTGAGCCGAAGACCGTGCTGCTCGGCGCGGACGCGCTCACCACGTCCGCCGAGCTGACCCACGCCCGCCTCGGCGGGCCCGGCACGTGGCTGCTCGCCCTGCCGACCACGCACATCGCGGGCATCCAGGTGCTCGTCCGGTCGGTCGTGGCGGGCACCGAGCCGGAGGTGATGGACCTCGCCACCGGTTTCCGCGCCTCCGGCTTCGCCGCCGCGGCCCGTCCGGTCCTGGCCGGTCCCGGCCGCCACTACACCGCCCTCGTGCCGACCCAGTTGGCCCGCCTGGTCGCCGCGGACGGCCCGGGGCTGGCCGCGGTGCGGCAGTTCGACGCCGTGCTGATCGGCGGCGCGGCCACCCCGCCGGCCCTGCTCGAACGGTCGCGGGAGCTCGGCGTCCGGGTGGTCACCACCTACGGCATGAGCGAGACCTCCGGCGGCTGCGTCTACGACGGGATGCCGCTGGACGGTGTGCGGGTGCGACTGGCCGACGGCCGGATCGAGGTCGGCGGCCCGGTGCTGGCGCTGGGCTACCAGGGCGGCGAGCGGTTCGGCGAGTGGTTCCGCACCGGTGACCTGGGGCGCGTCCGCGCCGACGGCACGCTGGAGGTGCTGGGCCGGGCCGACGACGTGATCATCAGCGGCGGGGAGAACGTCGTGCCCGCCAGGGTCGAACGCGCGCTGGCGGCACAGGCGGGCGTGCGGGAGGCGTGCGTCGTGGGGCTGGCCGACCCCGAGTGGGGTCAAGTGGTGGCCGCGGCCGTGGTGCCGGAAGATCCGGGTGACCCGCCCGACGCGGACGAGCTGTGCGCGGCGGTCGGCGAGGTGGTGGGGCGGTTCGCCATGCCGAAGCGGGTCGTCTTCGTGCCGGAACTGCCGTTGCGCGGGCCCGGCAAGGTCGACAGGAGAGCGGTCGCTAGCTCGTTTGGGTGAGTTTCTGCCTAGCTAGCCGTGTTGTTGGTTGACAGCTAACCACGCCAGGCGATTGGCTCGGCAGCGCCGAGACGCGCGGCCCTGCCGCGGTCACCTCCGCACCGCGCGCCCGGACGAGGAGTGCTGCGATGAACAGGCGCTACCTGGTACCGCTCGCCCTTGCCACCGTGCTGACCGCAGGGTTGGCCGCACCGGCCGCCGCCGCGGGTGAGGCGCGGTGGCGAGCGGACCTGTCCACCGTGGACGCCGACGGCAACGGCGTCACCACGCACGACGGGACGGTGCGGCTGGACCGCGCCGCACCGACGCCCGCCAGTGCGCGGGCGGCCATCCGCACCGGGTTCCTGCAACTCGACCCGCGTACGTTCGACACCCCCGTCAACGCCGTCTCCGCGGCCGTGCGCAGCACCGTCCCGGCGGGCGCGGAGGTCGCGGTGGACGTGCGCGGCGCGCTCGGCGACGAGCAGTGGACCGAGTGGGTCGAGGCGCGCCCCGACGCGCCGGCCGTGCTGCCGACCGCGGTCACCACCGTGCAGGTCCGGCTGGCGCTCACGGCCGAGAAGGCGTCGCCCGAGGTGAGCCAGGTCGACCTCCGGGCGTTCACCGCGCCCGAGGGTTCCGGTGTCGTCGCGGAGGCCGCGGGCCTGTCCTACCGGGTCTACGCGACCCGCGAGGGCCTGGTCGGCGGCACGACCGCGAACGGGCACGTGATCGTCAGCCGGGACCACTTCGCCGCCCTGCCGTCGCGGCGCGGGCTGTCCGCCAAGGCGACCGGCACCTACAGCGTCCGGGTGTGCGCGTCCAACGGCCGCTGCGAGTGGGCGCCGGTCTGGGACGTCGGCCCGTGGAACACCAAGGACGACTACTGGAACCCGGCGGCGACCCGGGAGATGTGGAAGGACCTGCCGCAGGGCAAGCCCGAGGCCCAGGCCGCCTACCAGGACGGGTACAACGGCGGGAAGGACCAGTTCGGCCGCACCGTGGCCAACCCGGCGGGCATCGACCTGGCCGACGGCACGTTCTGGGACGGCCTGAAGCTGACCGACAACGCCTGGGTCACCGTCACCTACCAGTGGACCGGTTCCGGCCCGGCCGGGTTCGTCCGGACCGCGGGCGACCCGCTCAACGTGCGCGGCGGCGCGACGTCCACGGCCGCGCAGGTCGGCCTGGCCGCGAACTACGCGCAGGTGCGGGTCGAGTGCCAGGTCACCGGCCAGTCGGTGACGGGCTCGCAGGGCACGTCGAACATCTGGTTCCGGATCGCGGCGGGCAAGTTCATCGCCCGCGCGTACGTGGCCGGCGTGTCGGGCGCCACTGCCTGCTGATCACGCGGCCACCCGGGAGCGGGTCCCCGTTCACCATGTCGGAGGATGTCCGGCATGGCCACAGTCGCCCAGTGGGTATCGGGGACCCGCCCCCGCACGCTGCCGAACTCGATCGCGCCGGTGCTGGTCGGCGCGGGTGCCGCGCACCACATCGACGGCTTCACCCTGGTGTGGGCGGTGCTCGCCCTCGTGGTGTCGGTGGCGTTGCAGGTGGGCGTGAACTACGCCAACGACTACTCCGACGGCATCCGGGGCACCGACGCGCACCGCGTCGGCCCGTTCCGGCTGGTCGGCTCGGGTGCGGCCGACCCGAAGGCGGTGCGCGCGGCGGCGTTCGCGGCGTTGGGCGTGGCCGCGCTGGCGGGCTTGGCGCTGGTGGTGCTGTCGGGGCGGTACTGGATGGTCGCGTTCGGCGCGGTGTGCATCGCGGCGGCGTGGTTCTACACCGGCGGCCGCAAGCCGTACGGGTACTCGGGCCTGGGCGAGCTGGCCGTGTTCGTGTTCTTCGGGCCGGCGGCGGTGCTGGGCACGCTGTACGTGCTGACCGGGGAGGTCACCGGCATCGGCATCGGTGGTGCGGTCGCGATGGGCTCGTTCTCGACCGGCGTGATGATCGCGAACAGCCTGCGCGACATCCCGACGGACGTCCAGGCGGGCAAGCGCACGCTGGCGTCCACCCTGGGCGACCGCGACTCCCGCCGGTTGTACCTGGCGCTCGTCGCCATCCCGTTCGTGATCACGTTGGCGATCGGCCTGCGCGTGCCACTGGCCCTGATCGGCTTCCTGGCCCTGCCCCTGGCGGTCCTCGGCGCCCGGCGGGTGGTGACCGGCAGCAAGGGCCGCGACCTCATCCCCGTGCTGCGGGACACGGGCCTGGCCATGCTGGTGTGGGGCATCGCCGTACCGGCCGCGCTGGTGCTCGGCTGATCAACGATCGGCATCGGACCGCGGTGACGCCGGTGGGGGCGAGCGACGAGGCCGAGTGCGCGTTCCCCACCCCGGCCGACGACCTACCAGGCGTCCTCGGTGAACGTCACCGGCTCGTCGTCGTCGCGCGGCTCCGGCTTCGGGGGTTCGACGACGCGGGGCTCCTCGCCGCGGCACAGCGCGGCCAGGGCTTCGCGGTCGGCCTCCAGCGCCGCCTTCACGCCCCGGTCCTGCGCGGCCTCACCCATGAGCACCTGCCGCCAGCTCAGGTAACCGCCCGCGATCCGGCGCTGCAACGCCCGCAGTTCCGGTGACGCGGCGTTCGACTTCGCGTACTGCATCACGCGCCGCAGGTCGTCGGCGGAGGGTTCGCGCTGCGGGTACCGCAGCTTCGCCGCCTCACGCATCGCCTTGTCGGCATCGGCGACCGTCCGGGCCAGCACGTCCTCGGCCGTGAGCACCTCCGCCGTCCGCCACGCGCCCACCGCAAACCCCTTCCGACGCCGATCCCGCTGCGACGCACGGGACGCGCCGCGCGTTCCCATGAAAGCAGGATTCACCCGGCCCACGTACCGGTGGCGCGGAACCGCGTCAACGTGGCCAGGTGCGGCTCCAGGTCCATCCCCTGCGCGGCCACCCACCCGTCGTCGTAGTACGTGCGCGCGTACCGCTCGCCGCCGTCGCACAGCAACGTCACGACGCTGCCGCGCAATCGCGACGCCCGCATCTCCGCGATCAGCTGGAACGCGCCCCACAGGTTCGTGCCGGTCGACCCGCCCACGCGCCGCCCCAGGACGTCCTCGACGTGGCGGATCGTCGCCAGCGACGCCGCGTCCGGCACCTTGATCATCCGGTCGATGACGTCCCCGATGAACGACGGCTCCACCCGCGGCCTGCCGATGCCCTCGATCCGCGAGCCGCGCGTCCCGACCAGCGACGCGTCCCGGTCCCGCCAGGCGTCGAAGAACACCGAGTGCTCCGGGTCCACCACGGCCAACCGGGTGCGCAGCCTGCGGTAGTGGATGAACCGGCCGATGGTGGCGCTCGTGCCGCCGGTGCCCGCGCCGACCACGACCCACTCCGGCTCCGGCTTGGCCTCCAGCGCCATCTGCTGGAACACCGACTCGGCGATGTTGTTGTTGCCACGCCAGTCGGTGGCCCGCTCGGCGTGCGTGAACTGGTCCATGAAGTGACCGCCCAGTTCCGCCGCGAGCCGCCGGGACTCGTCGTAGATCGCGCCCGGCTCGTCCACGAAGTGGCACTGCCCGCCCTGGCGCTCGATCAGCGCCACCTTCTCCTGGCTGGTCGAGCGGGGCATCACGGCGATGAACGGCAGCCCGAGCAACCGCGCGAAGTACGCCTCGGACACCGCCGTCGACCCGGACGACGCCTCGATCACGGGCGTGCCGCCGACGACCCAGCCGTTGCAGATCGCGTACAGGAACAGCGAACGCGCCAGCCGGTGCTTGAGCGAGCCGGTGGGGTGGGTCGACTCGTCCTTCAGGTACAGGTCGATGCCCCACTCCGGGGGGAGCGGGAAGGTCAGCAGGTGCGTGTCGGCGCTGCGGTTGGCGTCCGCTTCGATGATGCGGACGGCCTCGCACACCCACTCCCGGGTCCGGGAGCTACATCGGTCTACCGAAGTGGTCACGCCGGCACGATAACTTCTGCGACGTGAACTCACTTCTGAGCGGCTCCCTGCGCGCCAGCCTCCTCGCCGGTGCCGTCGGCGACGCGCTCGGCGGTTCGATCGAGTTCGACCGGATCGACCGCATCCGGGGCCGCTTCGGCCCCTCGGGTCTCACCGACTACGCGCCCGCCTACGGCAGGCTCGGCGCGATCACCGACGACACCCAGATGACCCTGTTCACGCTGGAGGGCCTGGTGCTGGCCCGCCAACGCGGCAGCGACCCGGTGCACGAGGTGCGGGTGGCGTACGCGCGGTGGCTGCGCACGCAGGGCGGGCCGGAGGTCAGACCGGACGGGTGGCTGCTGGACGTGCCGGAGCTGCACGAGCGCCGCGCACCCGGCAACACGTGCCTGACCGCGCTGCGCTCGGGCGTGCTGGGCACGGTGGACACCCCGATCAACGACTCCAAGGGCTGCGGCGCGGTGATGCGTGCGGCACCGGTGGCGTTGTGGTCCGACGATGTGCACGAGGTGTTCGACCTGGCCGCCGCCACCGGCGCGCTGACCCACGGCCACCCCAGCGGCTACCTGTCGGCGGGCGTGCTGGCGGTGCTGGTGCAGCAGGTGCTGGCGGGCGTGCCGCTGCTGCCCGCGATCGAGGTGGCGCGGGCCGAGCTGGTCGGGTGGGACGGCCACGAGGAGCAGCTGGCCCTGCTGGACCTCGCGGTGGAGCTGGGCGTGGGCGGTGTGCGGCCGACGCCCGAGGTGATCGAGACCGCGTTGGGCGGCGGCTGGGTCGGCGAGGAGGCGTTGGCGATCGCGGTGCTGACCGCGTTGGCGGCGCGCGACCTGGCGGACGGGTTGCTGCTCGCGGTCAACCACTCCGGCGACAGCGACTCGACGGGCGCGCTGTGCGGGAACCTCCTCGGCGCGCGTGACGGCGTCGAGGCGATCCCCGGGCACTGGCTGGAGTCGCTGGAGCTGCGGGACGTGGTGGAGAGCCTGGTGGACCGGGCGCAGGCCGCGTTCGGCCGGTGACGCGGGCGCCACGGTCCGAGCGGCCCGGTCCGAGCGGCCCGGTCCGAGCGGCCCGGTCCGAGCGGCCCGGTCCGAGCGGCGCGGTATCCCGGCGGGCACGCGTTGGACACGCTTAATCTACATAGGTAGCCTTGCGGTGTGGAGCCACTCGGACGCATCGGACGGGCCACGGTCGACGTGCTGGAAGTGCTGCTCGCGAGCGACCAGCCGCGCTGGGGCCTGGAGATCATCAAGCTGACCGGACGCCCGTCCGGCAGCGTCTACCCGCTGCTCGACCGCCTGGAACGGGCCGGGTGGGCAACGTCGTCCTGGGACGACGACAGCGAACGCCGCGGCCCGCGCCGCCGCATGTACGTGCTCACGCCGGGAGGCGCCCAGGAGGCGGTCAAGGTGTGCGCGAAGGCCGCCGGCCGAGCCGGTGACCGGACCAGGGCCAGGCCCGTGCCCGTCACCCGACCGGAGGTCGCCCGATGACCCGACTCGCCCTGGCCGTGGTCCGAGCGGCCGCCGTGCTGCTGCCCCGCGGGCAAAGGGACCGTTACCTGGAGCAGTGGCGGGCCGACGTGGACGGCGCACGAGAACTGGGTTTGAGCCCGCTGGGCGTGGCGTTCGGCGCCGTCCGCATCGCGCGGCGCGAACACCGGCCGGTGCTGCTGCCCGTCGGCCCGCTGACGCTGGCCCTGCGGCTGCGCGAGAGCACGAACATCGGCGCGGTGCTGGCCGTGATGGTGCTGGCCAACCTCGGCGGGGCGATCCTGCTGGTCGTCTAGGGCCGGTGGGTCAGGAGGCGTCGCCGCGCAGCTGGGCGCGCAGCTTCTCGCGTTCGGCGCGGCGCGCGGCCTGCTTCTCCTCCAGCCCCTGCGCGACGCGCGTGCGCAGACCGCTGAACACGAACAGCGACAGCGGCAGCGCCACCACCACGCCCACCGCGAGGGCGACCAGCAGCGGCACGTTGACCAGCACGAGCAGCGCGGTGACCGCGGCGACCATGCCCAGGCGCGCGCCGACGTACAGCGTCACATCACGACTCAGGTGCACGGTCGACCAGGTTACGCCCCCCGCCGGGTCAGTCCGTCGCGGAGCCGGCCGCCGCGGTGTTCGGGCGGCCCTCGAAGCGGGTGGACAGCACGACCGTGGTGCGCGTGCGCGCGACGCCCTGGATGCGCCGCAACCGGCCGAGCGAGCGCTCCAGGTCGTCCACGGTGGCGACCCGCACCTTCACGATGAACGACTCGTCGCCCGCCACCCGGTAGCACGACTCGACCTCGACCAGCTCGGCCAGCGACAGGGCCAGCTCGTCGTCGTCCGCGGTGTCGGTCGGGTGGATGCTGACCAGCGCGGTCACCCCCAGGCCGACGGCACTCGGGTCGACCACGGCGTGGTAGCCGACGATGACGCCGGTGGCTTCCAGCTTGCCGACCCGCTCGTGCACCGCGGAGGCCGACAGGCCCACCTTGCGGCCCAGGTCGGCGTAGGTGGCCCGGCCGTTCTCCCGCAGGGCGGCGATGATCTGGCGATCAAGAGCGTCCACCGGTCACAGCGTAGGCCCACCGGCCTCGATGTCCGAACCGCACGCTTCGTCCCTTACTACCTCTTTACCATCACCCAAGCGTTCGAGTACCCGATGGGTGGGGTGCCACGATGCGTCCGGAACGTCTGTTCGCCATCGGGGAGGATGCCGTGACCGTGACGCAGGGACACCAGGGGGAACGCCTGCTGACGCCGGGTGAGGTCGCGAACCTGTTCCGGGTCGACCCGAAGACGGTCACCCGCTGGGCCACCGCGGGCCGGATCGGCTCGATCCGCACGCCGGGTGGTCACCGCAGGTTCCGCGAGTCCGAGGTGCAGCAGCTGTTGTCCCAGCTGACCACGGAGGCGACCGAGCCGGTCCGGCACTGACGACGGGCACCTCCCGGACGCGAGTAATCTCGTGGCAAAGGAGGTGGCGACCATGCTCTACCTGCTCGCGGTGATCGGTGCACTCACCATCGCCGTGCTGCTGTGGCGTGCGTTCGGACCGGACCGGGTCGATACCGCCCCCAGCCGTCGTTTCGTGGCGCCGGACGACGACCCGGACTTCCTGCGCAAGCTCGGTGAGCAGCCCAGGAAGAAGCCGGACGACGAAGAGTGACACCGCGGAGGGGCCTCGCACCGAGGCCCCCTCGTCAGGGTGCCGACCGACCAGGCGCCGACCGACCCCGCGCCAACCGATCCTGCGCCAACCGATCCGGCGCGAACCGATCCGGCGCCGCCCCGGTCGACCGGTAGTGCGTCGAACGGGGCGCGGCCGGTACGGCTAGTTGTTCGGGAAGTCGTCGGCCACCGTGGCGGCGAGTTCCAGCAGGGCCAACCGGGTGTCCGGGGCGAGCTTGTCCAGCTCGATCTCCGCGCCCTCTTCCAGGTGCGTGTCGAACGGGATCCGCACCACGGCGCGGCAGCGCCTGGCGAAGTGCTCGGCCAGCTTGTCCAGGTCGACCTTGCCCGAGCCCGGCCGCACCGAGTTGATCACCGCGACGGACTTCGCGACCAAGTCGCGGTAGCCGTGGGCGTCCAGCCAGTCCAGCGTCGCCGCCGAGGTCTGCGCGCCGTCGACCGAGCCGGACGAGACCAGCACCAGCGAGTCGGCTTGGTCGAGCACGCCCTTCATGGCCGAGTGCATCAAACCGGTGCCGCAGTCGGTGAGCACGATGTTGTAGAACAGCTCCAGCAACGCCATCGTGCGCAGGTAGTCCTGGTCGCTGAACGCCTCCGACACGGCCGGGTCCTGCTCGGACGCCAGCACTTCGAGGCGGCTCGGCGACTGCGAGGTGTACGCGCGCACATCGCTGTACCGGGTGATCTTCGAGGCGTCGCGCAGCAGGTGCCGCACGGTCGCCGTGGTCTCCCTGGGCACCTTCAGCGCCAGCGTGCCGCGGTCGGGGTTGGCGTCCACCGCGATGACCCGGTCGCCGCGCAGCGAGGAGAACGTCGAGCCGAGCGTGGTGGTCGTCGTGGTCTTGCCGACGCCGCCCTTGAGGCTCAGCATCGCGATCTTGTAGCAACCGCGCAGCGGCTGGTTGATCCGACCGATCAGCTCACGCCTGCGGATGTCGGCCGGGCTCTCGCCGAGGTTGACCAGACCGCCGGTGACCGAGTGCAGGGTCTTGCGCCAGCCGGACTGCGGGCGGCGCTTCGCGCGCTTGATCAGCTGCTGCGAGGACACGTCGCTGGCGTTGGCGGGCCGCGGGGGCTGCGGCTGGTGCGGCGGTTGCGGCTGGACGCTCTGCGGGAAGTTGTTGGGGAACCCGCCCTGGTACTGGTGCGGTCCCGACTGGCCGGGCGCCGGGTACGGGCCGGACTGACCGCCCGAGACCTGGTACTGCCCCGACTGACCGCCGGAGACCTGGTACTGGCCGGACTGCCCGCCGGAGACCTGGTACTGGCCCGACTGACCACCCGAGACCTGGTACTGACCGGACTGACCACCCGAGACCTGATACTGGCCCGACTGACCACCCGAGACCTGGTACTGACCGGACTGACCACCCGAGACCTGATACTGGCCCGACTGCCCGCCGGAGACCTGGTACGGACCCGACTGCTGGCCCTGGACCTGGTACGGACCGGACTGCTGACCCTGGGCCGGGTGGGGACCGGACTGCTGACCGGCCACCGGGTACGGACCCGACTGCGCCGGGAAGCCGCCCGACGGCGGGCCAGCCACCGGGCCGGACGCCGACGGGTCGAGGTAGACGGTCTGGGGGTCGACGTAGTGGGCTCCGGATCCCGGCTCGACCTGGTGGCCGCCGGACTGGTTCGGGTTGGGCTGCTGCCCTTCCGCGCCGCCCTGCTGCGGCCACGACGGCTCAGGATTCTCGTAGCGACCGGTCACCGCGGGGTCCTCCCTGAGCGAAGCGGATCGAGACCTCCCCGACCCCACGCGTCCGACGGTAGTCGGCGACCAGTGGTTCCACGACACTGGGTGTGCGCTCACCCGAGTGCCCCAAAACGGCCGGCGAACACCGCGCTACCCCGTGGTCTACGGGATCAGCCGACTCCGGCGTACGAGTGCAACCCAGTCGTTACGAGGTTGATGAAGAACAGGTTGAACACGGTCATCGCGAAGCCGACCGAGTTGATCCACGCGGCGGGCCTGCCGCGCCACCCCGCCGTCGCACGCGCGTGCAGGTACGCCGCGTAGACGACCCACGAGACGAACGCGACGGTCTCCTTGGGGTCCCAGCCCCAGAACCGGCCCCACGCCGCCTCGGCCCAGATCGCGCCGCAGATGATGCCGATGGTGAACAGCGGGAACGCGAACACCGTGCTGCGGTAGGCGAGCCGGTCCAGCACGTCGGCGTCGGGCAGCTTGCCGAACCGGGCGCGGCCCGAGGACTTCAGCAGGTACAGCACGCTGGCCACACCGGGCACCAGCAGCACGCCGCTGGACACCGAGATCACCGACACGTGCACCACGAGCCAGTACGACTGCAACGCGGGCTGCACGGGCGCGGCGTCGGCGTAGAGCACGGTGCCGCCGAGGAACATCAGGATCACGATCGGCACGAGCACGAACCCGCCGAGCCTGCGCACCGGGAACATCCTGGACAGCACCAGCCAGGTCACCACGGCGGCGAGCGTCAGCAACGAGCCGTACTCGTACATGTTGCCCCACGGCGCGCGTTCGGTCGCGAACCCGCGCAGCACCAGCGAAGCCGCCTGCAGCACCACGCCGAGGACGGTGAGCGCCACGCCCATCCGGCCGAGGCGCTCGACGCGCGACCGCTCCGGCCTGGTGACCCGGCCCGGCGCCCACGTGCCGTCGGCCTGCGTGCCGCCGGCCGCGACCGCGCCGGCCAGTTCACGTTCCCTGGCCTTCGCGGGCCGCGCGAACGCCGCCTCGCACAGGTACAGCACGGCGGCGAAGAAGTAGATCGCCACGGCCGCGCCGTAGGTCCAGTCGCTGTAGGTCGCCAGGGTCGCGTTGACCGGCATCAGCTGTCCTCCTTGTCGGCGAGCGGGTCGCGGGAGATGTCCGGGACGCGGGAGATGTCCGGGTCACGGACCGCACCCGGGTCACGAACGGCGCCCAGGTCACGGACGAGGACCGAGAACTCCTCGCCGTAACCCGCTTGATCGGTGCGCGCGAGACCGCCGACCTCGACCACCGTACGCCCGTCCTCCCGCGGCGTCGCCCGCACCCAGACGCGACGCCGCTTGATGCTCAGCGAGACGGCCAGACCCAGGATGACCAGCACCGAGAACACCAGCACCCACACCTGCGTCGGGTCGTGCGACACCTGCAACGACACCCAGTCGCGGACGCCGTCGAAGCGGATCACGGTGCCGTCGTCGAGGGTCAACTGCTCGCCCTGCCGGAGGTTCTGCCGGGCGACCTTGTTCAGCTTCCCGTCCTGCACCATCTTCTGGTCGATCGAGAAGATGGACTGGCCGCGACCGGAGTCGGTGCCGAGGTCGCCGCGGTAGACGTCGATCGCGACCGCCGGGTCGTTCGCGGCGGGGAACGCGGAGTCGAGCAGCTCGCCCCGGAAGGCGGCGGTCGGCGCGAGCAGGCCGGTGATGGCGAGCTGGCTCTTGCGGCGCTGCTCGGCGTCGGGCACGTTCGGCGGGTCGAACTTCGTCGCGCCCTCGGACGCCAGCGTGACCTGGTCGACCGGCCGCCACTGGGTGGTGCCGGTGCGGGTCTCGCCGTTGGGGAAGGTGACAGTGAACAGCGGCGTGTAGCCGTGGCCGAGCAGGTAGAGGCGGTCGCCGGCGGTGCGCAGCGGGCTGTTGACCTCCAGCGGGTACGGCCGCCAGGTGCCGGTCTCCAGGTCCGCGCCGGACTGGTACTGGATGGCCGCGTGGAAGCTCTCGGCCTGGCCGTTGTGCAGGTACGTGGCCTCGAAGTCGTCGACCCGCACGCAGAACTGGTTGAGCCGCGTGCCGTCCACCCGCAGGCCGGGGCGGAACGTGTCGTAGTTGTAGACGCCCGAGTTGCAGAACTGGCCGCCGCCCGACTGCACGATGACCTGGCCCTCGTAGCCGAACATCTTGCCCAGCGCGAACGCGATCAGCAGGCCGAGCAGGGAGAAGTGGAACACCAGGTTGCCGGTCTCGCGCAGGAAGCCGCGCTCGGCGCTGATCGTGCGGACGCCGTCGGGCTCCTCGCGGGACACCGCGCGCCAGCCCTTGAGCCGGCGTTCCGCGTGCTCGATGACGGCCTGCGGGGTCGCGGCCGTGTCGGTCGACGCGTGGTGCGGCATCCGGGCCAGGTTGCGCGGTGTCAGCACCGGCTTGGCCCGCATCTGCTTGAAGTACTCCCACGTGCGCGGCATCAGGCAGCCGACCAGCGACACGAACAGCAGCACGTAGACCGCGGAGAACCAGAAGCTGGCGTAGACGTCGAAGAACTGCGCCTGGTCCAGGAACCGACCCCACCAGCCGTGCTCGGCGATGTACTCGTCGACCTTCAGGGAGTTCAGCGAGCGCTGCGGCAGCAGCGCGCCCGGCATCGCGCCGAGGGCGAGCAGGAACAGCAGGGTCAACGCGGTGCGCATGGCGGTCAGGCCGCGCCACGTGTTGCGCAGGAAGGCGAGGAGGGTGCGCACTACAACGGCAGTTCTAGGTCGTTGATGACGGCGTCGCGCAGCCAGCCGACGAATTCGCCCCACAGGCCCGTGACCAGGGCGACGCCGACGGCGATCAGCAGCACGCCGCCGAAGACCTGCACCTGGCGGACGTGCGAGCGCAGCCAGCCGGTCGTGCGGACCGCCCAGCGCGCGCCGACCGCGATGAGGATGAAGGGCAGGCCGAGGCCGAGGCAGTAGGCCAGGACGAGGACCGCGCCGCGCACGGAGACCGGACCGACCTCGGTGCTGCGGGCCAGCGCCATCACGCCGGTGAGCGTCGGGCCGAGGCACGGCGTCCAGCCGAGCGCGAACACGCCGCCCAGCAGCGGTGCGCCGACCAGGCCGGCCCGGGGCGTGCGGTGCAGGCGGACGTCGCGCTGGAGGGCGGGGACGAGGCCGATGAACACCAGGCCCATGGCGATCGTGATGACGCCGCCGACGCGCTGGAGCAGGTCGCCCTGGATCAGGAACAGGTCGGTCAGCCCGAGCACCACGAACGACATCAACGCGAACACGATCGTGAAGCCGAGCACGAACAGCAGCGCGGCGCCCGCGACCCGCCAGCGGCCGGTCTTCCTCGCCTCGTCGCCCTGGATCGCCGGTGCTTCGGCGCCGACCAGGCCCGCGAGGTACGCCAGGTAGCCGGGGACCAGCGGGACGACGCACGGCGACGCGAACGAGATCACACCGGCCAGCACCGCCACCGCGGTCGCGAGCAGGATCGGGCCGGAGGTGGCCAGATCGGTCGGGTTCACGGGTTCAGCGTAAGTAGTTGCCCTTGACGGCTTGCACCGGCGTCCCTTATGGGCGACCCACGTCACAGGCCGGGAGGGGCCCGGTCGGATCCGGACAACGTGATCTCGTTGGCTCGGTTACCCGTCCCAGTGAATGTTTAACGCGACCATCAACCCTTGTGGGTGAGCGACCAACTCCATAGCGTGACCGTATGTACGCACACCGGCTCGCCCTGCCCGTGCTGGCCGTCGCCTTCGCCGTCGTCGCCGCTCCCCTGCCCGGCGGCGCCGCGGAGTCCGCCGCGCCGGACGGGCCCGGCGTGGAGTGGGTCGAGGTCTTCTCCCCCGACGGCACGATCTCGCGGACCGCCGTGCCGGTCGCCGTGGAGACGCGGGCCGCACCGGCGGAGGTGGCCGCCGCGGTGGTGCCGATCCAGGAGACCGGCCCGTCCGACCAGCGGTTCGACCTGGTCTTCGTCGGCGACGGCTACACCTCCGCCGAACTCGGCGTCTTCCACGACCACGTGGTGGGCAAGTGGACCGAGCTGGCCGCGGTGGAGCCGTTCAAGTCCTACCGCCAGTACTTCAACGTGTGGCAGGTCGACGTCGTGTCGGCCCAGTCCGGCGTGGACCACGACCCCACCCTCGGCACGGACCGCGACACCGCCCTCGACATGGGGTTCTGGTGCCAGGGCCGCGACACCCAGACCGAACGCCTGCTGTGCGTGAACCAGACCAAGGCCGCCCAGTTCGCCGCGCTCGCGCCGCAGGCCGACCAGGTCATCGCGCTCGGCAACACGGCCAAGTACGGCGGTGCGGGCGGTGGCGTGGCGACCGCCGCGGGCGCGAACGACCAGGCAGGCCAGATCGCCGTGCACGAGCTGGGTCACTCGATCGGCAAGCTGGCCGACGAGTACGACTACCCGTACGACCGGTACAGCGGCGAGGAGCCGACCGAGGTCAACGTGACCGCGGACGCCACCGGCGCGAAGTGGTCGGCCTACCTGGGCCAGGCGTCACCGGACGGTGGCGTGGTCGGCGCGTTCGAGGGGGCGCGGTACCACCGGCTCGGCCTGTACCGGCCCACCGAGAACTCGATCATGCGCACGCTCGGTCGCGAGTTCAACCTCATCGGCCGGGACGCGATGATCGCCGCGTTCAAGGCGAAGGTGCCCGAGCTGCGGTGACGCCCGACGACGGTGACGCCCGGGGTCGGCGGTGATGGTGAGGGGCGGCGGTGATGCCCTGGGTCGGCGGTGATGTCGGGGGTCAGGATTCCGCGGCCAGGCCCTTGACCAGCGGCACGAGGTCGGTGGCGATCACCGCGCCCAGGAACGCCGCCGCCACCCGGTGCTGCTTGTCCAGCACGAACGTGGACGGCACGGCGTTGGGCGGCACCCCGCGGAACGCCAGCATCGCCCGCCCGGACTCGTCGTAGATCGACGGGTAGGACAGGTCGCGGTTGGCCATGAAGTCGCGGGGCGACTCGGTCGAGGTCTCCTTGACGTTCACCCCGAGCACCTGCACGCCCAGCGGCCCGGTCTCGTCCTGCACCTTCTGCAGCTCCGGCGCCTCGGTCCGGCACGGCCCGCACCACGCGCCCCAGATGTTGACGATCACGACCTTGCCCGCGTAGTCGTCCAGCGAGACGGTCTTGCCGTCCTCCATCAGGCTCGGCCCGGTCAGCCCCTTGACGCTCTTGCGCTCGTCGCCGTCGTAGCGCAGCTTCGTCTCGCCGTTGGGCGCGACGAGCTGGAACTCCGAACCGGCCACCACCGCGTCGTCGCCGGACGTGCAGCCCGTGAGCAGCAGGAACGCGGTGGTGAGCCCGGCGAGTGCGGATCGAGCCCTCATGCCCCGGTCACCCTCGGGTTCGTCGCGCCGGCCGGCTCGGTGTAGACCACCCGCACCAGCTGCTCCCCCTCGAACACCAGGCTGGTCAGCGACGCCAGCGAGCACTCGCGGCGGCGCGGGTCGTGCCACATCCGCTTGCCCTCCAGGAACCGCCGCAGCGTCCAGATCGGCAGCTGGTGCGACACGCACACCGCCTCGTGGCCCTCGGCCGCCGACCGGGCCCGCTGCACCGCGCCGAGCATCCGGTGCGCGATACCCAGGTACGGCTCGCCCCACGACGGCCGGAACGGGTTGACCAGCTTCGGCCAGTGCTTCGGCGAGCGCAGCGCGCCGTCGCCGACGGCCACCTTCAGGCCCTCGAACCGGTTGTCCGCCTCGATCAGCCGCTCGTCGGTGTCCAGTTCCAGCCGGTGCGAGTCGGCGATCGGCGACGCGGTCTGCTGCGCCCGGTCCAGCGGCGAGGCCACGACGTGCACGATGTCGTGGTCGGCCAGGTGCTCGGCCACGGTCAGCGCCTGCTGCTGGCCGCGTTCGGACAGCTTGAACCCGGGCAGGCGGCCGTAGAGGATGCCCGTCGGGTTGTGCACCTCGCCGTGCCGGAGCATGTGGACGATGGTCCGGTTTCCGCCGCGGGCGGGGGTGTTCCCGCTCACTTCGTCGCCTCCGCGGCGGCGCGCGCGGCGTGCGGCAGGGCGGCGGCGATGACCTCGAAGTCGTCGTCGGTCATAGCCGCGTTGACGAACCACGCCTCGAACGCGCTCGGCGGCGCGTACACGCCCCGGTCGAGCAGGGCGTGGAAGAACGGTGGGAACCGCCACGTCTCGGCGGCCTGCGCGCCCGCGTAGTCGGTGACCTCGGCGTCGGTGAAGAACACGCTGACCAGGTTGCCGGCGAACTGCACGCGGTGCGCGACGCCGGCCTCGGTGAGCGCGGTGGTGAACAGCGCGCCCAGGCGCGTGGCGTTGGCGTTCAACGTCCGGTAGACGTCGTCGGTGGCGGCACGCAGGGTGGCCAGGCCCGCGGCCACCGCGACCGGGTTACCGGACAGCGTGCCCGCCTGGTAGACCGGGCCGGACGGGGCGAGCCTCGACATCACGTCGGACCGGCCGCCGAACGCCGCCGCGGGCAGCCCGCCGGACATGACCTTGCCGAACGTGTAGAGGTCGCCCTCGACGTTCTCCAGGCCGTACCAGCCGGCCCGGGACACCCGGAAGCCGGTCATCACCTCGTCCATGACCAGCAGCGCGCCGTTGTCCCGGCACAGCTGCTTCAGCTCGGCGTTGTGCTTGGGCGCGATCGCGCCCATGTTGCCCGCCGCCGCCTCGGTGATCACGCACGCGATCTCGTCGGGGTTCGCGGCGAACGCCTCCCGGACGGCCTCGACGTCGTTGTAGGGCAGCACCAGGGTGTCGGCCGCCTGCGCGCCGGTGACGCCCGGCGAGGTGGGCAGGCCCAGCGTGGCCACCCCGGAGCCCGCCTGCGCGAGCAGCGCGTCCACGTGGCCGTGGTAGCAGCCCGCGAACTTGACGATCTTGCGGCGCCCGGTGAAGCCGCGGGCCAGCCGGATCGCGCTCATGGTGGCCTCGGTGCCCGAGTTGACCAGGCGGACCTGGTGCACCGGGGCGACCCGGTCGATGATCTCCTCGGCCAGCTCGATCTCGCCCTCGGTGGGCGTGCCGAACGACAGGCCGTGCACGGCCGCCTCGCGGACCGCGTGGACCACGTCGGGGTGGGCGTGCCCGAGGATCATCGGACCCCACGACGACACCAGGTCCACGTACCGGTTGCCGTCGGCGTCCCACAGGTGCGGACCCTCGCCGCGGACCATGAACCTCGGCGTGCCGCCGACCGAGTGGAAAGCCCGGACCGGGGAGTTCACGCCACCGGGGATCACCGCCGCCGCGCGCTCGAACAGTGCCTGGGATCGCGTCGCTGTCACGTGGTCCAGTCTCACACGTCGGGTTCTTCGACCTGCTCGCGACCACGGGTGCGCACGGCGAGCAGGGTCTGTCGCACCGCGTCGAGCAGCAGGACGCCCGCGATGGTGACGAGGCCGACGGACGCGCCGATCCAGTTGCCCTTGAACCGGGTCGATTCGAGCGGCGGCCGGTCGGGCACGGGGTAGCTGTAGTGCACGACACCCCGGTTCCAGCACCACACGGCGGCCGCCACGAGCAGCGCGATGAGCACCACCTCGCCGACCGCGATGAACGCCCGCTTCGGCTGGTGCAGCGTGGGCGCGTCGGGTCCCGGTTCCGGCTCGGGGGTGGTCGGCGCGGTGGTGCTCGTGGGACCGGGGTCTTGGCCCGGGTCTGGGTCGGTCGTGGCCGCGGTCACGCCGGTCAGCTTCTCACGCCGGCGTCGCACCGTGCCCGCCACCACGCGTGGTCAACAGCTTCGCGATCCCGGTGCGCAGCGCGTCGGCGTCGCGCGCCCAGCCCGTCACCACGGTGCCGTCGGTGAGTCGGATGGGTACCGCCTCGGTGCCCCGGGGCAGGGTCCAGCCGCCACCCAGGACCCTGGCGCCGGCCCTCGGCTCGACGCCCTCGACGGCCTCGACGTCGCGGATCGGCAGCTCCTCGCGGCCCTGGTGCAGGGCGACGGGTGTGAGGCGGACCTCGTAGATGCGGCGGCGGCCGTTCACCCAGAGCGCGGTGGGCACGAACAGCAGCAGCACGACGAAGAGCCACAGCAACGGGCGCGTCGCGCCGGTCATCGCCTCGACGCCCAGCCCGAGCGCGGCGAACACCGGGCCCCACAGCAGCGGCCACCAGGTCGCGCCGCGTTCGGTGTACAAGGTCGGTTGGTCCACGGTCTCGGTCTCGGTTCGGGTGTGGGACGGGTGGGTGGTCGGGTCCTCAGCGGGAGAAGTACTGGCGGGTGCCGGGGAGGAAGCTCGCGACCGCGGCGGCCGCCGGCAGCACCAGCCGCAGCACGATCACCACCCACGAGAGCGCCTCGGTGTCGCCGTCCCGGGAGGCGATGATCGCGGCGGCCAGGGCCAGGATGCCGATCACCAGCGAACCGCCGCACAGGCCCAGCCGCGCGTGGTAGCTGCCGTTCAGCAGCATCACCGCGCCCCACACACCGGCGACGGCGAGGCACGCACCGGTGAACAACGCCATCACCGGGCCGAACCCGGCGATCGCCCCGTCCTCGGCGAGGGTGCGCACGACCGAGCCCACCGGCCACGAGAGCGACGCCAACACCCACAGGACGAACGACACGACGACGGCGGTCGGCCGGTAGACCGCGGCGGTGTGCTGGTCGACGTCGCGCATCGCGCCGGGGAACGGGACGTGCGGCTGGGGCCCCGCCTGCGGGTAGTCGACCGGACGCATCGACTGGCCGTAGGGGTCGACCGGGCGCATCGACTGGCCGTAGGGGTCGAACGGCCCGTTCGGCGGCTGGGTCATCTCGTCACCGACCTCGTGTAGGCGTTGGACGCCGGCAGGTACATCGCCACGAGGCCCTGCGCGCAGATCCCGAAGAACACGCACGACCACGCCACGCCCAGGCCCCAGTGCACGTAGGGCATGGACCCGGAGACGAACACCAGCAGCATGACGATCCCGAACGCCGCACTGGGCATGGCGAGCACCGTGAGCACGATGCGCGCCCAGCCGCGGCCGGACCGCAGCTTCACCGCGGCGATCAGGTAGGGCACGGACAGCACCGCGAACGCGAGCGCGAACAACGCCGGCGTGATCCGCGCACCCAGTTCCGCCGCCGTCCTGGCCGCGGGGTCGTCCGCGTCCGCCGAGTCGCGCAGGATCTCGGCGGTCAGCCCGTCGACCCCGGTGTAGACCAGGCCGGGCAGCACGATCACCACCAGCACGGCGGCGGCGATCCAGCACCAGGACGCGACGGTCGTGGTGACCGGGCGGCGCGGTCCGACGTCGCGCGGGTCGACCGGCGGCATCGGGACGGGCGGGTGGTAGCCGGGCGGTAGGGGCGCGGGAGGGTGGTGGTGGGGCGCGTTCGCCTGCCCCGGTAGGTCTACCCGGTGGTAGGGCGAGGCGAACGGATCCGGTTCGGACATGGGTTCTCCGCAGGGGTCAGTGCTGCTTCACCCACTGTGCCGTACCGGGGAGCCAGGTGAACGCCAAACCGACACCGATCAGCAGCAACGTCACCAAGTTCACCGCGCTGGCCCCGGGCAGCACGATCCACAGCACGTGCAGCACGGCCACTGCGGTGAGCACACCACGTGCCCACCGCCTGCCGCCGCGCAGCAACCAGCCGAACAGGCCGTAGCCGATCGCGAGGCCCACCGCGACGAGGGTCAGCTGCACGAGCAGTCGGGTGACCTCCGCCGGGTCGTCACCGGCACGGGTGGCGGCCTGCTCCAGCTCGGCCCGTCGCAGCCAGAGCACCAGGTTCTCCAGCAGCAGGAACGCGCCGAGGGCGAACCAGACCGCCACCGCACCGCGCACCACAGGGGGCGGCTGCCCGGTCATCCGGCGCGCTTCACCGCGTCGAAGTAGGCCTTCGAAGCGGGCAGGTACATCGTCACGACGGCGGCGGCCACGACGAGCACGATGACCAGGCCCACCAGGGAGAAGCCGAACAGGTGGTAGAGCAGGACGGCCGCGCCGAGCACCGTCAGCGTGATCCGCGCCCAGTTGCGGCCCGCGCGGGCCTTGAACGCGAACAGCACCATCAGGGCGGCCATCACCACGCCGATGATCACCAGGACGACCAGCACCGCGGTCACCGCGGATTCGAGCTGCTCGGGCGTGACGCCGGGGGTCGGCGGCTGGCGGCGGGCCTCTTCCAGGGCCGCCTCGCGCTGGGTCAGCACCAGCAGGGACGACACGACGAGCAGTACCGCGCCCGCGATCCACAAGAAGAAGGAGAGGCGGACTTCCTTGGGCTCGGCCACGGTCGGCGCGTGCCCGCCGTGGCCCGACAGCTCCGACTCGCTCAGCGGCGGCGGGGCGGGGGTGTAGGGCTGCTGCTGGTACGGCTGCTGCGACTGCTGCGGGTAGGGCTGCGGCGGCTGCTGCTCGTACGGCTGCTGCGCAGGCCGGTTCTCGGGGTCCTGTGGGGTGGTCACGCTCGGGAACGCTAGGGCGACCAGGGGTTGCTGTCCACCGCGACAGGCGGTGGACAGCAACCGGTGACCTTGAGGTCAGCTCAAGGTCAGCTGGCCTTGAAGTAGTGGTTCGAGTCGGACTTGAACATGAAGATGATGGCGCCGATGATCGTCACCAGCGACACCAGCACGAACAGCGCCGAGATCACGCCGAGGAAGCCCAGCGAGAACAGCAGGCCGATGGCGAACAGGCTGAGCAGGTTGCCGATGACCGACAGGCCGCCCAGCACGGTCAGCAGGATGCGGGCCCAGTTGGCGCCCTTGCGCATCTGCATCACGACCAGGATCCACACGACCTGGAGGACCAGGCCGAAGATCGTCGCGCCGTAGCTCGGCTGCGCGGCCGCGCCCGACACGCCCAGTGCCGCCGCGGTCTCGCGCGCGATGTCCTCGGCGAGGATGAAGCTGATGAGGCTGCCCAGGATCCCGACGCCGGCCGC
Source organism: Actinosynnema sp. NPDC050801 (assembly GCF_040673975.1). Lineage (NCBI taxonomy): Bacteria > Bacillati > Actinomycetota > Actinomycetes > Pseudonocardiales > Pseudonocardiaceae > Actinosynnema > Actinosynnema sp. NPDC050801. Next base: position 295,172 of record NZ_JBFAQZ010000007.1, on the reverse strand, counting down.
GATCAGCCACAGCATGTACGCGGTGTCCACGGACTTCGGGCGGACGGGGGCGCGGAGCTCGCTCTCGTTCAGCGGCGGCGCCTGCGGCGGGTACCCGGGCTGCTGCGGGTAACCGCCCTGGGGGTTCCCGCCTTGGTTGTTAGGATCGTTCGGAATGGTCATGCGACGGACCGTAGGAGTGATGGTCGGTTCCGTCGACCGGAAATCACAATCCGTTAGCTACCTGTGGTGGCTTTCCGCTGACCGTTCGCACTGATCTGAAGTAACCGGAGACTGACGTCTGGAACATCAGCACCACGGCGGCCGCGTCGACGAGCATCGTGACCACGCCGAACGCCAGGTCGACGCCGCTGACCGACAGGCCGCTCGCGGCCGTGAAGCCGGAGCCGACCGCGACCAGCCGCAGCACGCCGATGACGATGCCGATGCCCGCCAGCACGGTCAGCAGGACCCGCGCCCAGTTCCGGCCGTGCGCCATCCGGTTCGCCAGCAGCGTGTAGACCAGGACCACGCCTGCGGCCAGGAACAGGCCGAACGTGATGCCTCCGGTCACCACCGCGTCCAACTCGTCCTGGCCGAGCTTCGGCTGGGTCGACCCGGGCCTGGCCTGTTCCGCGCGCAGCCAGCCGATCAGCATCTGGCGGTCGGCCAGCTGCACCATGAACCGGGCCATGCCGATCACGGCGCTGAGGATGAACAGCCACCTGGCCAGGTCGACCAGCTTGGGCGGCGTCGGCTTGGGCGCCTTCGGCTTGCGGGCGCGGGCGGGCGTCGGGCGGGTCATTCCCGGTCCAGCCAGGTCGCCGCTTCCGCGGCCCAGTAGGTGAGCACGATGTCCGCGCCGGCCCGGCGGATCGACGTCAGCATCTCCAGCACGGTCCGCTCGCGGTCGATCCAGCCGTTGCGGGCGGCGGCCTCGACCATCGCGTACTCGCCGGAGATCTGGTACGCCGCAACGGGGACGTCGGAGATCTCGGCGACCGCCCTGACGACGTCGAGGTAGGGCAGCGCGGGCTTGACCATGACCATGTCGGCGCCCTCGGCGAGGTCGAGGGTCACCTCGCGGAGCGCTTCACGGACGTTGGCCGTGTCCTGCTGGTAGGTCTTGCGGTCGCCCTTGAGCTGCGACTCGACGGCTTCGCGGAACGGGCCGTAGAGGGCGGAGGAGTACTTGGCGCTGTAGGCGAGGACGCCGGTGTCGGTGTGGCCGGCTTCGTCGAGGGCGTTGCGGATGAACCCGATCTGGCCGTCCATCATGCCGCTCGGGCCGACGACGTGGGCGCCTGCCTCGGCTTGGGCCACGGCCATCTCGCCGTAGATCTCGAGCGTGGCGTCGTTGTCCACGGCGCCGTCGGGGGTGAGCACGCCGCAGTGGCCGTGGTCGGTGAACTCGTCCAGGCAGCAGTCGGACATCAGGACGGTGGTGTCACCGAGTTCGTGGCGGAGGTCGCGCAGGGCGGCGTTGAGGATGCCGTCGGGGTCCGTCGCGCCGGAGCCGACGGCATCGCGCTCGGCGGGGACGCCGAACAGCATGATCCCGCCCACGCCCGCCTGCACCGCTTCCGCGGCGGCTTTGCGCAACGACTCGCGGGTGTGCTGGACGACGCCCGGCATGCTCTTGATCTCGACCGGGGCTGCCGCGCCTTCCTTGACGAACATGGGCAGCACCAGTTGGCGCGGGCGCACGGTGGTCTCGCTGACCAGGCGGCGCATGGCCTGGGTGGTGCGCAGGCGGCGGGGGCGGTGGGCTGGGAACACTGCGGGTACTCCCTGGCTGGCGGGTGCTGCTCTGGGTCTGTTTGTCGGCTGATCTGTTTTGTCGGTGCCCTGTGGTTCGGTATGTGCAAGGGGTGCTGCGAGCGGGGGTACGCCTGGTTTGGCTTGCCCTGGTCCGGGAGTGCTCGGTGCAGGTCCGGCTCGATTTGACATGGGGCCCTTACGAGCACCCCAGGCAGGCCGCAGCCGGCAGGCGTGGCGGGGAAGAGCGTCCCGCCAAGCCTGCCGGCTCCGACCAGCCTATGGCACTCGAACCCATGTCAAATCGGGCCTCGGTGCATCAGTGCCGGGTCCGTTGTCGGTCCTGTTGGGCCCCTGTGGGTCCGTGTCAGGAGCGGCGGAGGCGCTTGGTCTTGCGAGGTGGGGGTAGGGCGCCTTCTGCCCGCAGGCGCGCTGCGTGCTGTGCGAGGGCGTCCACGAGGGCGGGGACGTTGGCGTCTTCCGGTTGGACGTCGACCCGGAGGCCGAACTCGCGGGCCGTTTCGGCGGTCTGGGGGCCGATGCAGGCCACCAGGGTGCGGGCGTGGGGCTTGCCCGCGATGCCGACCAGGTTGCGGACCGTGGAGGACGAGGTGAAGCAGACGGCGTCGAAGCCGCCCGACTTGATCATCTCGCGGGTGTCCGCGGGCGGCGGGGCGGCGCGGACGGTGCGGTAGGCGGTGACGTCGTCGATCTCCCAGCCCCGTTCGCGCAGGCCCGCCGCGAGGGTCTCGGTGGCGATGTCGGCCCGCGGGAGCAGGACGCGGTCCACCGGGTCGAGGATGTCGTCGTAGGGCGGGAAGTCGGCGAGGAGGCCCTCGGACGACTGCTCGCCGGACGGCACGAGCTCCGGGATGATGCCGAAGCTGCGGACCTTGGCGGCGGTGGACTCGCCGACGCAGGCGATCTTGACGCCGGAGAAGGCGCGGGCGTCCAGGCCGAACTCGCGGAACTTCTCCCAGACCGCGCGGACGGCGTTGGTCGAGGTGAAGACGACCCACTGGTAGCGGCCGTCGACCAGGCCCTTCACCGACCGCTCCATCTGGGCGGGGCTGCGCGGGGGCTCGACGGAGATCGTGGGGACCTCGACCGGGATCGCGCCGTGGGAGTGGAGGCGGTCGCTCATCGCGCCCGCCTGCTCCTTGGTGCGCGGGACGAGGACCCGCCAGCCGTAGAGGGCGCGCGACTCCCACCAGGAGAGCTTGGTGCGGCCGGCCACCGCTTGGCCGACGGTGACGACCAGGGGGCCACCCAGGTCACCCGCGTCGGCGGCGAGGGAGGCCAGGGTGGTGTCGACGGTGCGCTGGCCGAAGCCGGTGCCGTCACAGGTGACGGCCACCGGTGTCTGCGGGGCCACGCCGTTCTCCACCAGGGAGGACGCGGCTTCGGCCAGGTGGCCGCCGGTCGCGTGGAGCACGAGGGTTCCGGGTGCGGCGGCGAGGCCGGACCAGTCCACGGCGCCGCGGACGTCGGCCTCGGTGTGGACGGCGCCCAGTGCGACGCCCGCGTAGGCGGGCACCGCGGTGCCGGCGGGGACGCCGGGCACCACGTCGAAGGCGATCGTGGTCTTGGAGACGGCCTGCGCCTCCTTCACCACCGAGTCCAGGGTCAGCGGGTCGCCCGCCACCAGGCGGACCACGGCGTGACCGTTCTTCGCCTCGGCGACCAGGTCCTTCGCCACGTCGGCGGGATCGCCCACGGCGGGTCGCACCTCGACGCCGTCGGGTACCAGCGCCACCACCTCGGCCGGGACGTCCGGATCCGTGACCACGAGCTCCGCCTTGTGGAGCAGGTCGCGGGCCCGGACCGTGAGCAGCCCGGTGTCGCCCGGACCTGAGCCGACGAACGCGACTCGGCCGGGGGTCTTGCGTGCGCGGGTCATCAGGGCACTCCCCATCAACTACGCCCCGCCGGCGACGCGGTGGCGTGGCCGGAGAGGTCGAGCAACTCGGCGGCCAGCGCGCGGCCGAGTTCCTCTGCTGCGGTCAAGTCACCGGTGGCGGACGCACGGAGGAGGTCGCCGTCCTCCGTCGCCATGACCCCGCGAAGGGACAGGCGGAGAACCACGGCCCCATCGTCGCTGAGGTCTTCCACCACATCGGCCAGTGCGCCGACCGGCGCGCTGCAGCCTGCTTCGAGCGCGGCCAGGAGGGCACGCTCGGCAGCGACAGCGGCCCTGCTGGCCGAGTCGTCCAAAGTGGACTGGAGGAGGTGTTCGGCGTCGACGTCGTCGACCCGGCACTCCACTGCGAGGGCGCCCTGTGCGGGCGCGGGGAGCATCTGGATGGGCTCCAAGGTCTCGGTGATCTCGGCGGCACGGCCGAGGCGGGCGATGCCGGCGCGCGCGAGCACGACGCCGTCCAGCTCGCCGTCGGCGACCTTCCGGATGCGGGTGTCCACGTTGCCCCGCAGGGGAACGACCTCGATGCCGAGGCCGAGCGCGTTGAGCTGCGCGGCGCGGCGGGGTGAGCCGGTGCCCACCTTCGCACCGGTGGGCAGCTCGCCCAGGGTCAGGCCGTCGCGGGCGACGAGCGCGTCCCGCGGGTCCTCGCGGGGCGGGACGGCGGCCAGCGACAGGCGCGGGTCGCGCGCCGTGGGCAGGTCCTTGTACGAGTGCACGGCGACGTCGATCTCGTTGTTCGCGAGCGCGTCGCGCAGCGCCGAGGTGAACACCCCGATGCCGATCTCGGCGATGGGTGCGGACGAGCGGTCACCCGGCGTGGAGATCGTGATGATCTCCACGTCCGCGCCTGCCGCGCGCAGCGCGTCGGCCACGTGGCCGGTCTGCGCGAGCGCGAGGGCGCTGCCGCGGGTGCCGATCCTCAGGGTGCGGTTCACCGCTTCTCACCTTTGGGTTGCGTCGAATGGGGGGTGCTGACGGCGGACGGCGCCTGCGGGTCGAGCCCGAACAGCTCGCGCAGCGCTTCGGCGTACCCGGCCCCACCGGGCGCCGCGGCCAGCTCCTTCACCCGCACGGTGGGGGTGTGCAGGAGCTTGTCCACCACCCGGCGGACGGTCTTGGCCAGCTCGTCGCGGACCGGGCCGGGCAGCTCGGGCAGCCGCGAGTCCAGCCGCAGCAGCTCGGCGTCCACGACCTCGGCGGCGCGCTTGCGCAGCGCCGTCACGGTGGGCGTGACCCCGGCCGAGCGCTGCCCGGCCAGGTAGGCGCGGACCTCCTCGGCCACGATCTCCGCCGCGCGCAGCGTGCCCTGCCCGGTCGGGGCGTCGGACAGCCTGCGCTGGAGGGTCTCCAGGTCGACCACGCGGACGCCGTCGAGCAGCGCCGCGGCCGGGTCGACGTCCTTGGGCAGACCGAGGTCGCAGACGACCAGCGGTCGGTCCGGGGCGCGGTCGCCGATGTGCTCCGCGCCGACGACCGTGCCGACCGAGCCGGTGCAGGCGAACAGCACGTCGGCCTTGGCGATCTCGTCGGTCAGGGTGTCCAGGCCGGTCGAGGTGGCGTGGACGCCGTCCGCGCGCAGGGCCGTGGCCAGGCGTTCGCCGTTGGCCGGGGTCCGGTTGGCGATGACGACCTCGCCGATGCCCGCGCGGCGCAGGTGGGCGGCGGCCAGGCCGCCCATGGAGCCCGCGCCGACGATCAGGGCCTTGCGGTGTTCGAGGCCTTCGAGGGCCGCCGCGGCGTCCGCGAGGGCCTCGGAGACGACGGACGCGCCCGCGTGGTCGATGTCGGTCTCGGTGTGCACGCGCTTGCCGACCCGCAGGGCGTGCTGGATCAGCTCGTGCAGCGTGCGGCCGACCACGCCCTGGTCGTCGGCGGTGTTGTAGGAGTTGCGCAGCTGGCCCAGGATCTGGGCCTCGCCCACGACCATCGAGTCCAGCCCGCCGGCCACCGAGAACAGGTGCTCGACCGCGGCGGCGGAGTAGTGCACGTAGAGGTGTTCGAACAGGTCGGCGGGCTCTGCTCCGGCTTGGCGGGCGAGCACCTCCACGACCTCGTTCATGCCGCCGTGGAACGTCTCGACGACCGCGTAGACCTCGACCCGGTTGCAGGTCGACAGCAGCACGGCCTCGGACACGCTGGGCGCCGTCAGCAGCTGGTCGAGGACCTTGCCGCGATCGGCGTCGGCGACCGCGACGCGCTCCAGCACGGGAACCGGGGTGGTCCGGTGGGAAAGACCGACGACGAGCACGCTCATGAGCGCACCACCGACCGGCGCACTACCCGCACGATCACGGGCGAATCACCACCCCGTCCACACCGATGCCGTTGACCACGTCACCGGCGGCCTCGTCAGCCCGTCGCGCGACGTGGAACGACAGGATCTGCATCTCGACCGCCAGGTCGACCTTGCGCACTTCGACGTAGTCCGGCACTTGGAGCACGACGGGTGCGAAGTTCAGGATGCACTGGACTCCGGCGGATACCAAACGGTCGCAGACGGCCTGAGCTGCCTGCGGCGGTGTCGCGATGACCCCGATCGAGACCTCGCGCTCGGCGCAGACGGTCGTGATGTCGTCGATGTGGTTGACAGGTATGCCGCCTACCGGCACTCCCGTCAGGTCCGGGTCGATGTCGAACAGCGCGGCGACCGGGAACCCGCGGCTGGGAAAACCGCCGTAGTTGGCCAGCGCGTGACCAAGATTACCGATGCCGACGACCGCCACCGAGTGCTTGCGGGTGAGGCCGAGGATCCGCTCGATGTGGCTCACGAGCACCTCGACGTCGTAACCGACGCCACGCGTGCCGTAGGAGCCGATGTAGGACAGGTCCTTGCGGAGCTTGGCCGAGTTGACCCCGGCGGCGCCCGCCAGTTCCTCGCTGGAGATGGTCGTCACGCCCTGCTCGACCATGCCCGAGAGGACGCGGAGGTAGACCGCGAGCCGCGCCACCGCCGCCTCGGGAATCGCGCGTGCCCGCTCCCGGACGTCCACGGGCGCTTCGCCTGGGCGGGTCACGACACCGTCACCCTCGCCCCGCTGAGCCGCCACGCTGGAACTCCTCGACATCCGTCGCACTGACCCGCCGGGTATCGCCACCAGCGGAGTGATGCACCCACCGTACCGCTTGTGAACGCTTGCACAAAGTTGGCGGATCGGACCTCGACCCCCTGGGGGAAAGGTGGGCCGCGCCTCCCCGTGGATACGAGGAGGCGCGGCCCACCTTGGGGTGAATCCGGCTGACCGGCGTGTCAGGTCACATCGCGGGCGGGGTGAGCACCTTGCCGATGACGAACACGGTGGCGTTGGCGGTCGGGATGTTGCCGCACAGGACCGGGGCGCCGTTGACGGTCATCGAGTCGCCCGAGCCGGCGATGGTGAGCTCCTGGCCGAGCAGGCTGTCGACCTTGCCCGCGTCCTGCAGGCCCTTGGCGTCGTAGCGCTCGGCGACCACGTGGTACTTCAGGATGTCCCCGAGCACGGCGGGCTGACCTGCGAGTTCGGCGAACTTCGCGTCACCGAGCTCGGCGAACGCGCCGTCGTAGGGCGCGAAGACGGTGATCGCCTTCTGGCCGTTGAGCGTGTCGCCGAGGCCGGCCGCGCCGACCGCCGCGACGAGCTTGGTCAGCAGCGGGTTGTTGGACGCGGCGGTAGCGACCGGGTCGGTCACCATCCCTTCGAGCGAACCCTTGTTCGACGGGTCGCTGGGCACCTGGGCGCAGCCGGCGCCGAACACGTCGGACGTCTTGGTCACGCCGTCGGCCATGGCCTCGGCCTCGGTGGTCGTGGTGGCCCCGCCGGTGGTCGTGGTGGCGTTCCCGCCGGACGACGCGGTGTCGGTGCCGCCGCAGGCGGCGAGGGACAGGGTGGCCGCGGCGATGGCGCCGACGATGGCGATCTTGCGGTTCCGCACTGGGATCACTCCTCGGTGTTTACCTTTTCGGTAGTCACTAAGGCATTCGATGTGACTGACGATCCGGTTCGCCCTCTTTCGAGTGATCTAGGCGACCGTGAAGAAGATCGAGTGCCAGCCGGTCGCGCCGTCCGGGATCGGGGCGACGCGGGCCTGCGGCTGGGTGGAGCCCGACTTGTCGGTGGCGCGTGACTCGATCGTGTGACCGCCGGGCGGCAGGTCCAGCTCGATGCGCCACATGCGCCAGGTCGAGCCGTTCACGTCCTCGGACAGCGTGGTGGTGCGCCACGGGCCGTTGTCGACCCGGACCTCGACCCGCTCGACGCCGGTGGGCTGGGCCCACGCCACGCCGGTGGCGACGACCCGGCCGGACACCGTGGCCAGGCCTTCCGGGCGGTCGATCCGGGACATCACCTTGACCGGCGCCCTGCGCGCCCACTCGCGGTCCAGCCAGTAGCCGCGCTTGGCGTCGAACGTGGTCAGCTCCAGGTCGACGACCCACTTGGTGGCCGAGACGTACCCGTAGAGGCCGGGCACGACCAGGCGGGCCGGGAAGCCGTGCTCCAGCGGCAGCGGCTCGCCGTTCATGCCCAGCGCGATCAGCGCGCCCCGCTCCTGCTCCAGCACGACGTCGACCGGCGAGCCCGCGGTCCACCCGTCGGCGCTGGTGGAGAACAGCTGGTCGGCGCCCGGCCGGACACCGGCTTCCAGCAGCACGTCGCGCAGGGGCACGCCGACGAAGTTCGCGGTGGAGATGTAGGGACCGCCGACCTCGTTGGAGACGCAGACCATCGTGATGGTGCGTTCGACCAGGTCACGTCGCCGCAGGTCGTCGTAGCGGAGGGTGAGCTCCCGGTCGACCATGCCGTGCACCCGCAGCACCCAGTCCTCGGCCCGGATGCGCGGCACGCTCAGCGCCGTGTCGATCCGGTAGAAGTCCGCGTTCGGGGTGATGAAGGTGGGTGTGCCCTCGGCGGCGAAGTCGGCGCCCGCCGGGATGGCCGGCGCGGGGGTGGTCGGCTTGAGCCCGCCGACGGCCTTGCGGGACGCCTCGACGTCCACGCGGCCGCTCGCGAACTGGCCGACCAGTGCCGACAGGCCCGCGCCGACGGCCGTCGCGCCCGAGGCGACGAGGAACGCGCGGCGGCCGTCCGCGGTCGAGGGCGCGGTGGTCGGAGGTGTGGTTGCCGGGGACGCGGTGGCCGGGAGCGCGGTGGCCGACGCCTTGGCGTGCAGCCACCGGAAGACCACGACGCCGACGACCAGGCTCGCGATCGGCGCGAGGACGCCGAGCTGACCGAGGTCCGGCCGGTACAGCACGGCGGCCACGCCCAGGAGGCCGAGCGCGGCGGCGAGCACCGTGCCGGGCAGCGGCGAACGGCGGGACAGCAGGCCCGCGACGGCGGCCGCGGCGAGCAGCACGACCGCCATCCCGAGCAGCAGCACGAGCTTGTCGTTGGTGCCGAACGTGCGGACCGCGAAGTCCTTCAGCGGGCTCGGCGTGAAGTCGATCGCGGTGTTGCCCACCGCCAGGAACGGTGAGGCCGGAGGCCCGACCACGCCGGCGACGAGGTGTCCGGCCGCGAGCGCGGCGGCCACGCCGAGGAGTCCGACGAGGGCGGCGGTCAGGCGTGTCATAGGGGTAATTCGACACCCTGCGCGATCCGGTTCACCCAATCCGTAAGCGGCCGGTAATCGTCGGCCCGGAGTCGTCGGCCAGGGGACGTCAGCGCGGGATCGTCAGCGCGGGATCGTCAGCGCGGGATCGTCAGCGCGGGATCGTCAGCGCGGGATCGTCAGCGCGGGATCGTCAGCGCGGGGACGTCAGCGCAGGGCGGCGCGCAACCGGTCCTCCTCGACCGACCAGTACCCGTGCTCCTCGCCGTCGACCAGGATCACCGGCACCCGGTCCCCGTACTCGGCGCGCAGCTCGCGGTCGGAGTCGACGTCGCGCACGTCCCACGGCACGCCCAGCTCGCCGCAGATCCGCTCCAGGTCGGTCTTGGCCTGCTCGCAGGCGTGGCAGTCGACCCGGCTCATCAAGGTGACGTGGTGGCTCACACCGTTCAGGCTAGGGGTAGCCGCAGCCGTGCTCGCGCCAGCTTGCCGGTCGGCGAGTGCGGCAGCGTGGTGGCGAACTCGACCACGGTCGGCACCTTGAACTTCGCCAGCCGCCCCGCGCAGTGGTCCTTCACCGCGTCCTCGGTGAGCTCCGCGCCCTCGCTGGGCACGACCACGACCTTCACCGACTCGCCGGTCCGCTCGTCCGGCACGCCGACCGCCGCCGCCTCGGCCACCCCGTCCAGCTCGCCGAGCACCTGCTCGACCTCGTGCGGGTAGACGTTGAAGCCGTTGACGATGATCAGGTCGCCCGCCCGGTCCACCAGGTGCAGGTCGCCGTCGGCGTCGAGGTAGCCGACGTCACCGGTGCGGAACCAGCCCTCCGCGTCCGGCCCGTGCGCGCCGTCGGGCCAGTAGCCGCTGAACAGGTTGTCGCCCTTGGCCGCGACCAGGCCGGTGCCCGGCTCGTCCTCGTCCTGGTCCAGCGGCCGGCCGTCGGTGTCGACCAGCCGGATCTGCACGCCGGGCAGCGCCCGACCGACCGAACCCGCCTTGGGCACGCCGCCGGCCAGGGTCGTGGTCAGCACCGGCCCGGTCTCGGTCAGCCCGTAGCCCTCGTAGACGGGCAGGCCCACGGCGTCGCGCACGGCGCCGAGCAGGCCGGCCGACAGCGGTGCGGCGCCGGAGGTGAACAGGCGGACCGTGGCGAGGTCCTCGCGCAGCCGTTCGACGGGCTGGGCCAGGATCGCCGCGTACATCGGCGGCACGCCGACCAGCGTGCTCACCCGGTGCTCGCGGATGGCGGCCAACGCCAGGTCGGCGTCGAACCGCTCCAGCAGCACGGCCGTCGCGCCCGCGCCCGCCACCTGGAGCAGGCCGGGACCGAGCCCGTAGACGTGGAACAGCGGCAGCGCCAGCAGCACCCGGTCGCCCGCGGTCACCGGTGCGGGCCGCAGGGACGCGCACTGCGCGACGTTGGCCAGCAGCGCCCGGTGCGACAGCATCGCGCCGCGCGGCGAGCCGGACGTGCCGGAGGTGTAGCCGAGCACGGCCAGGTCCTCGCCCGAGCCGACGGCGGTGAACTCCTCGCCCGGGTCCAAGGTCGGCGCGGGCAGCACCTCGACGTCCGCCTCACCGCCGTCGCCGACGAGCAGCTTCGCGCCGCAGTCGGTGACCAGGCGCTGGAGCTCGCGGGTCGGCTGGCCCGGTCCGGCGGGCACGAGGACGCCGCCGGCCCGCAGCACACCGAACACCGCGACGCAGAACGCGATGCCGGTGGGCAGCCGCACGACGACCCGGTCGCCCGGTTCGACGCCCGCCGCGACCAGCCGGTGCGCCTCGCCGTCCACGGCGGCGTCGAACTCGGCCCACGTGCAACTGCGCACGCCCGCCTCGTCCCCGACTCCGTCGGAGGCAGTGACATCGACCAGTGCGACGTGCTTGGGTCCACGGTGCGCGGAGGCGCGAACCAGGTCGGCGATGTTGCTTGCGGAAGCGGTCAACGCGACCTCCTGGTGAACCACGGCGGACCTCTGCGCAGTCTGTCACGCGCGGACGGCGTCATGCACCGACTCCATCCGCGTCGCAGATTCGAGACCACTTGCCGCTACCTACTACGGAGTAACAACACGTATGCTGCCGGCACGGCGACTCTGTGGAGGTGCCGCGAGCCGATGACCGCACGGGCACGCGAGAACTCCGTCCGAACCATCCGTTCGCTCCGCTCGAGGTGGAGTGCGGGAGGGCAGTCCAGCACGATCGAGAGCGTGGAGAGCAACGCGGCCGAAGAGCCGTGGAACCTGGTCCGCGCCGCTCAGGGCGGCGACACGGACGCGTTCGGCGCGCTCTACGACCGGTACGTCGACGTGGTGTACCGGTACGTGCTGTTCCGCGTGGGCGACCGCACGCTGGCCGAGGACGTCACCAGCGAGACGTTCCTCCGCGCGCTGCGCAGCATCGGGTCCATCAGCTACCAGGGCCGCGACGTCGGCGCCTGGTTCGTCACGATCGCGCGCAACATCGTGTTCGACCACGTGAAGTCCAGCCGCTACCGGCTGGAGGTCACGACCGCCGAGCTCACGGACAACCGCGAGGTCACGGACGGTCCCGAACAGGAAGTGCTGACCGGCGCGGCCAACGCCGAACTGCTCCGCTGTGTAGCCCAACTGGGTGACGATCAACGCGACTGCATCACGTTCCGCTTCATCGAGGGCTTGTCGGTGGCCGAGACGGCCGCGAAGATGGGGCGCAACGAGGGCGCCATCAAGGCCCTGCAGCACCGAGCGGTGCGCCGGTTGGCCCAACTGCTGCCCACGTGGCTGCGGTGAGATCACCGTCGCACCACTCGTCGCCCGCGTAACCCCGGGACCTCCCGGTTCGTTGTTCGGGGCAGGAACGTTCGAGACGGTGCGGGATGGTTGGCCACGCGGGATGGTAGGCAGAGGGATCACGCCACTATGGCGTCACAGGCAGCGCGAGCAGTTCGCCCGCGCGGTCGACGCGCATCCCGACGCCGCGCCCGGTGACGGCGAGGACGTCGCCGACGAGCTGGCCGTCGTGGCACTGCTGCGGAAAGCCGCAGTCACGGCAGGCCCCGACGAGGCCGCCAAGGCGCGGATGCGGGCCAGGGTGCTCGGCGCGGCCGAGCCGCCGCCCACCAAGCTCCACCGACCCGTGCGGGAACGTCGCACCGGCGCGCGCGGCCGATTAGCGGTGGCCCTCGCCGCGGCGCTGTGCCTGCTGTTCTCGCTGGCCGGGATGAGCCTGCTGCTCAGCCGGGACGCGCTGCCGGGCGACGCGCTGTACGGCGTCAAGCGCACCGCCGAGTCCGCCTCGCTCGGCCTCACCTTCGGCGAGGAGTCGAAGGGCCAGAAGCGCCTGGAGTTCGCCGCCGCGCGCGTCGCCGAGCTGGAGACGCTGGTCGACCGGTACCGCGAGTCCGGTGGCGGACCGCTCGGCGGCTACCTGACCGCGCTGACCGACTTCGACGCCGACGCCGCGGCCGGTTCCCGCGTGCTGACCGCGCTCGGCTCGAACTCGGACCAGCGCGCCCTGGAGGACCTGCGCGACTGGGCCACCTCGCAGGCGACCCGGTTGGCCGAGGTGCGCGCGTCGCTGCCCGCCGAGGCCGTCGACCGGGCGGGTGCGTCGCTCGACCTGCTCGACCGGATCGCCGGACGGGCGGCCGCGCTGCTCGCCCGGGTGGACTGCGTGCCCGTGACGTCGGGGCACGTCGACCAGGTCGGGCCGGTGCCCGCCGAGGGCGAGTGCGCGGCGCGGCCCGCCGAACCGGGCACGTCGCCGAGCGCCGCGCCGTCCGTACCGCCGACGACCGCCGCCGTCCTCACCACGCCGGGCAACGCGCCCGGCACCACCGGCACACCGGGCGGCGGCGTCACGGGGAACGCGCCGACGCCGACGCCGCCCACACCGCCCACCACGACCGGCGGTCCGCTGCTCCCGCTGCCCACGTTGACCCTCCCGTCGCTGCCGCTGCCCGGCCTCGGCGGCTGATCGCTACCCTGTCCCCATCGGACCGCGGGAGGCGCTGACGTGGTGAAAAGGCGTGTGGTGGAGAGCTCGGCCGAGCGGGAGAGGCTCGCCGCGCTGGCCGGTGCGGCTTCGGCCGAGGCCGCGCTGACCGTCGGGCCGTCCGGGAGCGCGACCACCGACCTCACCGCCGCCGCCTTCTTCGACGTCGACAACACGATGATGATGGGCGCGTCGATCTTCCACTTCGCCCGCGGCCTCGCGGCGCGCAAGTACTTCAAGAACTCCGACCTCGCCGGGTTCGCCTGGCAGCAGCTCAAGTTCCGCGTCGGCGGCCGGGAGGACCCGCAGAGCGTGGCGGCGTCACGCGAGCAGGCGCTGTCGTTCGTGGCCGGCCGGTCGGTGGCGGAGCTCGTCTCGCTGGGCGAGGAGATCTACGACGAGCTCATGGCCGACCGGATCTGGGCGGGCACCCAGGCGTTGGCGCAGATGCACCTGGACGCCGGTCAGCGGGTGTGGCTGGTGACCGCGACGCCGGTGGAGCTGGCGCAGATCATCGCCCGGAGGTTGGGCCTGACCGGTGCGCTCGGCACGGTGTCGGAGAGCACGGACGGCATCTACACCGGCCGGTTGGTCGGTGACCTGCTGCACGGCCGGGCGAAGGCGCACGCGGTGCGGGCCCTGGCCGCCAGGGAGGGCCTCGACCTGCGGCGGTGCACGGCGTACTCGGACTCGGTGAACGACGTGCCGATGCTGTCGGTCGTCGGCACGGCGGTCGCGGTGAACCCGGACTCCGGCCTGCGCGAGACGGCCCGCAAGCGCGGCTGGGAGATCCGCGACTTCCGCACCGGCCGCAAGGCGGCGAAGATCGGCGTCCCGTCCGTACTGGGCGCGGGCGCCCTGGCCGGCGCGGTCGCCGCCACCCTGGCCTACCGCCGCCGCGACCGCTGACGCCGGCGGACGGTGACCCGCTCAGCCCAGGAAGACGTTCCGGCGCTGCGTGAGCAGCCGGTACAGGGTCTGCTGGATCGTCTCCCGCACCTGGTCGGTCAGGTTGAACACCAGCATCGGGTCGTCGGCGGCGTGCTCGCCGTAGACGTCGGTCCGGATCGGCTCGCCGAACTCGATGTACCACTTCGAGGGCAGCGGGATCGCGCCCAGCGGGCCCAGCAGCGGGAAGAACGGCGTCACCGGGAAGTAGGGGAAGCCGAACAGCCTGGCCAGCGCCTTGATGTCGCCGATCTTCGGGTAGATCTCCTCGGCGCCCACGATCGAGCACGGGATGATCGGCACACCGGTGTTCAACGCCGCCGAGACGAACCCGCCCCGCCCGAACCGCTGGAGCTTGTACCGGTCCTTGAACGGCTTCCCGATGCCCTTGAAGCCCTCCGGCCACACGCCGACCAGCTCACCGGAGGTGAGCAGCCGTTCCGCGTCCGGGTTGCACGCGAGCGTCTGCCCCGACTTGCGCGCCAACGCGCCCAGCACCGGCGTCTTGAACACCAGGTCCGCGCCCAGCATCCGCAGGTGGCGGCGCTTCGGGTGGTCCGCGCGCATCGCGAACGCGGTCATCGTGGCGTCCAGCGGCAGCGTGCCGGAGTGGTTGGCGACGATCAGCGCGCCGCCCTCGCCCGGCACGTTGTGCATGCCGATCGTCTCCACCCGGAACCACTTCTCGTACAGCGGCTTGAGCGGCGGCATCAGCACGTTGTCGGTGAGGTCCGGGTCGAAGCCGAACTCGTCCACCTCGTAGTCGCCCTGGATGCGCCTGCGGGCGAACGCGAGCAGGTCGGCCAGCCGGTGCTCCCAGCCCGTCGCCTCCGGCACCGCGGCGGCCTGCGGCGCCGGCGGGTCGGGCACGGGAACCGGTCCGGCCGCGGGGTGTGCACCGCGCCGTCGTCGGGGAGCCTCCCGGTCCGCACCGTGCAGCGGGATCACCCGTGCCTCTGCCACGTGTCCACCTCCTCGATCTGATCGCCGACCGCGCCGGCGGGCTCTGGGGGGATCAGCGGAACCTGGCGGCCAGGTCGAGCACGCCCCGCTCGACCGACGCCACCAGTCCCGGGCCGACCAGCGGCCGCAGGGCGCGCCCGCTCACGTAGTCGTCGAACGCCTGCTGGGTGGTCCACCTCGGGGTGAAGCCGAACTCCTGCTTCAGCAGCGTCGTGTCCACCACCCGGCCCCAGTTCAGGAACCTCATCTGGTCCGGCGAGAAGTCCACCAGCCGCGCGCCGCGGAAGAACCGGCCCATCGTGGGCACCGCCCCGCTCGGCACCGGCAGGCTGATCCGGCCCGCGCGGCGGATGGCCTGCGACAGCATCAGCACGCCGTCACCGCCCACGTTGTAGACGCCGGGCAGGTCGTGCAGCGTGGCGCGCTCCAGCACCGCCAGCGCGTCCTCGGAGTGCAGCAACTGCACCCTGGCGTCGTAACCCAGCACGGTCGGCACGACCGGCAGGGCGAAGTACCTGGTCAGCACCGTGTCGATGCGGGGGCCGATGAAGTTGGTGAACCTCAGCGCGGTGACGTCCACGTCCGGCCGGCGCCGGGCGAAGCCGCGCACGTACCCCTCGACCTCGACGGCGTCCTTGGCGTAGCCGCTGGAGGGCAGGTCCTTGGGGCCCATGTCCTCGGTGAACACCGCCGGGTCGCGCGAGCTCGACCCGTACACCGCGCTGGTCGACTTCACCACCAGCTTGCGCACGTGCGGCGACTTCTGGCACGCGGCCAGCAGCTGCATCGTGCCGATGACGTTCATCTCCTTCATCGCGGTGCGGCCCGCCGGTCCGGCCGGGTTCGCCGTCACCGACGCGTGCACGACCGTGTCGACGTGCGCGGTGGCGATGACCTTCGCGATGAGGGGGTTGCGGATGTCGGCGCGCACGAACTCGGCGCGGCCCATCCGGCGCAGCAGGTCGCGCGACGGCGGCTCGGTGTCCACGCCGAGCACCCGGTCGACGTCCGGGTTCGCCGCGAAGCGCGCGGCGAGGTGACCGCCGAGGTAGCGGCTGCAACCGGTGACGAGAACGACCTTGGGCGCCATGCGACTCCCTGTGCGGGTGGTGCGACTCGGTGCGGGTGGTGCGACTCGACGATGCTAGCCGGGAACCGGCCGGGCGATCGGCCGCGGAACGACCTCTTGACGCAGGTCACGAGGGCGTTACCGGTGAATCACCCGGATGGCGGGACGGCGGTCGTCCCCCGGAACGAAGACACCGCCAGTCCCGCGGCCTACTCGCCGGGGACTGGCGGTGCTAGAACCCGCTGGGGTTACTTGCCGCGCTTCCTGCGCTGGACCCGCGTCTTGCGCAGCAACTTGCGGTGCTTCTTCTTCGACATGCGCTTGCGGCGCTTCTTGATGACCGAGCCCATGCGGGTTCCTTCACTACTAGACGTTGGTGGTCTCCACGCGCCGGTGGAGACACCCGTCAAGTGGGCGCGCCGACACCAGGCACGAACGGCCTATCACTTTACCCGCTCGTCCGAGCGCACCCTCACCCGGCGTCGAAGTAGGCGTTGCGCAGGTACTCGTGCACCGCCTTCTCCGGCACTCTGAACGACTTGCCCACGCGCACCGCCGTCAGCTCACCGGAGTGGACCAGGCGGTACACCGTCATCTTCGACACGCGCATCATCAGCGCGACCTCGGCGACCGTCATGAATCTGACTTGACCGAGCGACTTCTCCTCCGCAGGCATGGATCACCGCGTCCTTCGACACGCGTCGTGCCGTCGGCTTCCCCACCGACGGTTCGACACGCACGTGCTCCCTTGAGAGTAACGGGACGCGTGGGACTGGTGCGACGGCCAATGGCGGTATCAGTCCGCCTCGTGGTCGCGTCCCAGTTCCACCGAACGGTCGCGCGCCGCCTCGATGGCCGCCAGCATCGCCGCGCGCACGCCGTGCTTCTCCAGCTCGCGGATGGCCATGATGGTGGTGCCGGCGGGTGACGTGACGGCCTCGCGGAGGATGACCGGGTGCTGGTCGCCCTCGTTCAGCATGGTGGCCGCGCCGACCGCCGACTGGATGATCAGCCGGCCGGCCAGGTCGCGCGGGATGCCGAGCAGGATGCCCGCGTCGATCATGGCTTCGACCAGGTAGAAGAAGTAGGCGGGACCGGAGCCGGACAGCGCGGTGACGGCGTCCTGCTGGCTCTCCGGGACGCGGGCGACCTTGCCGACCGTGCCCAGCAGCTGCTCGACCAGGTTCAGGTGCTCGTCGGTGGCGTACTTGCCCGCCGAGATGGCGCTCATCGCCTCGCCGACGACCATCGGGGTGTTCGGCATGACCCGGACCACGGGGGTGCTGTCGGGGAGCCTGCGCTCGTACAGCGACGTCGGCAGGCCGGCGC
Source organism: Actinosynnema sp. NPDC050801 (assembly GCF_040673975.1). Lineage (NCBI taxonomy): Bacteria > Bacillati > Actinomycetota > Actinomycetes > Pseudonocardiales > Pseudonocardiaceae > Actinosynnema > Actinosynnema sp. NPDC050801. Next base: position 277,704 of record NZ_JBFAQZ010000007.1, on the reverse strand, counting down.
ACAGCGAGACCACCAGCGTGCCCGGCTTGAGCACGGGGGCCAGCTCGTCCAGCAGCGGTTCGATGTCCTGCGGCTTGACCGCGACCACGAGCACGTCGGCCCGCTGGGCGGCGCCGGGCACGTCGAGCCCCTCCACGCCGTACCGCTCGGTCAGCGCGGTGGCCCGTTCCGGGTGCTTCTCGGTGAACAGCAGCTCATCGGCCTTGCGCCCACCCTGCAACAGCCCCGACAGCAGCGCTTCGCCGATCTTTCCGGCACCCAACACGGCGATGGTCGTCATGCGCCAAGCCTGCCACGACCTCCCCACCCCAACACCCCAGGTCCCACCCCCACCACCGGCGTGTCCCACCTCCAGAACGCGCGTGTCCTACGCTCAGGACCCCCGAGTTCAACGCTCGGGTCACGTGGCCGGCGTCAACGCCAGCTGACGCGCCTGGCACACCAGCCGCCCGGCGGAGTCGATCACCACGGCGTCCTCGTCGAACCACTGCCCGTGCACCGCGCTGCACGACACCCGCACGCGCAGCCACCCCGGCGCCGGGTTCGCCCGCAGCAACGCGGTCAGCTGCACGGTCGGCGACCACCCGAACCGGCCCAGGTTGAACGTCACCGGCATCGAGACGTCCCCCGCGATCAGCGCGAAGTACGGGTCCGGCCGCTCACCCAGCGGACGCACCCACAGCCGCAGCACCAGCGGGTCACCCACCCGCCCGGTCAGGAACCCCGCGCCCGCCTGGTCCAGCCGCACGTCGCACACCGCGCCGAGCTTGTACACCCCGCCTGACCCCATGGACGCGAGGTCGATCGCGTCCGCGGGCGGCGCGGCGGGCATGTCGGGCAGGTCTACGTAGTCCGGCGCGGCCGTCGGCATCCGCCCGACCGTCACCACCGCCTCCACGCAGCTGCGCCCGCGCTGCTCCAACGTCGACGTCACCACGGTCGCCGTCCGCCCCGCCTTGCGCACCTGCGTCCGCAGCAGCACCGGCCCCACCTCGGGCGCGCGCAGGAACTGCGTGCTCACCGCCAGCGGCGCCAGGTCGTCGGCGCCCGGCACGACCGCCCGCGCGCTGTCCACCGCCGCCCGTGAGACCAGGGCCAGCAGGAACCCGCCGTGCGGCTTGGGACCGACGGTCCACTCCGCGGGCAGGGAGGCGGTGTACGTGCCGTCGCCCAGGGGGCGGACCGCACTGGCTAGCGAGAAGGACACAGGGCTCCTCACGAACGGCTTACCAGCGAGCGCAGGAAGAACGCGACGTTGGCCGGCCGCTCGGCGAGCCGGCGCATCAGGTACCCGTACCACTGCTCGCCGAACGGCACGTACACCCGCACGACGTGCCCCTCGGCGGCGAGGTGCTGCTGCTCGCCCGGCCGGACGCCGTAGAGGAGCTGGAACTCGAAGTCGTCGACCGACTTGCCGTACCAGCGGGCGCGTTCGGAGACGATCTCGATCAGGCGCGGGTCGTGGGTGGCGAACATCGGGTAACCGGAGCCGGCCAGCAGGACGTTGGCGCAGCGCACGTAGTTGAGGTCGACCTCGTGCGGGTCGTCGTAGGCCACCGAAGCCGGTTCGGCGTACGCGCCCTTGCACAGCCGGACGCGCGTGCCCGCGAGCTCGCGGACGTCGTCCAGGGTGCGGCGCAGGTACGCCTGGAGCACCGCACCGGTCGACGGCCAGTGGCGGCGCAGTTCGGCGAGCACGCGCAGGGTGGCGTCGGTGGTGGTGTGGTCCTCCATGTCGAGGGTGACCGTGGTGTTCGCCTGCTCGGCGGCGGCGCAGATGCGGGAGGCGTTGTCCAGCGCGAACGTCTCGTCGAGGGCCAGGCCGACGGCGGACAGCTTCACGCTGACCTCGGCGTCCGGGGCGAGGCCGCCGTCGTGCAGCTGGTCGAGCAGGTCCAGGTACGCGCGCACGGTGCGTTCGGCGGTGGCGCGGTCGGTGGTGTCCTCGCCGAGGTGGTCGAGGGTGACGCGCAGGCCGTCGCCGATGAGCCGTCCGGTCGCGTCGATCGCGTCCGCGGTGGTCTCTCCCGCCACGAACCGGCGCACCACGTCACGGCTGACGGGGGCGGTCGCGACGACCCGGCGCACCGCGTCGTTGCCCGCGGCGGCGAGGATCAACGTGCGCAACGGGTTCACGATCAAGACCCTAGCCGCTGACGGGCGCGGGAGCGGGTGCGAGTTCACACGCCGGTCGCCTGAGCGTTGAACTCGGGGGTCCTGGACGTAGGACACGCGCGACGCGAACGTAGGACACGCGCGTTCTGGAGGTAGGACACGCTGGTGGTGGAGGTGGAGCCCGGGTCAGAGGTGGAGGCGGGCGAAGAGGAGGGATTCGGCTAGGAGTTCGACGCGTTCGGCGGCCGTGCGGGCGCGGCGGGTGTTGATCTCCAGCACGACCTGGCCGGTGAAGCCGGTGCGGATCAGGTGGGCCAGCAGCTCGGCGCACGGCTGGGTGCCGCGGCCGGGCACCAGGTGCTCGTCCTTCGGCAAGCCGGAACCGTCGGCCAGGTGCACGTGGGTCAGCCCGTCGCCCATGCGCTTGGCCAGCTCCATCGCGTCCACGTGCGCGGCCGAGGCGTGCGACAGGTCCAGCGTGTAGTTCCGGTGACCCACGTCGGTCGGGTCGATCGACGGCCGGAACGCCGTCACCTGCACCGACCGCCCCCGCCCGAGCGGCCGGCGCACCGGGAACATGTTCTCCACCGCGATGGCGACGCCGCTGGCGTCCTCCAACGACGCGACCAGGTCGGCGAACCCGTCCGCGTACCGCCGCTGCCACGCGAACGGCGGGTGCAGCACGACCGTCCGCGCACCCAGGTCGACGGCCGCCTGGACGCTGCGCCGCAACCGCTCGGACGGGTCGGGCGACCACACCCGCTGGCTGATCAGCAGGCACGGCGCGTGCACGGCCAGCACCGGCACCCCGTAGCGCTTCGACAGCCGGTCCACCGCCCGCACGTCCTGGCTCACCGGGTCGGCCCACACCATGACCTCGACGCCGTCGTAGCCCAGCTCCGCCGCCGCCTCGAACGCGGCACCCGCCGGTTGCGGCCAGACGGCCGCGGTGGACAGGCCGACCGGGATCAAGAGTTCACCAGCAGCATCGCCGCAGGCGACACCGTCACGATCAACCCCACCAACACCGCCAGCACGGTCGTCTGGAGGTCGTCCGCACGGCGGATCTTGCGGACCATCATCACCAGGCCGACCGTCACCGCCAGCGCCACCACCAGCGCGGCGGGCGCGGCCGTGCGCCACAGGAAGTTGAAGCCCAGCCACAGCGCCGCGCCGCCGATCACGCCGACCGCGAGCTGGCCGAGCATGACCAGCCACTCCTTGCCCGCCGAGCGTTCGGCGGGGCGTTCGTCGTCCTCGTCGTCGATGTCGGCCAGCCCGGCGGGCTCGTCGTCGTCCAGGTCGCGGCGCTTGAAGTCGCGGCGCGAGTAGTCGTCGTCCTCGTCTTCCTCGTCGAGGTCGACGTACGGGTGGAACGCGGTGCTCTCCTGCTCCACGACCTCTTCGGGCTCGTCGTCGCCGAACCAGTCCTCGGCGGACTGGTCGGGCAGCGGCTCGGGCAGCCGGGGGGGCGCGGGCGGCACGATCAGCACCGACTCGGTCGGCAACGACTCCAGCGGCACGTTCGGCGTGAGCTTGTCGGTGATGCGCGGCATCACCTCGGTCACCGGCTCGCGAACGGGCTGGCCCAACCCGGGAGGAGTCGCCCCCGGCGGCTTCACCGCGGGCGGCGCGCCGGGCGGCACCGGGCGCACCAGGTTCGAGCGCGACTGCTCGGGCTTGACCGGCGGTTTCGGCAGGTTGGGCCGGGACGGCTCGCCCTGGTAGTCGGCCACGATCGGCGGCACGACCCTGGTTTCCTCGGCCGGGTCGACGTCGGGCGCCCGTCTGCGCCCGGACTCGACCTTCGGCGGCTCCAGCCGCGACACGTCCGGCCGGGGCACGTCCGACCGCGATCCCGGCTCCGGCCTGGGCGGCGCCGGCGGTTCGGGGCGCAGCGCCGACGGCTTCGGCCGGGACACCGGGGGCGGCGCGATCGGCGGCTGGTAGGCCGTGCGCTCGGCCTCGACGGAGCGCTGCCGCTGCGGCAGCGGGGGCGCGGCGGGCTCGGGCTCGTCGCGGACCGGCAGCATGCTGCCGCTGTCGGAGTTGATCCGGTCGATGATGGCCTGCGGAGCGGTGTCCGAGGCCTCTTCGGCACGGCGCCGTCGCCGACGCGGCGTCACCTCGCCGGAGCCCCCGCCGTACTGGGCGAGCAACTCCGCGACGGTGCGCTGGGTCTGCTCCGACTCGCTCTCTCGACTCATCAACTCCACCGTGCCCCGTGGCGGCCAGTCCGTCCAGTGTCACCCGTCCGGCGGGTGCGGTCCGGCGGGGTGGTCAGGTCCGAGCCATTAGTGTGGTCCAGCCGACGCAGGATGACACCTTCCCGCAGTGCCCAGGGACAAATCTCCAGCTCGCCGAGTGACAGGGCTCGCATCGTGGCCTCGGCCACCAGAGCACCCGCCACCAACTGGTGGGCACGGCTGGCGCTCACCCCTTCGAGCTCGGCCAGGTCCGCCGCGGACATCCGGGAGATGAACGCGATGAGCTGCCGCAGGCCCGCGTCGGTGAGCACGCGCCGCGCCCGCGGACCGGCCGACGACGGCGCCGCGCCGGTCAGCCGGGCCAGCGTGCGGAACGTCTTCGACGTGGCGACCACTCGATCGGGGGTACCCACTCGGCGGATCTTCTTCACCACCGGCGACAGCTGCTCGGCCAGCCACTCGGTCGTCTCGCGCACCTCGGTCCGGCTCGGCGGGTCGTTGCGGAACCGGGTCCGGGTCAGCCTGCCCGCGCCGAGCGGCACCGAGAACGCCTCCTCCGGCTCCTCGTCCACGCCGACCGCCAGCTCCAGCGACCCGCCGCCGATGTCCAGGCTCAGCAGCCTGCCCGCCGACCAGCCGTACCAGCGGCGCACCGCGAGGAACGTGTACCGCGCCTCGTCCTCGCCGGTCAGCACCTGCAGGTCGACGCCGGTCTCGCCGCGGACCCGGTCCAGCACTTCGGCCGAGTTGCCCGCCTCGCGCACCGCGGACGTCGCGAACGCCATCAGGTCCTCGCAGCCCAGTCGCTCCGCCGCCGCCTTGGACGCGGCGACGGTGCGCACCAGCTGGTCGGCGCCCTCGCGGCCGAGCATCCCGGAGCCGTCCAGCTGCTCGGCGAGCCGCAGCACGGACTTCTCGGAACTCATCGGCGTCGGGTGGGCACCCCGATGAGCGTCCACCACCAAGAGGTGGACGGTGTTGGACCCGACATCAAGCACCCCTAGGCGCACGCGGTGCACCGTACCTGGTCGGGATGATCAGGATTCGAACTTGTATCCCAGTCCGCGCACGGTGACCAGGTGGCGCGGCGCCGACGGGTCGGGCTCGATCTTCGAGCGCAGCCGCTTGACGTGCACGTCCAGGGTTTTGGTGTCGCCGACGTAGTCCGCGCCCCACACCCGGTCGATCAGTTGGCCGCGGGTCAACACCCGGCCGACGTTGCGCAGCAGGTACTCCAGGAGGTCGAACTCCTTGAGCGGGAGGCTCACCTCGCCGCCGTCCACGGTCACCACGTGCCGCTCGACGTCCATCCGCACCGGCCCGGCCTCCAGGACCTGCGGCAACAGCTCCTCGGACTCGCCGCCGCGGCGCAGCACGGCGCGGATGCGGGCGATCAGCTCGCGCGCCGAGTACGGCTTGGTGACGTAGTCGTCCGCGCCCAGCTCCAGGCCGACGACCTTGTCGATCTCGCTGTCCCGCGCGGTCACCATGATCACCGGCACGGCGGAGCGGGCGCGCAACTGCTTGCACACGTCGGTGCCGCTCATCCCGGGGAGCATGAGGTCGAGCAGCACGATGTCGGCGCCGTTGCGGTCGAACTCCTCCAACGCCTCCTGGCCGGTGGCCGCGAGCGCCGCGGTGAAGCCCTCCTTGCGCAGCAGGAAGGCGAGCGGATCGGCGAAGGACTCCTCGTCCTCCACGATGAGCACCCTGGTCACAGCTCTCCTCCGTGGTTGCTGCCCGCGCCGCTCGGCACGGGGCTCGCCAGCTCCTGCTGGGGCAGGTCCTGCGTCGGCTCGTCCTGGTCGGGATGGGCCGGGATGCGCAAGGTGAACGTGGAGCCGGTGCCGGGCAGGCTCCACAGCCTCACCTCGCCGCCGTGGTTGTTGGCGACGTGCTTGACGATCGCCAGGCCGAGGCCGGTGCCGCCGGTGGCGCGCGACCGGGCCTTGTCGACCCGGTAGAAGCGCTCGAACACGCGGGTCTGCTGGTCCTCGGCGATGCCGATGCCGCGGTCGGTGACCGCGATCTCGATGAAACCGTCGTCGGCCGACTTGCGGCTGACCGACACGGGGCTGCCCGGCGGCGAGTACGCGACCGCGTTGTCGAGCAGGTTGCTCAACGCGGTGACCAGCAGTGTCCGGTCGCCCTCGACCTCCAGGCCGCTTGGCGGGTCGGTGGAGATCTCGATGCCCGCGGACTCGGCGGCCAGCCTGGACCGGCTCATCGCCTCGTCGATGACCACGTCGACCTCGACGCGGCTGAGCTCCGGCAGCTTCTCCGCGCCCTGCAACCGCGACAGCGCGATCAGCTCGGTGACCAGGGTGCCCAGCCGGGTGGCCTCCTGCATGATCTTGGCGCTGAACCGACGGACCTCCTCCTGGTCGTCCGCGGCGTCCAGCACCGCCTCGGCCAGCAGCGCGAGCGCGCCGACCGGGGTCTTGAGCTCGTGGCTGACGTTGGCCACGAAGTCGCGCCTGGTCGCCTCCAGCCGCACCGACTCGGACTCGTCGGAGGCGTCGACCACGACGAAGCCCTCGGTGAGCACCTTGACCGCGGCGTGCACGGCCTGCGGCTGGCGGCCCTTGATGACCTCCAGCGAGGACAGGTCGACCGAGATCACGCCACCGTTGCGGCGGGCCATCTCGGCGGCGCGTCTGGCGCGGTCGTCGACCCGGTTGTTGCGCACCACGCCCAGCTCCTCGGCGCGGGTGTTGTGGAGCACGACGTCACCGAAGCCGTTGAGCACGGCGATGCCGTTGGGTGAGGTGTTCACCACCCTGGCCATGAGGTCGGCGACGGTCAGGCCTTTGGGACGCGTCTCGCGGGCCCGTGCGGTAGTCCGTCCGGCGAGAAACGCACCGCCGCCGATCAGCAGAGCGCCGATCGACAGGACGAGGTAACCCGTTGCGGTCACAAGCGCATCGTAAGCAGGTCAGGGCGGGTGTGGCCTAGTACCGAGGCGTGGTTCGTGACTCCCGTGACACCGTCCGGGACCGATGTTTTCCCGGCGGACGACCTGCGTTCACCCAATCGTGTCCAATTGAGCCGGGTCCTGTTCGGACAGGTGCAGAGCGGCGGAAGCCGGGTTCTCCTCCAGGTGACGAGCGGAGGACGTGCCGGGGGTGCCGGGCGCGTCGGACACGGGTGCGCGCCGGACACGGGCGTGGCCGGATGAACGAGACGGCGGCACGCGCGCCGGGTGGGACCCTGCGCACGTGCCGCCGTCTCGTGGCGGAGCTGACGACCGGGCTAGGCGCGGCCCTGGTTGGCGACGGCCTTGATCGCGTCCGCGGCCGCGTCCGGGTCGAGGTACTCGCCGCCCGGCTTGAGCGGCTGGAGCTCCTCGTCCAGGTCGTAGCGCAGCGGGATGCCGGTGGGGATGTTCAGGCCGGCGATCGCCTCGTCGGAGACGCCGTCGAGGTGCTTGACCAGGGCGCGCAGCGAGTTGCCGTGCGCGGCGACGAGGACCGTCCGGCCCGTGCGCAGGTCCGGCACGATCGCGGACTCCCAGTACGGGATCATCCGCTTGACCACGTCCAGCAGGCACTCGGTGAGCGGCAGGTCCGGGCCGAGGTCGGCGTAGCGGGGGTCGCTGTCCTGGCTGAACTCGGCGCCGGGCGCGATCGGCGGCGGCGGGGTGTCGTAGGAGCGCCGCCAGAGCATGAACTGCTCCTCGCCGAACTCCTCCAGCGTCTGCTTCTTGTTCTTGCCCTGGAGCGCGCCGTAGTGGCGCTCGTTGAGCCGCCAGTCCCGGCGGACCGGGATCCAGTGCCGGTCGGCCGCGTCGAGGGCGAGGTTGGCGGTGCCGATCGCCCGCCGCAGCAGCGACGTGTGCACCACGTCGGGCAGCACGCCCGCCTCGCGCAGCAGCACACCGCCGCGCTTCGCCTCGTCCACGCCCTTCTCCGAGAGGGGGACGTCCACCCAACCGGTGAACAGGTTCTCCGCGTTCCAGACGCTCTCGCCGTGGCGGAGCAGCACCAGCGTTCCGACAGCCATGGGCGTCAGCCTGCCAGATGGGCGGGGCCGGCTCACCCCGGTGGTCACTGTGATCTTGATCGGTGCAGCGACCGGGCCGGGTCGGGCCTCTCGCGGGCCCGACCCGAAGCCTGATCAGCCGCCGAGGCCGCCGGGGAGGCCGCCGCCCAGACCACCCAGGCCACCGAGACCACTGCTCAGCTGGCTCACCACGGCGCCGAGCGCCTGCTGCGCGGCGGCCAGCGGGCTGCCGCCGGGAACGGCGTCCATCGGGGACGCGTTGGCGGCCGGTGCGGCGAGCAGGATGACGGCGGTGGCGCCGGCCGAGACGGCCAGCCTTCCGAGGATGCGCATGCGTAAGTCCTCCGATGTGTGATTCGCGATTTGCACCCGACATGGTTGTGCTGCGTGACCGGTCCGGCTCGCTGAGTAGCCGACAACAACACCATCGGGTGGTAATCAGGTCCCGAGGGACGCGATGGGATCGGCTGCGGGCGGGGAGGGGGCGTCCGGTGGCGGAGTGGACTTCTTCGTCGCCTACACGCTGGCGGACCGGGCGTGGGCGGAGTGGATGGCCTGGGAGCTCGAAGCCGCCGGGCCGCCTCGGCCACCACAGGGAGACCCGGGCGCGGCCGGCACGGGCCGTGGCCATCCAGGAGGCGGCCTCCGGCCCCGACCACCCCGAGGTGGCGATCCGGCTGAGCAACCTGGGGCCTGGCCACCCTCGCCCTGGGCCGCCCCACCGAGGCCCGCCCACTGCTGGAACGAGCCGTGACCACGGCCGAAGCCGCCTACGGCCAACACCACCCGGCCGTCACCGTCCGCCTGGAGAACCCCGCCGCCGTGCTCCGCGCCCTGAACCTGCCCCACGAAGCCGAACCGCTGGAACAGCGGGCCAAGTCCTCACCGCGACCGAAACCCCCGGCAGCGGACCACCGGGGGCTTGGTCGAGGTCAGGTCGACGGGTCAGGCCGACGCGCCGGCCTCGCGGGCGCGGAGGTCCTTGCGGAGGATCTTGCCGGCGGCCGACTTCGGGATCGCTTCGATGAACTCCACGACCCGCACCTTCTTGTGCGGGGCGACCTGGGAGGCGACGAAGGTCATCACGCCGGACTCGTCCAGGGCGGTGCCCGGTTGGCGGACGATGAAGGCCTTCGGCACTTCTTCGCCCTCGTGATCGCGCACGCCGACCACGGCGGCGTCGGCGATCTCCGGGTGGGTCAGCAGCAGGGCCTCCAGCTCGGCCGGCGGCACCTGGTAGCCCTTGTACTTGATCAGCTCCTTGACCCGGTCGACGATGCTGACCAGGCCCCGCTCGTCGATCACGGCCACGTCGCCGGTGTGCAGCCAACCCTCGGCGTCGAGGGTGGCGGCGGTGGCGTCGGGGTTGTTCAGGTAGCCCTTCATCACGTTCGGGCCGCGGCACCACAGCTCGCCGCGCTCGCCGACGCCCACGTCCTCGCCGGTGGCCGGGTCCACGAAGCGGCACTCCATGTTCGGCGCGATCACGCCGACCGTGCCCACGGAGATGTCGTCGCGCCCGTCCGGGATCGCGTGGCTGACCGGGCTCATCTCGGTCATCCCGTACCCCTGCGAGACGCGGCACCCGAGGCGCTCGGCGACCGCCGCCGCGAGGTCCACGTCCAGCGGCGCGGCGCCGGAGAAGATCGTGTCGATGCCGGACAGGTCGTACTGGTCGACCAGCGGGTGCTTGGCCAGCGCCACCGCGACCGGCGGTGCGATGTAGACCCGGTCGGTCCGGTGGTCCTGGATCACCCGGAGGAACTCGGGCAGGTCGAACTTCGGCAGCGTCACCACCGTGCCGCCGACGTGCAGGCCGTTGTTCATCAGCACCTGCATGCCGTAGATGTGGAAGAACGGCAGCACGGCGAGGATCTTCGTCTCCCCGCCCACCCGCAGCAGCGGCCCGCACTGGACGATGTTCGCCACCAGGTTGCGGTGCGTCAGCATCACGCCCTTGGCCCGGCCGGTCGTGCCGGACGAGTACGGCAGCACGGCCACGTCCTCGGCCGGGTCGATGGAGACCTCCGGCGTCGGCTCGGAGTTGGCCAGCAGCGACGACAGGCTGGGGTAGCCGTCGGCGGCGTCGAGCACCACCACGTCCGAGATCCCGGCCTTCTCCGCGCCCGGCGCCGCGTTCGGCAGCAGCACGGACACCGTGAACAGCATCTTCGCGCCCGCGTCGGTCAGCTGGTGCGCGACCTCGTCGGCGGTGTAGAGGGCGTTGATGGTGGTCGCGGTCGCGCCCGCGCGCAGGATGCCGTGGAACACGACGGCGTAGAACGGGGTGTTCGGGCTGAGGATGCCGACGACGTCGCCCTTGCCGATCCCCCTGGCGGCCAGCGCGGCGGCCAGTCGATCGACCGCCCCGACCAGTTGGCGGTAGGTGAGCGACGCGCCGGAGGTGCCGTCGACCAGGGCGACCCGGTCGGCGCGCTCGCCGAGGTCGGCGAACAGCAACTCGTGCAGCGAGACGTCCGGGACCGCGACATCGGGGAACGGACTGCGGAAGACCATGCGGCTGCCTCATTCATCCAGGGGGCGGGCTGCCGCCATCGTGAGTCACGCCACATCGCTGGTCAAGGCAGTCGGCAATCCCGCTACAGCGTTACTTAACTCGGCTAAGAACACCCGAATGGACCAGTGCGGCCCCTTGTGGCGGGAGCCGGCCATCTGCCAAGTTGGCAGAGCTCCGCGGGTCGCGTTCCCACGCACTCCGAACGACCCGCGCGGCACGACCGCGGTTCGCCATCCCCCCGTCGAACCGCGGCCCGCTGGGAAATCCGGGCTCCCCCCGCCCGGATCCGTTTCAGCGGGGACTGACGCGGAGCGGCTTGAACTTGCGACTCCCCCTCTCTCCCAAGCCGCTCCGCGCTCCCCGCGCGTTGGTGCTCCCGGTCTCGACGGGAACCACCGCTCGAACGGTGGTTACGGCGTGCTCGACGAGGCGACCGGCGGCGGGGTGACCGCGCTCCGCCGGCGACGACGCCACCACAGGTAGGCGAAGGTCGGCACGCCCAGCACCACCGCGAACGGCAGCACGCCACCCAGCACCACCAGCAACCAGCCGAACGCGCTCACCAGCGCCTTCCAACCACCGGCGAACGCGTCCAGGAAGTCGTTCTCCTCGGCCACGGCCACCGGCGCGCCCGTGGCCGAGATGGCCACGTTCAGCGTCGACATGGCGACCTGGCCCTTGAGCGTCTCGTACCGGCGCTGCAACGACTCCAGCTCGGACTGCCGCTTGGTCAGCTCCGCCTCGATGTCGGTGATCTCCGACGTGCTCCCGGCCCGCTCCAGCAGCCCCCGCACCCGCTCGACGCTGGCCCGCTGGTTGGCGAGCCTGGCCTCGATGTCGACGAGCTGCTCGGTCACGTCCTCGGTCTTCAGCTCACGCTTGGCGACCTCGACGCCCTCCAGCCCGGTGATGGACTCCAGCACGGCGTCCAGCCGGTCGCCGGGCACTTTCAACGTCACCGAGGCCCGGTTGGAGAACGAGCTCTCCTGCGACGAGTACCCGCCCGCCGCGATGACCAGGTCCTTCACCTCGGACAGCACCTGCGTGGCTTCCGGCGCGCGGAGCTCGACCGTCGCGGTGCGCACGAGCTGCCGGTTCAGCTGCGCCGACGAGCCCGCCTGCTGCGCCTGACCGGACTGGTCCTGACCCGACTGCGCCTCGCCCGCCTTGCCCTTGGCCGCGGCCTCCTGCTTCGGCGCGCCGCCCAGCATCGCGTTGTCCTGCGGCGCCATCGCCGGCGCGTCGGCCGACGTCCCCGCCGAGTCCGCCCCGCACCCGGCCAGCACGACCGCCGCGAACGCGGCGACCACCAACCCCACCCGTCTGCCCATCTGTGTCCCTCCCTGGTTCCCGGTCACCGGTGGGACGGGGCGCGGGCTCACCCCCGTTGCGCGGCGGTGATCACGATTCGGACACCAGGTGCCGGAACGCCTGGAGGTTGGCCAGCGACTCGCCGCGCGAGACCCGCCAGTCCCACTCCCGCTTGATGGCTCCCGCGAACCCGATCTCCAGCAGCGTGTTGAAGTCGCCGTCGGCGGCCTCGACCACCTGCCCGAGCACGCGGTCCAGCTCGTCGGGCGTCACGGCGTGCGGCGCGATCCGGCCGACCAGGTAGATGTCGCCGGTCGTGTCGATCGTGTAGTGCACGCCGTAGAGCTTGGCGTTGCGCCGCAGCAGGAACCGGTAGACGTCCTCGTGCGCTTCGTCCGGCTTGCGGCACACGAACGCCTCCACCACCAGCGCGTGCCTGCCGACCACGAGCCAGCAGTTCGTCTGGAGCTTCTTGGCGCCGGGCAGGGTCACGAAGAACCGGCCGGGCTCCTTGCTCTCGTAGCGCAGCTCCCGGTCGTCCAGCGTCGACCGGATGACGTCGTCCAGGCTCAAGCGAAGACCTCCTCGCGGAACACGTCGCGTGCTTCGGCGTACCCCGCGAGGAGTGAATCAGTCGTGCGGTCCCAGGAGAACCGGCGGGCGTGGCCCACGGTGTTGCCGGCCAGCTCCTCCCGGCGCGCGGGGCTCAGCGCGATGTCGGACAGCGCCCGCGCCCACGGCCCGGCGTCGTGGCCGTCCACCAGCGCGCCGGACACACCGTCGCGCACGGCCACCGGCAGGCCGCCGACGGCCGCCGCCACGACCGGCGTGCCGCACGCCTGCGCCTCCAGCGCGACCAGGCCGAACGACTCGTTGTAGCTGGGCACGGCGACCACGTCGGCGGCCCGGTAGACCCGCGCCAGCGCCTCGCCGCCCTGCGGCGGCAGGAACCGCACGACATCGGAGATCCGCAGTTCGGCCGCCAGCCGGACCAGCTCGTCGGGCGTCTTCATGCCCGAACCGGACGGCCCGCCGACGACCAGCACCACCAGCCGCGACCGCAGCCCCGGATCGCGCACCACCATCTCGGCCGCCGCGCGCAGCAGCACGTCCGGCGCCTTCAACGGCTGGATGCGCCCCACGAACGCGAGCACGACCGAGTCCGGCCGCAGCCCCAGCGCGGTCCGCGCCTGGTCCCGGTCGCCGGGGGTGAACCGCTCCAGGTCCACGCCCGGCGGCACGACCAGCACCTTCGCCGGGTCGGCGTCGTACAGCTTGACCAGCTCGGCGGCCTCGACGTCGGTGTTGGCGACCAGCCGGTCGGCCTCGGCGACCACCTGCTCCTCGCCGATCACCCGCATCCGCGGCTCCGGCGTGTCGTCCGCGGCCAGCGCCAGGTTCTTCACCTTGGCCAGGGTGTGCGCGGTGTGCACCAGCGGCACGGCCCAGCGCTCCCGGGCCAGCCAGCCGACCTGCCCGGACAGCCAGTAGTGCGAGTGGACGACGTCGTAGTGGCCGGGCTCGTGCCGTGCCTCGGCCCGCAGCACGCCCGCCGTGAACGCGCACAGCTGACCCGGCAGCTCCTCCTTGCCCAGGCCCTCGAACGGACCCGCCACCACGTGCCGCACGTGCACGCCCGGTGCGAGTTCGGCGACCGGCGGCAGCTCCGAGGACGTGGCCCGGGTGAAGATCTCCACCTCGATGCCGCGCTGCGCCATCCGCGTCGCGGTCTGCACGATGTAGACGTTCATGCCGCCCGCGTCGCCCGTGCCGGGCTGCTCCAGCGGCGAGGTGTGCACCGAGAGCACCGCGACCCGCTTCACCGGGAGACCTCGGCGACGAACCCGGCGAGGTCGGCGGCGAACCGCTCGGGTCGTTCCAGGAACGGCGCGTGGCCGGTGCGGTCGTAGCGGCGCAAGTCGGCTCCGGGGATCAGGGCCGCCGCGTACTCACCGGCGGCCGGGTCGACCACCTCGTCGGCGGTGCCGTGCACCACCAGTGTCGGCTTGTCCACCGCCTTCAGCACGGCGGCGCTGTCCACGTCACGCCGGAACATCTCGCCCCGCACCCGCGGCGGCACCCGCAGCGCCGTGCCCAGCATGCGTTGCACCAGCTCGCCGGGCAGCCCGGGGGCCTGGTCGCGGCAGAACTCGGCCAGCGCGGGCACGGCCACCGCCGGGTCCTCCGACAGCGAGCCGGCCAGGGTGGCCTTCGACAACCGCCCGGTGACCCCGCCGGGCCGGTCGCGCCCGAGCTCGGTGATCGCCCCGACCAGCACCAGCCCGTCGACGCCGGCCGTGCCGTGCGCGCGCAGGTAGTCGGCGATCACCAGCCCGCCGTAGGACCACCCGACCAGCACCGCGGACCGACCGACGTGGTCGAGCACCGCCTTGAGGTCGGCCGCCCAGCACGCGGAGTCGCGGTAACCACCCTCGGTGACCTCCGACTCGCCGTGCCCGCGCAGGTCCGGCGCGTAGCAGCGCAACGACGGAGCAGGCGGCCACACCTCCCCGGACTGCGCCCATCCGTGCACCAGCACGACCGCGGGGGCGTCCGCCGGGCCGGACTCGCGGACCGACAACCGGACGCCCTCGGCGTCGAGGAGAGTGTTCTGCACGACCTACGACAACGCGCGGGTCAACCCATCGCTTCCCGAAGCAAGCGAATTTCCGCCATCGAGCCCGACCTCACAGGGCCGACATCGTCTGCCACTGCGCCCACGGGATCTGCCAGTCGTACCAGTCGTACTGCGCCGGCAGCGTCATGACCGCTCCCGTCACCTCGACCGGGTCGCCGACCAACGCACTGTCGTAGTAGGCCTTCGCGTCCGCTTCCAGCAGGTTCGCGCACCCGTGCGAGGTGTTGTTCTTGCCGATGTTGGCCGCGTTGTCGTTGTTCTCGTGGATGAACTCGCCGTGGTTGGAGATCCGCACGGCCCACTTCTTGACCACGTTGGTGTAGCCGTAGCGCGGGTTGTCGAAGCTGAACTGCGGGTCCTTCTGCATCACCACGAACGTGCCGTTCGGCGTGTTCAGCTCCGGGTCGTCGTCCTTGCCGAACGACGCCGGGTAGGTCGCCACCGTCTGGCCGTCGCGCTGCACCACGAGCTGGTGCGACGGCGTGTCGATCTTCACGACCTGGTTGCGGCCGATGGTGAAGTCGCTGGTCACGTCCGCGCGGCCGTAGGCGCCGCCGCCGTAGGGCACGCCGTACAGCTTCGCCTCGACGTGGACCTGGGTGTTCGCGGGCCAGTACGTCTCCGGCCGGTAGTGCACCGAGCGGGAGCTCAGCCACGCCCAGCTGCCCTGCACGCCTGCCGAGTTGGTCACGCTCAGCGCCTTCTCCACGGTGGCCCGGTCCGCGACGTCGGCGTCGAACTCGACCTTGATCGGGACCGCGACGCCCATCGTCTGGTTGTCGCCGGGGAACAGCGTGGCGCGCACCTGGCTCGCCGGGTTCAGGGTGGTGAACGCGCCCTTCAGGTCGACTGGCCTGCCGTCGGTGCCGGTCGCCCGGCCCGCGTAGGTGTAGCTCTTGCCGAAGCCGAGCGGCTCGGTGCTGGCCCAGGACCTCTTGTCCTCGGTGAGCTTGCCCCCGACGGCCTTGCCCTCCGGGCTGGTGACCGTGACCTGGTCGATCGCACCCTCGGCGACGGTGACCTGCACGGGCACGTTCACCGGCACGTCCTTGGCGCCGTCCGCGGGCACGGTGGTGAACTTCGCCACCGGCGGGTTGTCGCCGCCGACCGGTTTGGCCGAGCCGGGTTCCACCTGCGCCGAGCAGCCGACCAGCAGGGCCAAGCCGACCAGCAGAGCAGCCGATTTCCTGTGCACGTTACGACCTCCCGATCGAAGGACGCCCCACGCGACTTCCGGTGCGGGTGAGCTGCATCACACACCTAGGATCGCCGATGTGAACCGTCCTATCGCAGTCGTGACCGGAGCCAGTGCGGGCATCGGTGAGGCCACCGCCCGCAGGCTCGCCGCCGAGGGCTTCCACGTGGTGCTCGGTGCCCGGCGGGTCGACCGCCTCCAGGTTATCGCGGATGAGATCGGCGGCACCGCGGTGGAGCTGGACGTGACCTCCGCCCCGTCGGTCGAGGCGTTCCTGGAGGCCGTGCCCGCGGCCCGGGTGCTGGTCAACAACGCGGGCGGCGCGCGTGGCATGGCGACCGTGGCCGAGGCCGACGAGGAGCACTGGCGGTGGATGTGGGAGACGAACGTGCTGGGCACGTTGCGGGTCACCAAGGGCCTGCTGCCCAAGCTCGTCGACTCCGGTGACGGGCACGTGGTGACGGTCACCTCGGTCGCCGCGTACGAGGCCTACGACAACGGCTCCGGGTACACCTCGGCCAAGCACGCCCAGTCCGCGCTGCACCGGACGTTGCGCGGTGAGCTGCTCGGGCAGCCGGTGCGGGTGACCGAGGTCCTGCCGGGCATGGTGGAGACGGACTTCTCGGTGAACCGGTTCGACGGCGACACCGAACGGGCCGCCGCCGTCTACCAGGGCGTGACGCCCCTGACCGCGGACGACGTGGCGGACGTGATCGCGTTCGCGGTGACCCGGCCGTCGCACGTGAACCTCGACCAGATCGTGCTCAAGCCCCGCGCGCAGGCGTCGGCGACCCGCGTGCACCGGGGGTGAGCAGCTCCACGTCGAGCTGGTCGAGCACCGGGCCGATGGGGTTGGCGAACCCCCGGTCCGGGCTGCCGCCGCAGTAGAGGCCGACCACCCGGTTCGCGTCGTCCAGCAGCACGGCGCCCGAGTCGCCGTGGTCGGCGAAGCGCGGCGTCTCGATGCGGATCTGGTCGTGCAGGGTGCGCACGCCCAGCCCGACGCCGAAGTCGAGCTTGATCACGGCGTCCGTGGACGCCACCACGCCCTCGGTGACGGCGGTCGTCCGGCCGCGCTTGCGCACCCGTTGGCCGACCCGCGCCCGCGCCCGACCGGCGACCGGTCCCAGCCCCACCACCTCGGGCCGCGCGCCCGGCGTGGTGAGCATGATCGCGGCGGCGTCCACCTGCCCGGACAGCGCGGCCCGCGCCAACGCGCCCACCCGGTCGCGCACCGGGTGCCCGCCGTCGATGCGGGACGGGTGCACCATCGGGTCGCCGACCGCCCAGGCGTCGTCGACGCAGGCCACGTGGAACGCCGTCAACGCCATCACCAGGCGCCGGCGGCGCGGCGTGACCAGCGCGCCCAGCGTCCCGGCGACCACGTAGTCGTCCACGTCGGCGACGTCGGGCGGCACGAGCCGGACGGCCCGGCTCGGCCCGATGCCGATGCCGCCCGCGAGCGACTCGTGCCGCTCCGCGCCGCTCACGCCCTCCGGTGACGCGATGGTGTGGTGCGGCCAGAACGTGTCCTCGACCACGTCGGTCGGCACGCCGAGCACGTCCGGCGGGATGGTGAACTGGGCGGCGGGTCCCTTGCGGCGGACGAACACGACGATCGCCGGCCGACCGGTCGACCGGCCGCCGACGGTCTTCACGCCGAGGTCGACACCCACCACACCGGGCCGGCTCAGGAAGTCGTCCTCGACCAGCTCCTTGATCGGCCTGACGGCCGCTCGATCGTCGGGAAAGGCCATGACGACCTCCAACGGGTGCCCCTCACTCCATGAAACGCGCGGAGTGAGGATTCGTCACACGGAGTCACCCGTTCGGCCGTTCGGCGGTTCGAGCTGTTCCCGGACCACGGCGGCCTCCGCGGACCGCCCCAGGGCCGCGAGCACGTGCGCCAGCGTCCTCAGCGCATCGCGTCGGCCGTCCGCGGCATCGTCACCCGGCCATCACGTCGGCCACCCGATCACCCCAGTGCGCAACCCACCAGCACCGGTTCCGGGTGCAGCTCCACCCCGAACGCCGCCCGCACACCGTCGCGCACCTCGCGCGCCAGGTCCAACAAGTCCTCGGTGGTCGCACCGCCGCGGTTGGTCAACGCCAGCGTGTGCTTGCCGGACAACGCCACCCGGCCACCGGGCCCGCGGTGCCCGCGGCCGAAGCCCGCCCGTTCGATCAACCACGCCGCCGACAGCTTCGAGGCCCCGGCGCCCGCCGGGTACGTCGGCACCTCGACGTGCGGGCCGAGCCGTTCGGCGATGCGGATCAGCACCCCGGCCAGGGTGGAGTCGTCCAGCAGCGGGTTGGTGAAGAACGAGCCCGCGCTCCACGTGTCGTGGTCGGCTGCGTCCAGCACCATGCCCTTGCCGCGCCGCAGTTCCAGCACCGCCTTGCGGGCCGCGTCGGCGGGCACCCGGTCACCCGGCGCGACACCCAGCACCCTGGCCAGTTCGCCGTACCGGATCGGCGCGGACTGACCGCCCGCGGTCAGCGCGAACCGCGCCCGCAGCACCACCGCCTGGTCGGTGCCCTTCAACACGCTCGTGCGGTACGCCAGGCCGAGCGCGTCCGCGGGCACCTGGTGCACCCGGCCGGTGCGCCGGTCGAGCAGGTCGACCGACGTGAGGACCTGCGCGACCTCCACGCCGTACGCGCCGACGTTCTGCACCGGGGTCGCCCCCACCAGGCCGGGGATGCCGGACAGGCACTCCAGCCCGCCCAGCCCCTGCGCCACGGCCTCGGCGACGACGGAGTCCCAGTCCTCGCCCGCCTCGACGGTGAGCTGCACCAGACCGTCGCCCAGCGGGTCGAGCCGGCGGCCGGACGTGCCGACGGCCACCACGGTGCCGGCGAACCCGGCGTCGGACACCACGAGGTTCGAACCACCGCCGAGCAGCAACAACGGCTCGCCGTCGGCGTCCAACGCGCGCACGGCCTCGACCAGTTCGGCGGCGGTGGTGGCGCGCGTGAACCTCCGCGCCGGGCCACCGAGCCGCAGCGTGGTGCACTCGGCCAGCGGCACACGGGCACTGGAGGGCGGGGTGGTCACGACCGAGAACGGTAGCCTCCGCGACATGGCACGCCGCATCGAGCACCGAACCACGTCCCGCTGGCCCGCGCGGGACGTGTACGCAGCGCTGGTGGACCAGACGTACCTGAGGGACCGGCTCGCCCGGCTCGGCGGCACGAACCCCGAACTGGTCGCCTTCACCGCCACCGACCAGAGCACGTCCTACCAGCTCAGGCAGGGTGTGCCGGCGGACAAGCTGCCGTCGGTGGCCCGTGGTCTGCTGGGCGGCGACCTCGTCATCGACCGCGCCGAGTCGTGGACCGAGGCGGGTCCCGCGGGCACCGTCGAGGTGACGTTGAACGGCGTCCCGGGGCGGCTGGACGGCACGATCACGCTCGCCGACACCGCGAGTGGGAGCGAACTCACCCTCACCGGTCAGGTCAAGGTGAGCATCCCGATCATGGGCGGCAAGCTGGAGTCGGTGATCGCCGAGCAGGTGGCCCGGCTGCTCGACGCCGAGACCGAGTTCACCGCCGAATGGCTCGCACGCCGCGCCTAGCCGCGGGCCGGGCCCGTGCGCTCGGCCTGCCCACGAGGGGCACGACCAACCCGAACCGCCTGCGCCGGGTCGACCGGTGGGTCGCGCACGCCTACCGCGACCTGCTCACCGGGGAGCAACCGCTGGTGGTGGACCTCGGCTACGGCTCGTCCCCGATCACCACGGTCGAGCTGGCCGCGCGGCTGCGCGTGGTCAACCCGGACGTCCGCGTGCTCGGCCTGGAGCTGGACGCCGAGCGGGTCGCCGCGGGCAAGGAGGTCGCCGACCCGCCCCGGCTGGACTTCCGGCGCGGCGGGTTCGAGCTGGCCGGCGCGCGGCCCGTGCTGCTGCGCGCGTTCAACGTGCTGCGCCAGTACACCGAGGAGCAGGCGGCCGAGGCGTGGGACACCATGGTCTCCCGGCTCGCGCCCGGCGGCGTGCTGGTCGAGGGCACGTGCGACGAGATCGGCCGCCGCTGCTCCTGGGTCGCGCTGACCGCCGACGGGCCGCGGACGTTCACCCTGTCGTGCCTGCCCGCCGACCTGGAGACGCCGGGCGACCTGGCCGAACGGCTGCCGAAGGCGTTGATCCACCACAACGTGCCGGGTGAGAAGGTGCACGCGCTGCTCAGCGAGCTGGACGCGTGCTGGGCGACGTGCGCGCCGTTCGCGCCCTACGGGCCGCGGGCCCGGTGGGTGGAGACCGTGCGGCTGCTCGCCGGACGCGGTTGGCCGGTGGCCGACGACCGGAAGCGGTGGCGGCTCGGTGAGATCACCCTGCCCTGGGACGTGGTGAGTCCCTAGGCTGTGCGGAGTGGACCACGCCGACTTCGTGCACCAGCTGAGGACCCAGTACGCCGCCTTTCGCGCCGCGGCGGTGGCCGCCGGACCGGACGCACCCGTGCCGACGTGCCCCGGGTGGACCGTGCGCGACCTGGTCGACCACCTGGCTCGCACCCACTCCTGGTCGTTGCGCGCCCTGCACACGCCGCCGGACGGCGAGCGACCCGGGTTCGACGACCGCCCGGCCGACTGGGACGAGCTGCTCGACTGGGAGGACAAGGTGGTCGCGGAGCTGACCGACACGCTGGCCGGCACCACCTCGAACACGCCCGCGTGGTCGTTCATCGGCCCCAAGACCTTCGCCTTCTGGTCACGCAGGCAGGCGCACGAGACGGCGATCCACCGGCTGGACGCCGAGCACGCGCGGCACGGCGCGGACGTGCCGTCGCTGCTGTTCGACGTGGAGTTCGCGGCCGACGGCGTGGACGAGTGCCTGACCTGGATGCTGCCGATCGGCGCCCGGCGCAAGCCGATCGAGCGGACGGGCCGGGTGCTGTTCCACGCCGCCGACGCGGGTCGGGCGTGGGAGCTGCGGCTCACCCGCGGCGAGGCGCCGTCGGTCGGCCCGATCACCGATTCCGGCACCGACGAGGACGCCACCGTGGCCGGCACGGCCGACGCGCTGTACCGGGCGGCGTGGGGTCGGCCGAGCGGGGCCATCACATCGGGTGACACGTCACTGCTCGACGGGTTGCCGCGACCGTAGATACTTCCCGTCGTGCCCCTGCCTGAACGCCGCTACGTGATCACCTTCGGCTGCCCCGACCGCACCGGCATCGTGGCGAGGATCTCCTCGTTCCTGGCCGAGCACGGCGGCTGGATCGTCGAGGCGGCCTACCACACCGATCCGACCACCAACTGGTTCTTCACCCGCCAGGAGGTCAGGGCGGACTCGCTGCCGTTCGACGTGGACGAGCTGCGGGCGCGGTTCGCCGAGGTGGCCCGCGACCTCGGCGCGCGCCCCGGCTCGTGGCGGGTCGCCGACTCCGGTGAGCGCAGGCGGGTGGTGATCCTCGTGTCCAAGGAGGGGCACTGCCTGTACGACCTGCTGGGCCGGGTGGCGTCGCACGAGCTGGACGTGGACGTGTCGGCGGTCATCGGCAACCACGCCGACCTGGCCGGGATCACCAGGGCGCACGGCATCCCGTTCCACCACGTGCCGTTCCCGGCGAACGACCCGGAGGGCAGGGCGGCGGCGTTCGCCCAGCTGCGGCAGCTGGTCGACGCGCACGAGCCGCACGCGGTGGTGTTGGCGCGGTTCATGCAGATCCTGCCCGCGGAGCTGTGCGCGGACTGGGCCGGGCGGGCGTTGAACATCCACCACAGCTTCCTGCCGTCGTTCGTGGGGGCTCGGCCGTACCACCAGGCACACGGCCGCGGCGTGAAGCTGGTCGGCGCGACGTGCCACTACGTGACCGCGGACCTCGACCAGGGGCCGATCGTGGAGCAGGACGTGATCCGGGTGGACCACACCGACTCCATCAACGACATGGTGCGCAAGGGCCGTGACATCGAGAAGGTCGTGCTCTCGCGCGGTCTGCGGTGGCACTTGGAGGACCGCGTCCTGGTGCACGGCAACCAGACCGTCATCTTCTGATCGCACCCCCGCCCTCGGCCCCCAACCCACCCCTCCCGAACACACGACTCTCGCCCTCTGAACACACGACTCTCGCGCGAGTCCCACGTTCGCGTCCCGCGAGTCCCACGTTCAGGACCCGCGTGTCCTACGTTCGGAACGACCGTGTCCTACGTTCGCGTACCCCGAGTTCAACGTTCGCGTACCCCGAGTTCAACGCTCGCGGTCGCAGAAGTCGCGATCACCGCCGCGCACGGCGTCGTAGGCTGCGCCGGTGCGCACCGAGTTCACCACCCTCGACCAGGTCCGCGCGGCGGGTGAGTTGAGGCACGCCGTGCTCGTCGGGCTCGACCTGAGCGAAGAGGAGCTGCGCGTGCCGATGGACGGCGCGCTGTTCCTCGGCTGCACGCTCTCGCCGGTCGGCCAACGGCGTGCGGCGGCGGCCGGTGCGCTGGTCTTCCCCGCCATCCCCGACCTGCCCTACGACGTGTACCGGTCGCGGCTGTACACGCCGGCGGAGCTGTTCGCCGGGTTCGACCCGGACGACCCGATCACCTACGCCGACACCCCGGACGCCCTGATCTACCAGCACAGCCGGGCGCAGGGACACAACCCCGACCCGCTGCACGCGTTGGCCGAACGCCTGCACGACCACGCGATCACCGATGCGTTGTCGGACGCCCTGCCCGAACGGCCGGTGGCCGTGATGGGCGGGCACGCGCTGGGCCGCGACACCGACGGCTACCGGCGGGCGGTGGGGTTGGGCGCGGCGCTCGGCGAGGCCGGGTTCACGGTGCTGACCGGCGGCGGGCCGGGCGTGATGGAGGCCGTGCCGCTCGGCGTGCGGATCGGCGTGGACGAGCCGACGTTGAAGGAACTGGCCACCGCGCCGAAGTTCGGCGGCGACGCCGAGTCCATCGGCCGCTGGATCGCCGCGTGCCCGCCCGACCTGCCGACGTCCGACTCGACGGGTTCCGGCAGGCCGCGCACGATCGGCATCCCGACCTGGTTCTACGGCCACGAGCCGCCGAACCCGGCGTGCGAGCTGCACGCCAAGTACTTCGCCAACTCGGTGCGCGAGGAGGGCCTGCTCACCGTGGCCAGCGGCGGCATCATCTACACGCCGGGCAGCGCGGGCACCGTGCAGGAGGTCTTCCAGGACTACTGCCAGAACCACTACGGCTCGGTCGGCCCGGCCGCGCCGATGGTGTTCCTGGGCAAGGACTTCTGGGTCGACGAGCTCCCGGTCGCCCCGCTGGTGCAACGGCTGGCCCGGGGACGTGACGCCGAGCGCTGGATCCTGGTCACCGACGACACCGACGAGGCGGTCGACTTCCTGCGGCGGTACGGCTAGCGCGCGAGACCCTCGACCACCTCGGCGCCCGGCAGCTTGGCCAGCACCTCGCCCGGCACGAGGAGCTTGCTGCGCCGGATGCCGCTGCCGATCACCAGCTCCGGCGCGGCGGCCACCTCCGGTGACAGCAGCACGGGCCAGTCGCCGGGCAGGCCGATGGGCGTGATGCCGCCGTACGCCATGCCGCTGAGCGCCACCGCGTCGTCCATCGGCGCGAACGACGCCTTGCGCGCGTCCAACCGCCGCCGCACGACGCCGTTGACGTCGGCACGCGTGGTCGCCAGCACGACGCACGCCGCGTACCGGATGGTGTCGCCGCGCTTGCCCGCGACGACGACGCAGTTCGCCGACGCCTCCAGCGGCGAGCCGTAGTGCGCGCAGAACTCCGCCGTGTCCGCCAACGTGGGGTCGATCTCCGCGACCGCGAGCCGTGCGCCGTCCGCCATCGACCGGAGCGCGGCGGCGACCGGGTCGGCGACCAGGTCCAGCCGGTCGAGCGCGGGCAGAGGGTTCAGGGTTCCTGCGATGGTCCACACACCGACCATCCTGCCGGCCGCGCTTGACGTTGACGCTGCGTCAACCCCTACCGTGGTCGGCACAGGGAGGGAGCACGGTCATGGCCTGGTCGATCGCGCAGGTCGCGCGGATGTCGAAGGTGACTTCGCGGACGTTGCGGCACTACGACGCGATCGGCCTGCTCGAACCGGCGTGGATCGGCGGCAACGGCTACCGGTACTACGAGCGCGAGCAGCTGCTCAAGCTCCAGCGGATCCTGCTGCTGCGCGACCTGGGACTCGGCCTCGACACCGTGGCCGAGGTCCTGGACGGGCGGCACCGGACGGTCGACGTGCTGCGCAACCACGCGCGGTGGCTGGCCGCCGAGCAGGAGCGGCTGGCGAAGCTGGCGCGGACCGTCTCCCGCACGATCGAGGAGCTGGAAGGGGGTGACGAGATGAAGATGGAAGAGCTGTTCGACGGCTTCGACGCCGACCGCCAGGCCCGCTACGAGGCGGAGCTGGTGGAGCGCTACGGCGACCAGGCGCAACGGCACATCGACGAGGGCAAGCGCCGGATGCAGGGCTGGACCAGGGCCGACGCCGACGGGTACCTGGCGGAGTGGCGGGCGATCGTCCAGGCCTACGCCGAGGTGTTCCGCGCCGGTGTCGCGGCCGACGCGCCGCGGGCGCTGGAGGTGACCGACCGGCACCACACCTGGTTGTCCAGGAGCTGGACGCCGAACCGGGAGTCCTACACCGGTCTGGGTGAGCTCTACGCCGACGCGCCGGACTTCAAGAACCAGTTGGACGAGCACGGCGCGGGCTTGGCGGAGTACGTCCGCGACGCCATCGCGGCCTACGCCGCGGCACGCCTGTAGAGCAGGTCCACGGGGAGGTGCACATCCCCGTGGACCCGGGCCTCGCGGAGGCGTGTCAGAGGTCCTGGAGCCCGAACGCCTTGAGCGCCTCGCGGTTGAACGCGGGCAGGTCGTCGGGCTTGCGGCTGGTCACCAGGGTCCACCCGGCCATGTCGCACACCCGCACCTCTTCGTCCGACCAGTCACCGCCCGCGTTGCGGATGTCGGTGGCCAGGCTCGGGAACGAGGTGAGCATCTTCCCGCGCACCACGTCGGCCTCCACCAGCAGCCACGGCCCGTGGCAGATCGCCGCGACCGGCTTGCCCGCGGCCACGTGCTGCTTGACGAACCTCACCGCGTCGCGGTCCATCCGCAGGAAGTCGGCGTTGGCCACCCCGCCGGGGATCACCACGGCGTCGTAGTCCATGGGGTCGGCGTGCGCGAACGGCACGTCGACGTCGAACGTGTCGGCGGGCGTCAGGTGGTCGAACGCCTGCACCTGCCCCAGCTTGGGCGCGAGCAGCCTCGGCACCGCGCCTGCCTTCTCCACGTGCTGCCAGGGCTCGGTCAGCTCGACCTGCTCGATGCCCTCCGTGTCGACCAGGAATGCGATCTTCTTCTGTTCGGCCATGCCTTTCGGCTACCCGCGCAGGAAGTCGAGCAACCACCGGCGGACGTCACCCCGGTGGGTCGTCCACGACGGCACCAGCTCCAGCCGACCAGCCGGGAACGCGGCGGCCACCTGCTTGGCCACGTCCTCGGGGTGCAGCGGGTCGTCGGTCGCGCCGATCACCAGCACCGGGGCGGTGACCAGGGCCAACGCCGCGCGGTCGGCGACCGCGACCCGGCCGGGCAGCTCGGTCAGCGCGCCGTCGAGCCGGGCGAACGCCTGCCGCCGTTGCGCCTGGTAGTCGGGCGGCCCGCCGACGGCGGTGATCGCCTCCTCGCGGTCGAGACCGCGCCTCGGCTCGTCCAGCACGGCGGGCAGCAGCAGCACCACGCGGTCGAACGCGTCGGGTTCCTCGGCGAGCAGCGCCAGCAGCGCCCCCGCCGTCAGCGACACGCCGATCGCCCTGGTCGCGCCGGTCTCCCGGGCGACGTCACGCAGGTCGGCGGCGATGCGCCGGTAGTCCCAGTAACCCTCCGGCGCGTCCGGCGCGTCGCCGTGCGAGGGGAGGGTAACCACGACCTTCGTGCCGGGCAGCCCAGACGTGGGCAGACGGGCCTCACCCGGTGTCGCGCCCAAGCCGTGGCCGACGAGCGTGACGGGGGCACCGGAGCCGAAGCTCCGGTGCGTCACCACCGCGGGCCGCGCTGGACCTCGATCAGCCGGGGCCGGACGTCGACCACGTACACGGTGACCGCGACCAGCCCGGCGAGCCAGAACATGGCGCCAGCGGTGAACGGGTGGAACAGCAGCAGAGCGAACAGGCCGCCGCCGGTGATGCCGAGCCACGCGGGCTTGGTCATGCGCTCGGCCGCCGTGTAGGCGTCGGCCCGCTGCGACAACGCGTGCGCGAACGCGAACACGCCCATGACCAGCGCGGCGTAGTACGCCGCGAACATGACCCAGGCGTCCAGGTAGAGGGGACTGAAGGCCGGGAACGGTGGCAACACGCCTCCAGCGTACGTGCGTCCTGCGGTCGCGGTACAGCCGAAACGGGGCGCCCTCGGTGGACGCCCCGTGTCGGTCGGGTCACTTGCCGCTGTCGGTGGGCTTCTTCGCCGTGGTGGGACGGGTGGCCGTGCTCTTCGTCGCGGCCGCGGGCTTGGTGGCCGTGACCGGCTTCGTCGCTGCGGGCTTGCGCGGCGCGGCGGCCTTGCGGGTGGTGCTGCGCACCTCGGCGGCGACGTCACCGCCGACCTCGACGACCGTCTCGGCCAGCTTCTCGCTCGCGTCGTCCACGTCGTCGGCGACCTTCTCGCCGACCGCGCGGGTGCGGCGGGAGACCTTGCCGAGCACGTCGTCGGCCAGCACGCGGGCGTCGGCCGCGGCGGCACCGGTGCGCTTCTGCGCGGTCTCGACGGCCTCCTCGACCTGGTGCAGCGCCTTCTGCAGGCCAGGCTGGGTCTTCAGCTTCTCCAGCGCCTCCTCGCCGTGCTGGGCGAGGAACTGGTAGAGGTTCAGCGCGGACTGCGTGTAGGCGTCCACGACCTTGCGCAGCTCGGCGGGGTCCAGCTTGTCCCGCAGGTCCTTGCGCAGGTCGGTCGTCTCGGCCGCGGTCTTGGCGGACTCGGCGCGCTCGCGGGCCTTGTTCAACGCCTCGATGACGGCCTTGGCGGCCAGGTCACCGGCGCCCAGGGCGGCGAGCAGCGGCGTGCGCGCGGCGGCGACGGCCTGCTCGCCCGCCTTGCGCAGTTCCTCGGTGGTGGGCAGGTTCGGCATCGGGATCACTCCTCTGACCGGCTTCGATCCGGCTCGGTCTGGTTGACTGCTGGCTGCGTGGTCTGGTCGCCGGCTGCGGCCTGGTTCCCGGTGTTCCGGTCGCCGGTGTTCTTGTTGCCGGTGTTCTCCCGCCGGAACGACTCGTAGACGTCGAGCAACACCTGTTTCTGCCGCTCGGTCAGGTCGGGGGCGGTGACGATGGCGTCCGCGAGGGCGCCGCCCTCGCGCTGCTCCAGGATCCCGGCCTCGACGTAGAGCGCCTCGGCCGAGATTCTCAGCCCTTTGGCGATCTGCTGCAGGATCTCCGCGCTCGGCTTGCGCAGCCCGCGCTCGATCTGGCTCAAGTACGGGTTGGAGACCCCGGCGAGCTTGGCCAGCTGCCGCAACGAGATCTTCGCCGTGTTGCGCTGCTGGCGGATGTACTCGCCGATGTCGCGGCCGAGATCGGCCACCGCCTCGTCGATGGACTTGTCCAACTTTCGCGGCACCTCCTCGATCCGTGTTCGACGGTACGCGGAGGTGCTAGCTGCTGCAAGCGCTCTGCTAGCGATCGGGACGTGTGCTCGCCCACAGCGCTAACGTGGACCGCGTGGACGTTGCGGCGAACCTGCGGGCCCGGCTGGTCGACTCGCTGCTGGCCGCCGACGTGCTGCACGACCCGCGGTGGGTGGACGCGTTTGGCCAGGTACCCAGGCACGTCTTCCTGCCGGGCTTCTTCGCCCAACGGCCCGACGGCGCCTGGGCGCCGGTCACCTCCGAGCACCCGGACCACCTCGCGCTGGTCTACCGCAACGACGTCTGCGTGACCCAGCTCGACGGCGACGACCGGGTGTGGGAGCAAGCACTCGCGCACGGCGCCGTGACGGGAGTACCCACCAGTTCGTCGAGCATGCCGGCGATCATGGCGATCATGCTGGAGGCCCTGGCCGTCGCGCCGGGCGACCGGGTGCTGGAGATCGGCACCGGCACCGGCTACAACGCCGCCCTGCTCGGCCACGTCCTCGGCGACTCGCGGGTGACCTCGATCGACGTCGACCCCGGCGTGCTGGCGCGGGCGCGGACCCGGCTGTCCGCCGCCGGACACGACCCGACGTGCGTGGCGGGCGACGGCGAGCAGGGCTACGCGCCACGTGCCCCCTACGACCGCGTCCTGGGCACGTGTGCCGTGTCACGCATCCCCGCGGCGTGGCTCGACCAGACCGCGCCCGGCGGGCTGATCGTGACCACGCTCAACCGGCCCATCGGCGCCGGGCTGGTGCGGCTGGCCGTGCGCGACGGCCAGGCCACCGGCCGCGTGCTGCTGGAGGACGGCCGGTTCATGCCGCTGCGCGCCCACCGGCAGGCGTGGGCCGACGACGCCCTGCTGGAGGCCCTGACCGCGGAGCCGGACACGTCCCGGACGACGCTGCTGTCGTCGCGCAGCGTGCTGGACCCGTCCAGCGCCTTCGAGTTCTTCGCCGGTCTCGCGCTGGCCGAGGTGGCGGTGGCGGCCGACCCGATCCGCCTCGTGCACCCGGACGGCTCCTGGGTGCGGCACCGCGGCGCGGTCGTCGACCAGGGTGGACCGCGTGCGCTGTGGGACGTCGCCGAAGCCGCCTACCGCCAGTGGCGCGCGCTGGGCAGACCGCGACGCCACCAGTTCACCTTCACCGCCACCCCGACCGCGCAGCACTTCGCCCTGGACGGCACCACCCTGACCTGGCCACTCCCGTGAGTCCCACCTCCACCCCGCGCGAGTCCCACGTCCGCGTCGCGCGTGTCCTACGTTCAGAACGCGCGTGTCCTACGTCCAGGACCCCTGAGTTCAACGCTCAGAACGGCGCGCGGGCCGTTCAGTCGAGCAGCTCCTCCAGGAAGCTGCGCTTGCGGCGCGGGTAGTGCGGGTCGTGGTACCCGACCGGGTAGGCGACCGGCGGCGCGGCGGGCGCGGTGCCGGGAGGCGGCTGGTACGGCGGCGGTGGCTGGTACGGCGGCGGCGCGCCCGCGGGCTGCGTGCCGGCGAACGGCGCGGCGGGCGGCGGCTGGTAGGGCGGCGGCGGACCGGCGGCGGGCGCGGGCGGTGTGGTGGACGGCGTGGACGGCGTGACCTCAGTCGGTGCGCCCCCGGTCGGCGCGCCCTCGGTCGGCGGACCCCCGGTCGGGTCGGCTTCGTCCACGGGCAGGGTGCCCTCGATCGGCACGGACGCCGTCGGATCGGCAACCGGCACGGAAGCAGGCACGGGAGCAGGCACGGACGCGGGAGCAGGCACGGGAGCGTGCACGGCCATCGGCACGGGCATGGGCGCGGGCACCGGAACGGACGGCGGCACGCCCTCCGGCCGGTAGGGCTGCGCGTAGTGCGCCCGCTCGGCGGCGATGATCTGCTCCAACTCGCCGCCGTCCAGGAAGACGCCCTTGCAGTTCTCGCACTGCTCGACGTGCACGGCACCGCGGCTGATGGTCCGCATCAGGTCCTGGCATTTCGGACAGATCACGTACCCGAGGGTACGCACGACACAGGGGTGACCGCGCCAACACCATCCGTGATGGGTCAGTCATGATGCGGTGGTGTCCAGATTCCGCCAGCGGGCCGTGCTCACGGGGTGCGTGCTGGCCGCCGTGCTCGCCGCGGCCGGCCTGTTCGTCACCGACTACGGCATCGACCCCGAACTGTGGTTGACCGGCCTCGCCCTCGCCTTCCTGGCGCTGCTCGCCGCGCTGGACCCGTGGCTGCACCGCAAACGCGCCGCGGGCCTCGCCACCGACGACAACCTCGACGCCGCCGCGAGCGCCCTGGCCCGTGCCCTGCACGCCCAGTGGAACGAGGAGTGCCACGCCCGCGGCCTGCACGACAACGTCCTCGACCTGCACTGGAGCGCGGTCGACGGCGAGCCCGGGCACAGCGACGCGGTCGTGCGCACGTTCCTGCGCAACCCGCGCGTGGTGTTCCTCGGCGAACCCGGCTCGGGCAAGAGCACGACGGCAATGATGCTGACCATCGGCCTGCTTGACCGCCACGTGGACGGCCCGGTGCCGGTGCTGCTGCCGCTGTCCACCTGGAACCCGGAGGCGGAGGACGTCCGCACCTGGATGACCCGGCGGCTCTACGAGGACCACCCGGCGCTGCGCAACACCGAGCTGTACGGCAGCTACGCGGCGGACCTGCTGGTCGAGCAGCGCCGCGTGTTCCCCGTCCTCGACGGCCTGGACCAGATCCCGGCCGAGCGGCGCGCCGACGCGCTGGACCGCATCAACCGCGCGTTCCCCGGCTCGCAGCCGCTGGTGCTGACCAGCCGGGTCGACGAGTTCGTCGAGGTGGGCGCACGGGTGGCGGGCGCGCAGGTCGTCGAGTTCCAGCCGTTGGACCTGGAGGAGGTGGCGGGCTACCTGAGGTCGGTGTCCGACCCGGTGACCGCCGCCCGCTGGGAGCCGATCTTCCTGCACCTGCGCGACGAGCCGGACGGACGGCTGGCCGAGGCGCTGTCCACGCCGCTCGCGGTGTGGCTGGCGGGCGTGGTCTACGGGTACGGCGAGCCGAGCGAGCTGCTGGACCGCGCCCGGTTCCCCGACCGCCCCGCCATCGAGGACCACCTGGTGGACCTGCTGGTCAACGGCGCGTTCGGCGACCGCGGCGTGGCGCACCAGGCCCGGGCGAGCCAGGTCTGGCCGCGGGAGAAGGCGGCCCGCTGGCTCGCGTTCCTGGCCACCGAGATGCGTCGGCGCGGCGTGCGCGAACTGGGGTGGTGGGAGCTGCGCCGTTCGGTCGGCAGCACGTGGCTCGCGCTGCTCGGCGCGGTCGCCCTCGGCCTGATCGGCGGGTTCGGCGTGGCCTGGCTGATGGCCTACGCGAGCACGCCGGAGCTGGCACCGATCACCGGCCTGGCCGCCGGTCTCGCGGTGGCGGTGGCGGCGCTGTACGCCTCCGGGCACCGCGTGCCGAAGCCGCGGCTGGGCGTGTGGCGCAGCCTCGTGGTGGTCAGCGGCGTGCTCGGCACGGCGGCGGGTCTGGTGTTCGGCGCGCTGTACGGGCTGTCCGCGGGCCTGGTGGTGGGCCTGGGCATCGCGGTGGCGGTGGCGTTGCGGTTCGGGCTGGGCAGCACCGCGGAGCTGAGCCACCCGTCGAGCCCGCGGTGGACGATGGCGCGCGACCGGATCGCGGTGTGGACCGGGTCGCTGGTGCTGGCCGTGGTGTTCGGCGCGGCGGCCGGGCTGGTGTTCGGACCGACCCAGTCGGGCATGGTCGGGCTCGGCCTGGCGTGCGGGCTCATGCTCGGCTTCACGCTGTCGGTGCTGCACCTGCGCTGGTGGTGGTTCACCGTGGCGCGGATCTGGCTGGCGGCGCGCGGCAAGCTGCCGTGGGAGTTGATGGTGTTCCTGGAGGACGCGCGCAAGCTCGGCGTGCTGCGCCAGGCGGGCGCCGCCTACCAGTTCCGGCACGCGCTGGTGCAGGACCGGTTGGCGGGCGACCGCCCGTCCCAGGTGAGGTCAGACGCCGAGCTGGCGTAGCCGCACGATCGCCTCGTCCAGCACCTCGTCGCGCTTGCAGAACGCGAACCGCACCAGGTGCCGCCACTGGTCGGGGTGGTCGGTGAACACCTGCACCGGCACGGCCGCCACGCCGATCCGGCCCGGCAGCTCGCGGCACAGCTGCGCGCCGTCGGTGAACCCGAGCGGGCGGACGTCGGCGGTGATGAAGTACGTGCCCTCGCTCGGCCGCACCGCGAACCCGGCCTCGGTCAGGCCGTCGGCTAGCCGCGACCGCTTGTCCTGCAACGACGTGCGCAGGTCCTCGACCCACCCCAGCTCGTGCCGCAAGGCGTGCGCCACGGCGGGCTGGAACGGCGCGCCGCCCACGAAGGTCAGGAACTGCTTGGCCGCGCGCACCGCGCCGATCAGCTCGGCCGGCCCGCACGCCCACCCGATCTTCCAGCCCGTGCAGTTGAACGACTTGCCCGCGCCCGAGATCGTGACGGTCCGCTCGGCCATGCCGGGGAACGTGGCCAGCGGCACGTGCGCGAGGCCGTCGAACACCAGGTGCTCGTACACCTCGTCGGTGATCGCCACGATGTCGTGCTCGACGCACAGCGCGGCGACGGCGGCCAGCTCGTCGCGGTTGAGCACGGTGCCGGTCGGGTTGTGCGGCGAGTTGAGCAGCAACGCCCTGGTCCGCGGGCCGACGGCGGCGCGCAGCGCGTCCACGTCCAGCCCGAGCCGCCCGGTGCCCGGCTCCTCGACCAGCCCGACCGTGCGGCGGGTCGCCCCGGCCAACGCCACCGACGCCGCGTAGGAGTCGTAGTAGGGCTCGACGAGCACCACCTCGTCACCGGGCTCCACCAGGGCCAGCAACGCGGCCGCGATGGCCTCCGTGGCGCCCACCGTCACCAGGACCTCGGTGTCGGGGTCGTAGTGCGTGCCGTAGCGCGCGCGGTGCTCGGAGATCGCCTGGCGCAGCTCCGGCATCCCGGGGCCGGGTGGGTACTGGTTGAGCCCGGCGTCGATGGAGGCCTTGGCGACCTCCAGCATCCCGGTCGGGCCGTCGGTGTCCGGGAACCCCTGCCCGAGGTTCACCGCCCCCGTCCGGTTCGCCAACGCCGTCATCTCGGCGAAGATCGTCGAGGTGAACGGCCTCATCCTGGGGACTAGCGCTGGTACCCGCACAACGCCGAATCTTCACGGACAATGGCGGCGTGGAGCAACTGACCCCCGCTGACCAGCTCAAGCGCCAGGGCCTGCGCCGGATGAAGCTCGTGGCGACCGGGTTCTTCCTGGCCGCGACCGCGATCTTCCTGGTGGCCCTGCTGGTGGAGGACGGCGGCCCGGCCTGGGTCGGGTACGTCCGCGCCGCGGCCGAGGCGGGCATGGTCGGCGCGTTGGCCGACTGGTTCGCCGTGACCGCGCTGTTCCGCAGGCCGCTGGGCCTGCCGATCCCGCACACCGCGATCATCCCGACCCGCAAGGACACCTTCGGCGACGCGCTGGGGTCGTTCGTCGGGACGAACTTCCTGTCCGAGGCGGTGGTGCGGGACAAGCTGCGCCGGGCGGGCATCGGCCGGCGGCTCGGCGAGTGGCTCGCGCAGCCGGAGCACGCCGAGCGGGTCACGTCGGAGCTGTCCAACGTGGTGCGCGGCGCGGTGACCGTGCTGCGTGACGACGACGTGCAGGCCGTGGTCGAGCAGGCGCTGGTGCGGCGGTTGGTCGACCAGCCGTGGGGCCCGCCGCTGGGCAAGCTGCTCGGTCAGGTGCTCACCGACGGCGCGCACCACAAGCTCGTGGACCTGGTGTGCGACCGGGCCTACGACTGGGTGCGGGACAACTACGACAAGGTGATGGGCGTGGTGTCGGACCGGGCGCCGTCGTGGTCGCCGAAGTTCGTGGACTCGATGCTCGGCGACAAGGTCTACACCGAGCTGCTGAACTTCGCGTGGGCGGTGAAGACCGACGTCAACCACCCGATGCGGTTGGCGGTGGACCAGTTCCTGATCGAGTTCGCCGGCGACCTGCGCACCGACCCGGCGACCATGCAGCGGGCCGAGCAGGTCAAGCAGCAGCTCGTGACGCACCCGGACGTGCAGCGGCTCATCGGGTCGGCCTGGGGCACGGCGAAGAAGATGCTGCTCGACGCGGCCGAGGACCCGTCGTCGGAGCTGCGCAAGCGGGTGCGCGAGGGCTTGATCTCGTTCGGCACGCGGATGGTGGGCGACGAGTCGATGCGCGCCAAGGTCGACGGGTGGCTCGAAGGTGCGGCCGGGTACGTGGTGAGCAACTACCGCGACGAGATCACCACGTTGATCACCGACACGGTCGAGCGCTGGGACGCCGAGGAGACCTCGCGCAAGATCGAACTGCAGGTCGGTCGCGACCTGCAGTTCATCCGCATCAACGGCACGGTCGTGGGCGCGCTCGCGGGCCTGGTGATCTACACCGTGAGCCAGCTGGTGACCTGAGCGTTCGGGCTCAGGTCACGCTCAGCGCGCGTCGTTCCCGCCAGTTGCGCGCCTTCTCCCGGTTGCCGCACGTCTGCATCGAGCACCAGGTGCGCGAGCGGTTGCGCGAGCGGTCGAAGAACGCCCACCGGCAGTCGTCCGCCTGGCAGATCTTGAACCGCTCCCACGACCCGAGCACCGCGAGCCGGGCCGCCGCGCCGAGCACCGCGCCGAGCGCGTCGGTGCTGGACATCGTCGGCACGCCGTGGCTCAGGTCGACGCGGACCAGGCCCGCGGCGGGGGTGGGATCGGGGCCGTCGTGCCGTTCACCCAGCGATGCCCGCAGCGACGCCCGGGCGGCGCGGACCTCTTGCGGATCACCCGCCCGGCCCAGGCCGCGCTCGGTGACCCACGCGCGCCAAGCGGCGGCGCTGTCCAAGACGTCCGTGCCGAGTTCGAGGTCTCGGGTGTTCAGGAAAGCGAGCAGCAGCTCCACATCGTGTTCCGCATCGCCGGCTCGACCCTGCGTGAAAGCCGCGTGGTCCCAGCCGGCCGCCAGACCAGTCACCCCTCCACTGTAGGCGTCGGAGCCAAGCGATGTGGCGAAGTAACCGTCGAAGAACCGTGATCGGTTAGGCCTACTGCCCGTTCGGACCAGCGGCTCCACTACGCCGATCAGGCTATGAACCGTGTGTATACATCGTGTGTATAGTGCCTGGCATGTCGATCGGACACACCTTGCTGGGCCTGTTGGAAAAAGGTCCGCGGCACGGATACGACCTCAAGAAGGCCTACGACGAGCGCTTCGGGCAAGACCGGCCGCTGCACTACGGGCAGGTCTACACCACGCTCTCGCGCCTGCTCCGCAACGGACTGGTCCAGGAGGCGGGCGTCGAGGCGGGCGACGGTCCCGAGCGCAAGCGGTACGCGATCACGGACGCGGGCGTGACGGACGTGGAGCACTGGCTGGGCACGCCGGAGAAGCCGGAGCCCTACCTGCAGAACACGCTCTACGCGAAGGTCGTGCTCGCCCTGCTGTCCGGTCGCAGCGCCGACGACGTGCTCGACGTCCAGCGCGCCGCCCACCTGCGCACGATGCGCGAGCTGACCAAGCGCAAGGCGGACGGCGACCTCGCCGACCAGCTGATCTGCGACCACGCCCTGTTCCACCTCGAAGCCGACCTGCGCTGGCTGGAGCTCACCGCCGCGCGCCTCGGCCGACTCAAGACGGCGGTGACCCGATGAGCAGTGACCTGACGACCGAGGCGGACGCGGGGCAGCCCCTGCTGGAGGCCCTCGACCTGCACAAGTCGTTCGGCCCGACGCCCGCGTTGGACGGCGCCGGCCTGAGCGTGCGCGCGGGCGAGGTGGTGGCAGTGATGGGGCCGTCCGGCTCGGGCAAGTCGACGCTGCTGCACTGCCTGGCCGGCATCCTCACGCCTGACCGCGGCACGGTGCGCTACCGCGACGTGGAGCTCAGCGCGATGGGCGACGGCGCGCGCAGCGAGTTGCGGCGCACCGACTTCGGCTTCGTGTTCCAGTTCGGCCAGTTGGTGCCCGAGCTGAGCTGCCTGGAGAACGTGGCGCTGCCGTTGCGGCTCGGCTCGGTCAAGCGCAAGGACGCCGAGGCCCGGGCCCGCGAGTGGCTGGACCGGCTGGAGGTGGCCGACGTGGCGGACAAGCGCCCCGGCGAGACCTCCGGTGGCCAGGGCCAGCGGGTCGCCGTGGCACGCGCCCTGGTGACCGGCCCGCGGGTGGTGTTCGCCGACGAGCCGACCGGCGCGCTCGACTCGCTCAACGGCGAGCGCGTGATGCAGTTGCTCGTCACCGCGGCGAAGGAGGCGAACGCGGCGGTGGTGCTGGTGACGCACGAACCGCGGGTTGCGGCCTACTCCGACCGCGAGGTCGTGGTCCGCGACGGCCGGTCCCGCGAGATGGAGCCGGTCACGTGAGGCGGTGGTTCTCCGACCTGGCACTGGGTGTGCGGCTGGCGGTCGGCGGCGGCCGCACGTCGTGGGTCCGGCTCGCGTTGACCGGCGCGGGCATCGGCCTCGGTGTGGCCGTGCTGCTCGCCGCGTCGTCGATGACCTCGGTGCTGTCCGAACGCGCCGATCGGCAGGCCGGCGCCGAGCCCGTCACCGGCGAGTCGACCTCGGGCGACGTGCTGTACTCCACCTTCTGGAACACCGAGTACCGCGGCGAGTCGATCACCGGCCGGTTCGTCAAGCCGAGCGGTCCGGGCGCACCGGTGCCACCGGGCATGTCGAGGGTGCCCGGCGACGGCGAGATCGTGGTGTCGCCCGCGATGGCGGAGCTGCTGGCCGCGCCGGAGGGCGAGCTGCTCCGGGACCGGTTCCCGCAGCGGGTGGTCGGCACGATCGGCCAGGCCGGGCTGAACGCGCCGCACGACCTGAAGTTCTACGCCGGTGACGCGACCGTGGAGGAGGACGCCGCCAGCGCGATCACCCGGTTCGGCGGCGAGCGCCAGGACCGCACCCTCGACCCGCTCCTGTCCTTGCTGATCATGGTCGGCGTGATCGCGCTGCTGTTCCCGGTGCTGGTGTTCGTGGGCATCACCACCCGGTTGGCGGGCGCCGAGCGCGACCGCAGGCTGGCGGCGCTGCGGCTGGTCGGCGCCGGCGCGCAACGGGTGCGCCGGATCGCGGCCGGCGAGGCGTTGCTCGGCGCGGCCGTCGGCCTGGTCGTCGGCGCGGCGCTGTTCTTCGCCGCACGGCAGTTCGTGAAGGACATCCAGCTGCTCGGGCTCAGCGTGTTCGTCAGCGACCTGACCCCGTCGCCGGCGCTCGCGGTGCTGATCGTGGTGCTGGTGCCGGTCATGGCGGTGCTGACGTCGGTCGTCGCGATGCGCCGCACGGTGGTCGAGCCGCTGGGCGTGGTGCGCCGGACGAAGCCGGTGCGGCGGGTGCTGTGGTGGCGCACGGTGCCGATCGGGCTCGGCGTGCTGGCGTTGCTGACGCAGGCCGGCGCGTTCGGCGGCGCGGAGATCGACGGGTCGCCCGAGGTCGTGATCGGCGGCATCATCCTGCTGCTGCTGGGCATCCCGGTGCTGCTGCCGTGGGTCGTCGAACGGGCGGTGGGCAGGCTGCGCGGCGGCGCGCCGTCGTGGCAGCTGGCGATCCGCAGGTTGCAGCTGGAGAGCGGCACGGCGGCACGCGTGGTCGGCGGCGTGGCCGTGGTCCTGGCGGGCGGGATCGCGCTGCAGTCGGTGATGGCCAGCGCGCAGAGCCAGGTCATGGAACACCCGACGCCGCAGGCGGACGTGGGCCGCATGGTGGTGAACCTCCAGGCGTCGACGCCCGAGATGACCGCGCAGACCGTGGGCCTGGTGGAACGGTCGGCCGGCGTCGAGAAGGCGCACCCGATGCGGTCGGTGGCGTTCCTGTCGGGCCCGCAGGACTACCACTCGGTGACGGTCGGCACGTGCGAGGCGCTGACCGCGATGGTGGCGCTGCCCAGCTGCCGGGACGGCGACGCGTTCCACCTCGCCGCCGCCTCCTCGCACCGCTCCGGCTACCCGAAGGTCGAGGCGGGCCAACGGGTCGCGGTGTTCGCGAGCTCCTCGGAGCAGGAGCCGAGCCTGGAGTGGACGGTGCCCGCGTTCACCGACGTCGAGGTGCCCGACGACCGTCCCGGGCAGGTGTCGGGACTGCTGGTGACGCCGTCGTTGGTCGAGGACCTGCCGGCCGGGGCAGGCGACACCAGGGTGCTCGTGAAGGTGGACGAGACCCAGCCGGACGTCGCCGACCACGTCCGCAACGCCCTGGCACCGCTGACGTGGCGCACCTACGTGTCGTACTTCGGCCAGGTCGACGTGGCCCAGCGGGTGCAGGAGTTCCAGAGCATCCGGCAGGCGCTGCTGGCCGGTTCGCTGATCACGTTGCTGCTGGCGGGCGCCAGCCTGCTGGTGCTGGCGCTGGAGCAGGTCCGCGAACGCAGGCGGCCGCTGGCCGTGCTGGCGGCGAGCGGCGTCCCGCGCGGCGCGCTGAGCCGGTCGCTGCTCTGGCAGAACGCCGTGCCGCTGCTGCTGGCGCTGGTCGTGGCCGTGACCGTGGGCGGCGGGCTGGCGGTCCTGCTGCTGCGGATCATCTCCCGGCCGGTCGTGCTCGACTGGCCGGGGATCGGCCTGCTCAGCGCTGCCGCCGCCCTGATGGTCGTGGTCGTGACCCTGCTGTCGCTGCCGTCCCTGCGGCGGGCCACCGGCGCCCTCGGTCTGCGTTCGGAGTAGGTCCGAGGCGGGCGTCGCCGCCCCTCGAAGCCCCCAAGCCCGGGGCGGCGACGCCATCTCACTCGGCACGCCGAAGCCACGTCCGGGCGCTCCGAGACGTCTGAGGAGATGTGACCCCATTTCCCCACCACCCCCACCACGTCCCCGCGCGGGGCGGCCGGAGCACGCGGGACGCGCTCCGATGAGGTGGGCCGCCGACCTGGTCCTCGGCATCCGACTGGCCGTCGGGGGCAGCCGGACGTCGTGGGCCAGGTTGGCGCTCACCGCCGCCGGCGTGGGCCTCGGCGTCACCGTCCTGCTGCTGGCCGCCTCCATCGGCCCCGCCCGGGAAGCGAAGTCCCAACGCGTGCAGGCCGCGTCCCTCGACTCGGCGACAGCGAACGCGACCCTGAAAGCACGCCACGTCAGCGTTTCCTGGCAGGGGCGCCGCATCACCGGCGTGGAACTGGCCGCCACCACCCCGGACGCCCCCGCGCCACCCGGCGTCGGCCGCATACCCGGACCGGGCGAACTGGTCGTCTCACCCGAGCTGTTCGACCTGATGCGCACCGAGGACTCGGTCCGCGCCCGCTTCCCGGAACGCGTCATCGGCGTGATCGCGGACGCGGGCCTGCCCAGGCCGAAGTCCCTGATCTTCTACGCGGGCCTGCCCGACGCCCACCTCGACGACGCCTACCAGGCCGCCGGCTTCGGCAGCGACCAACCGCCGTCGACCCTGCTGCCGGTCTACCGGCTGCTCATGGTGGCCGCGATCAGCGCCCTGCTCGTCCCGCTCGGCATCTTCATCCTGGTCGCCACCCGCCTCGGCGCCACCGGTCGGGCCCAACGCCTGGCCGCGATCCGACTGGTGGGCGCGTCCCGCCGGCAGATCCGCTGGATCGCGAGCGGCGAGACGTTGACCGGCGCGGTGCTCGGGCTGTTCGTCGGCGAGGCGCTGTTCTTCGCCGCACGACCGCTCGCCCGGTTCATCGAGGTCGAAGGCGTCGGCTTCTTCCCCACCGACCTGCTGCCCGACCCGCTGCTCGGCGCCCTGATCGCGCTGGGCGTGCCGGTGGTCGCGGTGGTGTCCGCCCTGCTCGCGCTGCGCACCGAGGACGTCGGCCCGCTCGGGCTGTCCCGCGCGGTCGAACTGCCGCGGCACCGCGCGTGGTGGCGGTTCGGGCTGATCGGCGCCGGCGCCGTGCTGATCGTGGTGATCTCCGCGATCGGCGGCTACTGGCAGGTGATGGCCGACGCGCGCCTGGCCGTCGGGCTCGGGCTGGGCATCGCGCTGGTCCTGGCGGGCACCGGCGCGGTGCTGCCGTGGCTGGTCGGCCAGGTCGCCCACCGCCTCGAACCCGACGGCGTCGCACCGCTGCTGGCCCTGCGCACCCTCCGCTTCGACGCGGGCACGCCCCGCGTGCTGGCCGGCGTCGTGGTCGTGCTGACCGGTTCGCTGACGTTGCAGGTGCTGCTCGGCGTGGCGGCCCAGTTCACCACCGCGCAGCCGTCGGACACGCCCGACCGCTGGGTGCTCGACCTGCCCCCCGACACCGAGGTCCGACCGCTGGAGGAGGCGATCGCCCTGGTCGGCGGGGTGCGCGAGGTCAGCGAGGTGCGCATGCACGGCACCAGGGACACCCTCATCACCAGCACCGACTGCGCCGAGATCGCCGAACGCCTGGAGGTGACCGACTGCGTCGACGGAGCCGCTTACCTGGTCGGTGCCGGGCCGGAGCCGGGCACGGAGCTCCTCGTCGAGGGGCGGCCGTGGGTCGTGCCGCAGTACCGGGCGGTGGCCGGCCGGGACGACCTGTCCGGCCTCGTCGTGGCGGGCGGGGCCGATCCGGTGCTGGCCGCCGTGCCGCCGACCGAGCTCGTCGTGCGCGGCGACCCGGACGAGTCCTTCGGCGACCGCCTGCTGGCCGCCATCGGACGCGCCGACCGGGGAGTGACGCTGCGCCGGCAGGCCGAGGCCGGGCAGGTCGAGCTGTTCACGTCCCTGCGCAGCGGTGTCATCGGCGGGTCGGTGCTGCTCACCCTGCTGGCCGTGATCGGGCTCGCGGCGGCGGCCGTGGACCAGGTCTTCGAACGCCGCCGGCCCACCGCCGTGCTGGCCGCGAACGGCGTGCCGCCGAAGGTGCTGGCGGTGTCCGCGCTGTGGCAGTCGGCGGTGCCCGCGGCGGTGGGCATCGGCCTGGCCATCCCGATCGGCCTGGGCACCGCGTGGCTCGTGGCACCCGCCGGGCGGTTCCGGGTCGACTGGTCCGAGATCGCCACGACGGTCGCCGCCGCGGCGGTCGTCGTGCTCGTGGTGGCGCTGTGCACGTTGCCCGCGCTGCGTTCGGCGATCCGGCCGGCGAGCCTGCGAACCGAGTAGCGACGCACGGGAAGCGGCGCCGGTTCCCCCGACCACACCATCGGGCGGCACCGGTATCCCCAGGTCAGACCGGGTGCTCTCAAGGAGCATGCATGATCGGACGAACACTGAGCTGCTGACCCTCGCCCGCCGCGGTGACGCCGCGGCGTGGCACGAGGTAGTCCGCCGGTACGCGCGCCTGGTCTGGGCGGTGCCGCGGTCGCACCGGCTGGGACCGGACGACGCGGCCGACGTCTGCCAGGCCACCTGGCTGGCGCTGGCCGAGAACCTGTCCCGCATCCGCCACCCGGAGCGGCTGGGCGCGTGGCTGGTCACGACCACCCGGCGCGAGACGCTGACCGTGCTGCGGCTGCGCGGCCGGGAAGCGCCGCTGGACCTGTGGGAAGCGCCCGACGACGGACCGACGCCGGAGGACGTGGCGGTCGCGCGTGACGCCGGGCTGTGGCGGGCGTACGCCACGTTGACCGACCGCTGCCGGGAGATCCTGCGGCTGGCCGCGTTCGCGCCGGAGCTGTCGTTCACGCAGGTCGCCGAGGCCGTCGGGGTGCCGGTGAACAGCCTGGGCGCCACCCGCGGCCGGTGCCTGGCCGTGCTGCGCCGCCGCCTCGGCGTGGAGGTGGCCCGGTGACCGACGACCGGGAACTGCTCGACGCCCTGGCCCACCTGGTGGACGACCTCGACCCGACACCCGAGGCGCTCGCCGTCCGGGCGCATGCCGCGCTGGTCGAACGCACCGACGCGGCCGCGCTGCGGCTGCTGTCCGACTCGGTCCGCGTCGACCCGCCCGGCATGCGCGGTCGCGGCGGCACGCGCCGGGTCACCTTCACCGGCCTCGACCTGCGGCTCGACCACCTCGCGGGCGGTCTGCACGTCACCGGGCTGACGCGTGCCGGTGTCGTCGCGGTGGCGCGCTGGCCGGGAGGTCAGGTGACGGCGGCGGTGGACGAGGCGGGCTGGTTCCACGTGGAGCGGGTGCCGTTCGGGCCGGTCCGGTTCGTGCTGCGGGGCACGAGCCGCGACCAGGCCACGCCGTGGTTCGTCGCATGACGCCCCGCCGGACGGCGCCGCGCGACCGCATGACACCCCGGGGCCGCATCACGTCCGACCGTTCGCTGGCCCTGGTCAGACGCGCGGAAGCCCTGCTGGACACCGGTCTCGTGCGGGAGGCCGACGTGCTCCTGCGGCCCGCGGTGGGCTCACGGCTGCCCGAAGCGCTGCTGCTCGCCGCGCGGTGTGCGTTGCGGCACGGCGACTTCCCCGCCGCACGGGCGTTGGCCGCCGAGGCGGAGGACCTGTTCCTCGGCGTGAACCGGCCGTCGTCGGTGCCGGCCGCCCGCGCGGTGGCCCTGCTCGCCGGTGCTCCCGGTTCGCCGATCGAGGTGGCCGACGCGTGCGACCGGCACGGCTTCCCCGACGACGCGGCCGAGCTGCGGCTCCGGCACGCGCCCGAGCAGGCGGCCGCGCGCCGCGACCGGGGGACGTCCCGGTCCAGGGCCATCGGCTGGCTGGCCCGCGCCCGACTCGCGCCGACCCGACGTGACGCCGTGGCCGCGTGCCGGGCAGGGCTGGCCCGACACGACCCCGACACCCGTGGAGACCTGGTGGACATCGCCCTCGACCATGCCCTGACCAGCTCGGACGCCCGATCGGCGTGGCGTTGGAACGAACGCAGGCCCGCCGATCCGACGCAGCCGGCGCCCGAGGTCGCGCGGGCGCGGGCCGAGCTGCGCCTCGCCCGCGTGCAGGGCGACCGGGACCGGATCGCACGGCTGGAACGCGAGCTCCACGGGCTCGCGCGCTCGACACCGGCCTCCGGCCGACCGGCCGTGGCGCTGAACGACGTGGTGGACGCGCTGGGCGACCGGGCGCTGCTGGTCTTCATCAGCCACCGCGAGCGGTTGTTCGCGGTGTCCGTGGTCGGTCGCCGGGTCAGGCTCCACGACTTCGGCGAGGCCCGGACCGCCGCACGGCACGTCCGCTCGCTGTCGCTGGCCGACGCGCCGCACGCGGTGGCCGACCTGGACCGCCTGTTGCGGCCGGCCGGCGACCGTCCGCTGGTGGTCGTGCCGAGCCCGGAACTGGCGCGGATGCCGTGGGCCGCGCTGCCGTCCGGGCGCGGTCGGGCGATCTCGGTGGCGCCGTCGGCGAGTTGCTGGCACCGGGCCGACACCCGGCCGTTGGCGCTGGCGGACCGCCTCTGGGTGGCCGGGCCGTCGCTGCTGCACGCGCACCGGGAGGTCGAGGCGTTGCGCGAGGCGCACGGTGGGCGGATCCGTTCCACCGTGGGCGGGGCGTTGCGGGGAATGGTGGACGCGGATGTCGCGCACATCGCCGCTCACGGTGTTCGACAAGGCCGGGAAAACGAATTGTTCTCGTATCTGCAATTGGGGGACGGGCCGCTGCACGGGTATGAACTCGACGATTTGACGCGGGTGCCTTCGGTGGTGGTGCTCTCGGCGTGCGAATCGGGGTTGGCGAGCGTGTTGCTGCGGCGCGGTGCGCGGGTGGTCGTGGAGAGCGTGCGCGCGGTGCCGGACGACCGGGTGGTCGACCTGATGGTGGACCTGCACGCGAACCTGGAACAGCCCGCGCAAGCGCTTGCGGACGCACAGGCCCGGCACGGTGACCTGGGCTTCGTCTGCGTGGGCTCGGGATGACCGGGTACCCGCGTCACCCATCGAGGGACGCTCGAACGGGTTACATAGACCTTTGGGGCCAAAGCCGCCGGGTCAGACGTCCACACCGGACGCCGAGCCCGCGTCCACAACGGACAATCAGGCCCATCACACCATCAGGTGGACACGACGGACTGTGTTCGGAGACCGTGTGGACAACACGGACAGCCGCACGGCACCGCCCTTCCGAGTGGGTTCCGGCGGAGAACGTTCGAAAATGCGGATACCAGTGCTAGACATAGCAGAACGTCGCCCTCGAACGGTCCGTCCCGTTCGCCTTACCCGGAACGGTGGTGATCCACGGTGGCAAGTCCCTTCGCGACGCCGCGCGGCGGATCGCTGCTGCTCCGGACACTCGCCGTGGGCGGGTTGGCAACGGCGGCGTGGTTGGTGTGCGCAGGTGTGGCGTCGGCGGCCGAAGACCACCCGGACGAGTTGGCGCAGACGCTCGACACGGTGAACGTGACGCTCGGCGAGCAGGAGGCGACCACCGCCGACCTGCTCGCCGACGCGGTGCCACAGCGCGTGGTCCCGTTCCTGTCCATCACCACCGCGCCTCAGCCGTCCGGGTCACCGCTGATCGGGTCACCGTCGATCGGCTCGCCGTCGGTCTCGGTGATCGAGGTGTTCGCGGTGGACTTCACCGCCACCGGGGTGCTCACCCGCCCGTCGACCGC
This sequence comes from Actinosynnema sp. NPDC050801, assembly GCF_040673975.1. Taxonomy (NCBI): domain Bacteria; kingdom Bacillati; phylum Actinomycetota; class Actinomycetes; order Pseudonocardiales; family Pseudonocardiaceae; genus Actinosynnema; species Actinosynnema sp. NPDC050801. The sequence continues at coordinate 233,790 of NZ_JBFAQZ010000007.1, read as the reverse complement.
CATGCCCGACCCGAGCGGCGACCGCTACCCGTTCCCGGACGTCTCGTACTCGGGCCCCTACTCGTCCGCGGACCCCTACTCGGGCACGGACGCCTACTCGGGCTCCGATGGCTACGGCAGCTACGGCTACTCGGCCGGCTACAGCCACTCGGGCACGGTGTCCAACACCATGCCCACCCCGATGTACGAGGCGAAGGTGGCCGCGAAGGCCGCCGCCCGCGCGGCCGCCCAGTCTCCCGCACCCGCGGTGCCGCCGGCACCGGTCGAGGTGGCCCCGGCGCGGGTGGACGTGCTGCCGTTCGCGCCCAGGCCGACCCAGGCTTCGCCCGCCGCCTCCCAGATCACCCCGAACACCGAGGTGGTCTGGGAGGTGCCGGGTCCGAGCGCCCCCGCGCCGACGCCGAAGCAGGCGCCCGCGCCCAGCGCGCCGACGGCGTCCTCGGGCAGCGCGGACAGCGGCGGTGGCCACCGAGGTGGCCTGCTCGCGTCGCTGACCGGCCAGTCGAACCCGAAGCCGCTGACCGCGTGGTCGGCCGAGCGAGGGGACGACGGACGGTCCCCAGGCAGCATTCCAGGGCTGCCCAGCACGTCACCCGACTGAGTCGGACAGGATCCGTGTGCCCTGAGCACGCGCGATTGCACACCGTCTGACCAGGTCGTTTCTCGTTTCTCGCACGTCACTCCCGCATTCCCGCACGACCCCAGGACTCCCGTCCTGCCAACCGCGCCCTGGCAGGAACGGGCAAGGTCCCGTCGCCGCGCTGCCCCCGCGAGCGTTGGGACCGCACGGGAACCTGCGGCAGGGGACGCCAATCCCTGGAGCGTCCCCGCCGCAGGTCCACGTACAGCCGTCGGGGTGCCCGGCTCAACGAGGGGCTGCGCCGGCCCCCGACGGCCTCGGTCACACAATCGGGTGATCATCGCCCGAATATGTACGGAAACACCGTTACCGCCACTCGGTTAAACGAAGAGGACCGCCGCCAACCACCCCCCACGTCCCCAACCACCCACCCCAACGCCAGCACCCCACCCCGCCGCACCGTCGGCACCTCACCCCAGCCCGCCCCGCCGCTGGCACCCAACCCCACCGCCCGCACCTCCCCCCGCCCCGCCGCCGGCACTCCGCCCCGCCGCCGGAACCCCAACCCCAGCGCTGGCATCTCACCTCCAGCCCGCCCTCATCGGCCCGCCGCCCTCACCCGGCCCGCCGCCCTCGCCCCGCCCCGGCCCGCCGCCCTGACCCCGGGTCCGCCGCCTCGCCCCGTTCCGGCCCCGGCCCCCAGCTCCGGCCCGCCGCCTTCACCCTGACCCTCAGCCCCGGCCTGACATCGGGACGGGACCGACCCGGGACCGGCTGAACGGTCAGGCGACCGGCACGTCGAGATCGGCCGCGTCGGACATCCCGCTACCTGCCACCGACGCCGCGACGAGCCCCAGCCGACGAGCCGCGTCGCGGAGGACGTCGGCCGGCTGGACGAACGGCAGGCGCAGCCAACGCTCGAAGCCGCCGTGGACGCCGAAGCGGGAACCCGGCGCCAGGCGGATGCCGTGGTTCTGCGCCACCACCGCGATGCGGGTGCTCACCGGCGCATCCAGCTCGCACCACAGGCTGAGCCCACCACCGGGCCGGCGGAAGCGCCAAGTCGGGCAGTGCTCGCGCAGGCCCTCGACGAGCACGTCGCGTTGCGCCGCCAGCTGCGCCCGCCGTTCGCGCAGCGCCGGATCGGGGTCGGCCAGGAGTTCGGCCAGGACCAGCTGCTCGACCACCGCGGAGCCGAGGTCGAGCGCGGTGCGGGTGGAGATCAGGCGGTGGACCACCTCGGGTGACGCGCGGATCCAGCCGACCCTCAGGCCGCCCCAGTGGGACTTGCTGGCCGAGCCCAGGGTGACGACCAGGTCGTCGGCGAACTTCGCCACCGGCGGCGGGCCGTCGAGGGGGTCGCCGTCCAGGTCCAGCTCCACCACCGTTTCGTCCACCACCAGCGGTGTGCGGGCGCGGCGGGCCGTGTCGGCCAGTTCGGCGCGACCCTCGGCGTCGAGGCGGTGCGCGGTGGGGTTGTGGAAGTCCACGACCACGTACGCCATGCGCGGTGCGGCTTGGCGCATCGCCGCGGCGATTCCGGGCAGGTCCCAGCCGGTGTCGGTCATCGCGACCGGCACCGGGATCGCGGAGACGGCCTTGATCGCGTCCAGGGCGTTCGGGTAGCTGGGCTGCTCCACCAGCACCCGGTCACCCGGACCGGTGAACAGGCGCAGGGTCAACGCGAGGGCGTGCTGGGCGCCGCTGGTGATCACGATCTGGTCCGGTGACGTCGGCAGACCCCGCGCCGCGTACCGTTCCGCGATGCGTTTCCGCAGTTCAGGCAGGCCGTGCTCGTAGTAACCGTGATCGGCGAGGTGCTCCGGCAGGTACCGCCGCACCTGGTCGAACGCCGCCAGCACACCGGGCAGCGCGGGCGGTGCGGCGCGGGCGAAGTCGACCATGCTGTGCCCCACCAGCGGCGTGTCCGGGGCCACGCCCATCATCCCCGTGGGCAGGCTGATCCACGTTCCGGCCCCGCGCCGGCTGGCGACCAGCCCTTCCGAACGCAGCTGGTCCAACGCCGCGGTGATCATCGTGCGGCTCACCGGCAGCACCTCGGCCAGCTCGCGCTCCGCGGGCAACCGGGTGCCGGCGGGCAACCGGCCGTCGAGCACCAGCATCCGGATCGCCGCGGCCAGGTCCGCCGAGCCGTGACGTGCGCCACGACGGCGCCACTCGCCGAGCAATCGGGCCAGGCGGAAGCCCGATATGCGTCCACCCGGTGGGACGTCAAGGTTCATAAGGCCAATTATTGCCGATTGGACCTGGAATACAAGGCCAATCACCACGAAGGATGGCCACATGCTCGCCGCACTCACCCAGGTCTCCGTCACCGTCTCGCCCCTGCGCCGCGTCCCCCAACTGCTGGCGGGCCTCTGGCTCTACGGCGCGAGCATGGCGCTGCAGATCCGCGCCACCCTGGGCCTGGACCCGTGGGACGTGCTGCACGAGGGCCTGACCAAGATCACCGGCTTGTCGTTCGGCCTGATCACCGCCCTCGTCGGCGCCGTGGTCCTGCTCTGCTGGATCCCGCTGAGGCAGAAACCCGGCGTCGGCACGGTCAGCAACGTGGTCGTCATCGGCGTCGCGGTGGACGTCTCCCTGTTCCTCCTGCCGCACCCGACCGAACTCCTGCCGCGCATCGTGTTCCTCGTGGCCGGCATCGTGCTGAACGGCCTGGCCGCCGCCGTCTACATCGGCGCCCGCCTCGGCCCCGGCCCGCGCGACGGCCTGACGACCGGTTTCTGCGCGCGGACCGGGACCTCGTTGCGCCTGGTGCGGACGGTGGTGGAGGTCGTCGTGCTGGGGATCGGCTGGCTGCTCGGCGGGACGATCGGCGTGGGCACCGTCCTCTACGCGGTCGGCATCGGCCCCCTGACCCAGGCGTTCCTCCCGCTGGTCACCTGGGTGCGCGAGCGGCCCGCTTCCTGACCTCCACGTAGGTCACGCCACGCGCCTCCAGCACCTCGGCCACGAGCCCGCGCCCGGCCAGCAGCGCGAGCAGCATGTGCTCCTCGCGCAGGGTGCCGTGGCCGAGGTCACGCGCTTCGAACAGGCTGCGCTCCAACGTCTTCTTGGCCGCGGCCGTGAACGGCAGGTGGTTGCCGAAGAACCGCCGGCGACGGCGGGTCGGCGAACCGGCCATCGCGCCCTCGCCGTGGGTGCGTTCGACCGACGCCACGATCTGGTCGACGTCGATGCCGAGCCGGCGCAACGCGTCGGTGTCGGCGTCGCTGAGCCCGCCCTTGCGCCGTGCGGCCGCGAACGCCTCGACGACCTCGTCGCGAGCCAGGTCGAAGTCGGCCAGCACCGGCGCGTCGAGCAGGGCCAGCGCGAGGTGTTCGGGCCCGATCTCCGGCGCGTCGAGGCGCTCGGCCTGTTCCACGGCGTTGTGGACGGCTTGGCGGGCGGCCCTGGTGAACCGTTCCCCGATCATCGGTCTCCCCCGTGCTTCTTGTGGACGGCCTGCCGGGTCACCCCGAGTTCGGCCGCGATCTCCTGCCATGACCAGCCGCGGGCGCGGGCGTTGCGCACCTGCACGGCTTCGAGCGTTTCCAGTAGGCGGCGCAGCGCGCTCACCGCTCGCAGTCCGACCCTGGGGTCTTGGTCGCCCGCCGCCGAGGCGAGCTCTGTTGCCTCCGTCATGCCGTCAACCTTGGTTGACAATCGCCGACTTGTCAACCCAAGTTGACGCGCTAGGCTCGGTGCCGATGCCGGAGATCACCACCGCCGAACGGGCCGGAGTGGGCCGTGACGGCCTGCCCCGCCCCACCGAGGACCGCATCGTCCGACTGCCGAACGCCGTGGTGCTGCTGGACGGCGCGACCTCGCCGACCCCCCGTGCCCGCGACGGCGGCTGGCACTCCCGCCACCTGGCCGGGGAGCTGACCGCGCTCGACGGCGACCTGGCCGACGACCTCGCCGCCGCCATCGGACGCCTCGCCGCCGAGCACGGCCTGGTCCCGGGGCACTCCCCGTCCAGCACGGTCGCGATCACGCGCTGGACCGACACCGACGTCGACGTGCTGGTGCTCGCGGACAGCCCGGTCGTGGTGTTCACCGACGCGGGCGCGGAGGTCGTCGCCGACACCCGGCTGCGCGACCTGCGCGGCGAGGTGGAGCGGATCACCGACTGGCGCAACCGGGAGCACGGCTGGTGGGTGGCCGAGGCGGACCCGGCCGCCGCGCACCGGGCCGTCCGGGCGAGTTGGCCGCGTGACCGGGTCCGGGCCGTGGTGATGGCGACCGACGGCGTTTCGTGCGGCGTGGACGACTACGGCTTGTTCGCGGACTGGTCGACCGTGTTGCACATCACGTCGGAAAATGGACCGGAAGCGGTGCTGGACGAGATCCGCGTGGCGGAAGAGGGCGATCCGGATCGCACGAAGTGGCCGCGGGCGAAAGTGCACGACGACCAGGCGCTGGCGGTCATCAGATTCACCGCCGGGAAATGAGAAAAGCCCCTCGCACCTGGCGGAGGGGCTTTCTCTGGCGTTCTGGTGGCCAGGGGCGGGGTCGAACCGCCGACCTACCGCTTTTCAGGCGGTCGCTCGTACCAACTGAGCTACCTGGCCAGGTAGCGACTCGACCAACCGGCCGAACTGCCTTGCGACCCAGACGGGACTCGAACCCGCGACCTTCGCCGTGACAGGGCGACGCGCTAACCAACTGCGCCACTGGGCCTTGCTCACTGCTGCCTTGCTTTGTCACCGTACTGCGTTGTCACTGTACTGCATTCGTACTCTACTGCATTGGTACTGCGTGCCCCCAACGGGATTCGAACCCGCGCTACCGCCTTGAAAGGGCGGGGTCCTAGGCCGCTAGACGATGGGGACCTGAGTTCCTCCGGCAGCCCTTGGGCCACCTTGTTTCCCAGGCCCTCCACGCTGTCCGGTGGAAGCATCGTAAGCATAGGGCACGGAGGTGCACACCTCCAAAACGGGGGTGGCACAAGTTGTTGACCTGCGATTCCTGCCCGGATCACGCGAAACGGCGACCCCTCCGGGACGTGCCCCGGAGGGGTCGCGGCTCGTGGCGTCCTACCGCTGCACGGGCGGCACGCCCCCGTCCTCACCCGGTGACAACCCGAGCATGTCGAGCAGCAACCGGCAGTCCTCGGCACTGGTGGCACCACGCGCCACCGACAGCCGAGCCCGGTGCACCTGCTCGTCCGAGACTCGCGACGGTTCACCGGTTCGCTGGGCAGGCACCCCACCGCCGCCCGGCCTGGACATCGTGTCGTCCTGGTTCCACAGGAACTGACGCACTTCTAGGGACCCGCTCATGACGCCTCCCCGACTTGAGGTTGGCGCGAGGCTAAGCGAGCCAATCGAACCGCCGCAGCCCCCCGGAGAGTGATTCAGGGGCGACGGAGCGTCACTTTCCGTGTAGGCCACTTGGTGTCAAGCGTCGCGTGATGTGCTTGACGCGAACGAGGAGGGTGCAACCCATGACCGAACCGGTACCGGGCCAGACGCCGGAACCCCCCGCCGCGACCACCGTGCCGCCGGCCCCAGAACCCGCGCCGGCCGTGCCCGGACCCGCCGATCCCGAGTCCACCGCGGCCGCCGACCCGACGGCGCCCGAGCCGACAGGACCGGAGCCGGCCGGACCCGAGCCGACGGTCCCCGAGCCGACGACGCCCGACCCGACGGGACCGGAGCCGACGGGACCGGAACCAACCGGAGCCGAGTCGGTCGGGGCCGTGCCGACGGGACCCGGGCCGGCTGCGGCGAACCCGCAGGAGTTGTTCGGCAGCCTGTCGTTGTCCGCGATCGAGGCGGACATCGACAGGCTCATGAGCGACAAGATGAGCCAGCTCGACGGGATGCTGGAGGGCCTGGAGGAGCTGGTCCAGCGCCTGGAGGGCGAGATCACCAACCTCGAGGCGCCACCGGACGATCCGAAGCCATCCGCTACCTGAAGATTTCGGGTCAACCCACTCCCCTGGCCCACGTGCGCGTGCAACAATCCGAATTGCTGACACACCCCCGGTCAGCACCTGTGGAGATCCCCTCCGGCCCCCGCGTTCCTCCCCCTGGCGCGGGGGCCTCTCCATGCACACATCTGTGACCCAGGCCACACTTTGCCCGGTTCCGCAATCCAACCGTTATCGTGTCGCCGTGCCTCTTGGATCCCTTGGACGGTCGAAGTCAGGCCGGCATCGCCCGCCCGCGCGTGAGCAGGATGAAGCCCTGCCCGACGAGGAGCTGGAGTCGTACCTGGCCGCCCTCGCACCGGAGACCGCGGACGCGGAGACGACTGCCGGCACGAGCTTCGGCAACGCGCAGGTCTACCAGCTCCGCCTCCAGCTGATGGCGAACGAGCAGCTGAAGGAACTGGCCGCCGAGCGGCAGACGTCCCCCCAGGCGCTGGCCACCGAGTGGGTCATGCAGCGACTGGAGTGGGAAGCCCGCCAGCGCGGCTTCTAGCCACGACCCGGCCGCGACGCCGGGCCCGGACACGACGCAGGCCCCCGACCATCCCGGTCGGGGGCCTGCGTCGTCTACCGCGAAGACGAAGATCGTTGGAATTGGAGCGATCAGACCTTGCGCACGTTCTGGGCCTGCGGACCCTTGGTGCCCTGGCCGATCTCGAACTCGACCCTCTGGTTCTCCTCCAGGGTGCGGAATCCCTGACCCTGGATCTCCGAGTAGTGCACGAAGACGTCCGGCCCGCCGTTCTCCTGGGCGATGAAGCCGAAGCCCTTCTCGGAGTTGAACCACTTGACAGTGCCCAGTGCCATGTACCTGCCTCCATCGCAGGAAAGCTTGGGGCTGCACCGTGCAGCCCCGGCCGTCCCGGGGCGTTTCCCCCACCGCTCAGGGTGGGGACGGCACGCCCGCGTGTCGTTCCGCGAGCGTGAGACACGAACACAGAAACCACGGCCTGCGTGGCTGAGCGTATCGGTTGGTGACGCCCAGCACTACACCCCCGAAGTCATTCGTCCACCGGACAGCTACTTCTCGGTCACCTTGGGTGGTTCCGGGAGTTGCACGCCGGCCTGACCGATGTTCCGCTCCAGCGCGGACCGCCATTCGCCGGAGCCGACCATCTGCTCGATGGCCGCGCTGACGTCCGACCGGCCCTTGGCGTCGTCCTTGGCAAGGCCGATGCCGTAGCGCTCGGTGGTGAACGGCGTGCCGACGAGCTTGAGCAGTTCGGGGTTCTCCGCCACGTACCCGGCGAGGATCACCTCGTCGGTGGTCACCGCGTCGACGTTGCCCGCCAGCAGCGCGATGACGCAGTCGGAGTACTGGCCGTACTCGACCAGCTGCACGTGCTGGGCGAACTGCTCCTTCACCTTCTGCGCGGACGTCGAGCCGGTGACCGAGCACAGCTTCTTGCCGTTCAACGTCTCGGGGCCGCTGATCTCGTCGTCGGTGTAGCGGACCAGCACGCCCTGCCCGGTCTGGAAGTACGGGCCGGCGAACGAGACCTGCTCCTTGCGCTTGTCGGTGATCGAGTAGGTGGCCACGACGAAGTCCACCTCGCCGGAGGTGATCAGCTTCTCGCGGTCGGCGGAACGCGCCTCGCGCCACGTGATGCCGGACTCCTCGACGCCGAGCCGGGCGGCGACGTACTTGGCCACGTCCACGTCGAAGCCGACGTACTTGCCGTCCAGCCGGCGTTGCCCGAGGCCCGGTTGGTCGAACCGGATGCCGATGGTCAGCTCGCCGTCGTCGGCCTTGCCGGCCAGGGTGTCGTCGCTCGCGCCGCCGCACGCGGCGATCAGGGACAGGGCCGTCACCAGCGCGGTCGCGGGCAGCAGTCGTCGGAACAGCATGAGCTGCGGAACCTCTCGGGTGCTTGGGGACGCGGCGCGGATCGACGCACCGGACGTGGTTCATGCTAAGCAAGCCGAGCGGTCCTTCTGATGCGATAAAGGTCGCAGTGGTCCACGCCACTGGGCCGTTCGGCGCAGTATCGGCTGTGAGCCCGCCGACTGCGCGTCAGGACGGCAGGAGTGCCCGCCTGGGCGCGGCCCGGAGGCCGAGTCGGCGGATCGCCTTGTTCACGTGACCGTCGGGCACGCCCCAGCGGATCGGCGCGGGCACGAACAGCGCGGCGGTGCGCGCGGCGCGCAGCAGGGTCGTGGCGGCGGGTTCGGGGTACGGGCGGTGGCCGTGCAGGGCGATGGCCCACTGGGGCAGCACGGAGTACGCGAGGTGGCCGAGCAGCGGCTCGTAGGCGTCCAGGCCCAGGCGCAGCACGCCGGCGACGGGCGGCCGGTGCAGGAACCGGTAGACCAGTTCGGAGTCCGCGGTGCGCTGGAGGTCGGGGATCGTGGCGGCGAAGTAGTCGGCCACCTCGGCGGCGCTGCCGGGCACCTCGTCCTCGTGCAGGCCGACCAGGGCTGCGGTGCGCCGTTGTTCGGCGTAGTAGCGGTCGACTTGGGCGTCGGTGAGCCGGTAGCCGGCGCGGCGCACCACCTCGACGAAGCAGTGCACCTCGGCGCAGTGCACCCACAGCAGCAGTTCGGGGTCGTCGATGCGGAAGCTCTTGCCGGTGGCGTCCTTCGCACGCAGGGCGCGGTGCACGCCGCGCACCTTGGCCGCGGCCCGTTCGACCTCGTCGGTGGAGCCGTAGCTGACCGTGCCGACGAAGTTCGCGGTCCGCACCAGCCTGCCCAGGGGATCGCGCTGGAACTCGGAGTTCTGCACCACGGCCGCGACCGCGCGCGGGTGCAGCGCCTGCAGGTAGAGACCGGCGATGCCGGCGACCCACATGGCCGGGTCGGCGTGCAGCTGCCAGGTCACCGTTCCCGGTCCGAGCAACCCGACGTCCACCACCCGATCGTGTCACGCCGTGCCGGTTCCGTCACGCTTGCGACCGGCCGGAACGTGCCGGGAGGTAACGCGTCAACCGGCGTGAACGATTCCACGTGACACCGTGGAGCGTTGGAGCGGGTGCAGGGATGAGCAGTGGCAGGAGCGTCGCCTTCGCCGGGACGGCGCTGTTACTCGCGACCGGCGCGCTCGTCACGATGGCGATCACGGTGAACGAGCCGCGGCCGGTGGACGTGCGCCAGGTGCACGTGAGCCCGGCGGAGCCGGACCTGCTCAGCGCCACGTACACCACCGCGCTGGAGGTCGCGCGGCCCACGACGGTCGTCGTGGCGGTTCCGCCGCCCGAGCCTCGGCCGCTGCCGCCGGTCACCACGACCACGACCACGACCACCACGACCACCACCGCCGTGACGACGTCGGAGCCGCCGCCGTCTTCGTCCAGCGTTCCGGAGAGCACGACATCCTCGCGGCCACCGTTGGGGCAGAACTGCGACCGCGCCTACGTGACCGACGGCCCGTGCGTGCCGTGGCGGTTCCCGCGCGGGGTGTGGCGGCGGTGCGACTGGCTGCACGAGCAGGGCACCACGCGCATCGAGGTCGTCGGCTGGGACCGCCACAACCTGGACCGGGACCACGACGGCGTGGCCTGCGAACGTGACGACTGACCGGCCCGCGCACCGAACCGGGCGTTGAACTCCGGTGCTCCTCTCGCGGGCTGGGCGTCGGACTCCCGCGAGAGTCGTACGTCCAGCCCGCGAGAGTCGTACGTTCACGGGGTCGGGTTCACCGTTCGGCGATGCGGTCCAGGGCGGTGCCCACGCGGTCGGTGAGCAGGGACAGGGCGCCCACGGTGCGGGTGGTGGGGTCGTCGTCCGCGCCGCCCAGGGCCTGGGAGCGGACGTAGGCCGCCTTCACCTCCGCCCAGCGGGCGGACTGGGCCGGGGTCAGGGTGCCGCGCAGCTCGGCCAGCTTGAGCAGGTTCGCCTCGGCGTCCGAGGTCAACGTCTGCGCCTCGCCCACGTAGTGGTCGTCGACCAACGCGGCCAGCTCGGCGTCGTTCATCACCGGCACGACCTTCTCCGCCAGCTTGTTCATGTTCCGGTACGAGCCCTGGAGCCGGAACGGCGGCTCGACCCGCGAGGCGTCGGACTGGGCGGCCGAGGCGATGTAGGCCTGGTTGTTCGCCAGCACGACCTCCTGCACCCGCAGCACCTTGCGCAGCACGGACAGCACCTGCTCCAGCTCGACCGACGTGTACGGGTGCGCGAGCCGGTCCGCCCGCACGTCCTCACCCCGAGCCATCCGCACGAGCAGCTCGACGTCACCGCGGTCGCGGCTGGACAGCGGCGCGAGCACCGGGTTCGACGTCAGCGCGTTCTCCACGTAGCTCAGCGCGAACAGGTCCTCGCGCCCGGACAGCACGTCGCCCAGGTTCCACACGTCGGCGCGGTTGGCGAGCATGTCGGGGATGCGGAACCGCTTGCCCGACTCGGTGTACGGGTTGCCCGCCATGCACACGGCGAACCGCTTGCCGCGCAGGTCGTAGGTGCGCGTGCGGCCGTCCCACACGCCTTCCATCCGCCGCTGCGCGTCGCACAGGGAGATGAACTTCTGCAGCAGTTCGGGTGACGTGTGCTGGATGTCGTCCAGGTACAGCAGCACGTTGTTGCCGGCCTCCAGCGCGAAGGAGATCTTCTCGACCTCCTGCCGCGCGGTGGCGTTCGGCGCGTCCGCCGGGTCGACCGACGTCACGTCATGCCCCAGCGACGGGCCGTTGACCTTGACGAACACCAGGCCGAGCCGGTTGGCCACGTACTCCATCAGCGTGGTCTTGCCGTAGCCGGGCGGTGAGATGAGCAGCAGCAGGCCCATCTGGTCGGTGCGCTTGTCGTCGCCCGCCGCGCCGAGCTGCTTGGCCAGGTTGTCGCCGATCAGCGGCAGGTACACCTCGTCCAGCAGCCGGTTGCGCACGAACGCGCCCATCACCTTCGGCCGGAACTCCTCCAGCCGCAACCGGGCCCGCTCGGCGGCCACGACCTCGTTGCGCCTGCGCTGGTACGCGCGGTAGGCGGGCACGCGCTCCTCGCGGAACCGGCGCGTGCGGGTCAGCAGCTCGTCCAGCCGGATCGGCAGCGTCCGGTCGGCGATCCGCGGGTGCGTGCCGAGCAGGCCGTCGACGGTGGCCGTCAGCTGCGCGGACGACTCGTGCCGGGGCAGGTCGCGGCACAGCTCCAGGGCCACCGCCTCCGGCAGGTCCGGCTCACGCCGGCCGCCCAGGAACGCCTCGTACCAGCCCTGCGCCAGCCGTCGCCGCACGTCCGGGTCGGCGAACGCCCGCAGGTCCTCGTCGAACTCCTTGCGCCCGCCCAACGCCCGGTGGAACGCGTCCACCAGGGCGCGCGCCCCGGCGCTCGTCGCGAACCCGAACGGCGCGCTGCACAGCTCCTCGAACAGGTACTCGCCCGCCAACGGGTCACCGGCCGCCGCGGCCAGTTCCGCGCACAGCTCGTCGATGGCCGCCGTGTGCCCGAACGCCGCCCGCGCCCGGCCCAACGACACCGCACGGCGCTCGAACGACGTCCGCTCGTCCTCGTCGGCCGACGCCCAGAACAACTGCGCCGCCGCCCGCGCGCCGGGCGGGTACCGCAGCACGCCCGCGCCCGCGTGCAGCCGCAGCACCACGTCCAGGATCCGGGCCGCGTCGTGGTCGTGCACGCCCCGCTCGTACCCCTCGTCCAGCCGTGACTCGGCGACCTGGCGCACCAGGTCGGGCAACCGGTCCTCGGTGACGGCGGCGTGCAGCCCGTCCAACGGGTGCGTGGCCAGGATCGACGTGGCCAGGTGCTCGGCCCGGTAGACCTCGGCCGTCTCCGACACCAGCAGCTGCTCCCAGAACGGCGCGGTGTCGGCGAAGCCGGGGTCGCGCACGGGCGCGCGGAAGTCGGTGCCGGTGATGGCGAACGACAACCCGCCGTCCTTCGGCACCAGGGTCAGGTCGACCGGCTGGGTGTTCACCGCGAACCGGTGCCTGCCGAGCCGGATCGTCTCGCCGTCGAACAGGTCCAGCCGGTCGCGCAGCGAGCGGCCGGCCTCCTGCCGCGCGGCCAGCACCCGGCCGTCCAGCTCCTCGGCCCGCACCTGGTCGCCCAGCGACCGCAGCTCGTCGGCCACCGAGCGGATCTTCGCCACCATCGGGTCGGCCGCGAAGTAGGTGTTGACCTCGTCCAGCGACGCCAGCGACGACACCCTCCTGGTGACGCTCGCCAGGATCCGGTCGGCCGAGGACGCGAGCCGGTCGGCGCGGCGGGCCCGGTCGTCCAGCAACGCCTGCTTGCGCGACGAGAACGCCTCGTAGACGTCGGTCCGCTTGTCGCCGAGCCGGGTCAGGAAGTCGTCGAACTCGCCGAACCGCGCCTCCAGGTTCTCCAGCTGGAGCAGCAGCCGGCCCAGCTGCTCGTCGCACCGCTGCGGCGTGTCCGCGACCGCCAGCGCGCCGGTGATCGCCTGGCCGAGCAGCGCGAACTCGGCGGCGAACGCGGCCCGGCCCTCGGTGGCCAGCAGGGCACGCCTGCGGCCGTCCACGGTGGCCCGTGCCCGGTTCAGCCCGCCCAGCACCTCGCCGATGCGTTCCAGGATCGAGGTGCGCACGGTGGCGTCGGCGATCTCCAACGAGCCGACGACCTCGGTCAGCACCTCCAGGCCGCGTTGCCGCTCGGCCAGCTCCTCGACCACCGGCTCGGCCTCGGCGACCGTGCCGATCCCCTCGGCCCTGCCGACCAGCGCCTCGACCTCGTCGTGGTAGCCGGTGAACGCGTCGTCGCGGCGGAGGTGCTCGACCGCGCGCTGCGCCGTCGCGCCCGACTCCTCCTCCAGCGACGACACCAGGGAGTCGATCCGGGCGACGTCGACGTACCGCATCTCCTTCAACGTCACCAGGTGGCCCTGCGCCTGCCGCAGGTCGGCCAGCTGCCGCACCCACGCGTCGGCCGTCGTCGGCGCCTCGCCGCGCACCCGGCGCAGGATCGAGGCGATCCGCCCACCCGCCTCGGCCACCGCGGTCGTCGCCTGGTCGGTCAGCGCCTGCACGGTCTCGAACTCGTCCAGCACCTGCTCGGCGGTGGCCCGGACCTGGGTCAACGGGCCGCGCAGGTCTTCCAGGTCCGGTTCGCCGAGCCAGTGGTAGGCGTCGAACACCCTGGTGCACGAGGCGATCAGGTCCTCGAACACCGGCACGGACGGCGCCATCTCGCCGACCATCCGGCTGATCGACAGGCAGTCGGAGATGCCGCGGACCAGGTCGGCGTTGCCCACCCGTTCCAACGGCCCCGTGCCCACGGGCTGCGCGGCGGCGTAGGCGTCGGACAGGTACGGCGTCTGCCACACCTGCATCGGGTGCACGCGGGTCGGCTCGTCGCTCATCGCGCGGAACACGACCAGCGTGCCGTCGTCGAACAGCGAGTACCCGTGGCACGACAACGGGTTCGCCACTTCCTTGCGGATCACGTTGTAGGGCAGCAGCAGCGACCGGCCGTCGCGGCGGGCGTGGAAGACGTACAGCACGTCCTCGCCGTTGGTCGACCGGATGACCCGTTCGAACTCCAGCTCGTCCACCGGGGTGTCGAACGTCTTGCTGACGCCGGTGGCCAGGTAGTAGCCGCCGGGGAAGATCAGGCCCTGGTCCTCGGGCAGCCGCTGGCACGCCTGGCCGATGCCGTCCAGCCGCACCACCGACCGGGTGCGGGTGTTGAACACCAGGTGCCGCCACGCGGTCTCGTTGTACGGGCGGATGCGCAGCAGGACCAGCGACCCGACCCGCGCGTACTGCACGTCGCCGTCCGCCAGCGACTGCAACGGCTCGTCCACCGGCTCGGTGTAGATGCCCTCGCCGGTCTCGGTGTTGTTCTCCACCTTGATGGTGAGGTCGCCGTTGATGGTCTCGACGAAGACCTCGTCCTCGATGGAGATGTGCGGGTGCCTGCCGAGCACGTGGTGCTCGCGGCCGGTCGGGATCCACTCGAAGTCGTGCGACGGCGGGAACACGTGGTCGCGCTCGCCCCGGTTGTCCAGGTACTCGACGGTGCCGTCCACGCCGACCTGCCAGCGCAGCACCCGGATGTCCCCGATCCGGGCGCCGGTCTGGAACACCGCCAGCAACCGGCCCTCGACCCGGCGCAGCTGGATCAGCCTGGTGTCCCGGTAGTACCGGTACAGCTCGGCGAAGTCGCGTTCGAACCGGGGGTCGCGCAGCAGGCCGGGCAGCTCGTCACCGGCCGGATCACCGGAGGCGGCGTCCTCGAACCGGAACGCGTCGCCGTCGCGGGTGAAGCGGTGCAGCGAGAACACGTCGTCGACCGTCGTCTCCGGCTTGAGGCCGATGAAGACGTTGTAGCCGAACAGCATCAGCCCGGCCACCTGCGACCCTCGCCCCTCGGCGACGGAGAGGGAGACGCAGTCGCGCGGGACGCAGTTGTGCTCGGTGCGGATGCGCTCGGTGCCCAGCAACGTCAGCTCGGCGCCGCCGAACGCCTCCAGCCGGCGCGCGTTGAGCGCTTCCGCCCGGCGGGCGAGCCCGGCGGCCTGCTCGGCCAGCCGGGCGCGCAGCACCTCGTAGGTGCCGGCCTCCAACGTCGCTCCCGCCGGCACTGCCTCGACTGGCGCGGTCACGACAGCGAGGCGACCGGCCGCTCGGCCACGCCCAGGCGTTGCGCGGCGGCCAGCAGCTCGCGCAGCTTGCCCTCGTCCGGACCGCCCGAGTTGATCAGCTTGAGCAGCAGCGCGGACACGGTCAGGTTCTTCACGTCACCGGTGCTCAGCGAGCCGAGCAACCGGCCGATGTCGTCGGTGAAGCTCGCCGACCCGTTCAGCCACGGCCCGGCGAGCGTGCTCGCCACGTCCGAGTGCGCCATGAACCCGTCCACCTGCTTGCCGACCGTGATGGCGCCGACGATCCGGTCGAAGAACATGCTGTCGCCGCCGATGATGTCGATGTCGGCCTTCTCCAGGCCCGCGGCCAGCACCATCGCCTGCGCCTCGGCCACCTGCCGCTGCACGTCGATCCCGGCCAGCCGGACCTCCTTGTCGGCCTCCAGCCGCAGCCGGTACTCCTCGTGCTCACGGGTGGCGCCGTCCAACGCGGCCATCGCGCCCGCCTTGTCGGCCAGGCCCTCCGCCTCGCCCTTCAGCTTCTCGCGGATCGCGAGGGCCTCCACCAGCGCCTTCTCCCGGTCCACCACGGCCTCGGCGCGGCCGACCTTCTCGATCGCCTCCGCGTCGCGCTCGCGCACCTGCACGTCGGCCAACCCGCTCGCCGCCGCCTCGGCCTGCTTGCCCTCGGCGAGGCGGATCATGGCGCGGGTGTCCAGCTCGGCGGCCTGCTGCCGGGCCTCGGCCAGCAGCAGTTCCTCGCGGGCCTTGAACTTCGCGGCCTGCTCGGCGGCCTCGGCCGCCTTGATGTCCTTGACCAGGCCCTCCTGGGCCTGCGCCTCGGCCCTGATCACCACGGTCTGGCGCTCCCGCTCGGCCTCCTCGACCGCGCGCAGCCGCTTGATGATCTCCTCCTGCTCGGCCACGGTCTTCTCCACCGCGATCCGCTCGCGCACCACCTCGGCGATGGACCGCTTCTCGGCTTCGAGCTCCTTGTCCGCGGCGATCCGGGACAGCTCGGTCTCCCGCTCCCGGCCGATGACCTCCAGCATCCGGTCCTTCTCGATGCGCTCGGTCTCGATCGCGATCACGCGTTCGCGGTTCTTCTCCGCCACCGCGATCTCACGCGCCTTGTTCTCGGTCTGGATGCCCAGCTGCTCGTCCGTGCGGATGTGCGCGGTGTTCGACTTGAGGCGTTCCTCGGCCTGCACCTTGGCGATCTCCGCCTCCTCGCGGGCCCGCATCGTCTCGACCTCGCGCTTCTGCTTGATCTCCGCGTCGGCCTGGCGGCGCTCCAGCTCCAGGATCGCCTCGCGCGCCTCGACGTTCTGGCGGGTGATCTCCTTCTCCTCGTGCCGCGTGAACTCGTTCGTGCGCACGTGCTCGATCGCCGTCAACTCGGTGATCTTGCGGATGCCCTGCGCGTCCAGGATGTTCGACGGGTTGAGCTGCGCCATCGGCGTCTGCTCCAGGTAGTCGATCGCCGCGTCCTCCAGGCTGTAGCCGTTGAGGTCGGTGCCGATGACCTGGATGATCCGGTCGCGGAACTCGTCGCGCTTGGTGTAGAGGTCGATGAAGTCGAGCTGCTTGCCGACCGTCTTCAACGCCTCGGAGAACTTGGCGTTGAACAGCTCCTGCAACGTCTGCTCGTCGCTCGCGCGGGCGGTGCCGATGGCCTGGGCGACCTTGATGACGTCCTCGACGGTCTTGTTGACCCGCACGAAGAACGTGATGCGGATGTCGGCCCGGATGTTGTCCTGGCAGATCAGGCCCTCTTGGCCGGCACGGCGGATCTCGATGGTCTTCACCGAGATGTCCATGATCTCCGCGCGGTGCAGCACCGGCAGCACGACCGCGCCGGTGAACGTGACGTCCACCTTGCGCACCTTGGAGATGATCAGCGCCTTGCCCTGGTCGATCTTGCGGAACAGGCGGCTGATCAGGATCAGCAGGCCGATCACGACGACCAGGACGACGGCGACCAGAATGCCGAACCCGGTGGTGATGACATCCATCAGTGGTCCCCCAGTGTGAGAGTGGGGCGGTGTCCGATGTCGAGGGACGCGACCCAGAAGAACTCGCCGTGCACGTCGTAGTCGAAGATCAGCGCGGTGGTGCCGGCGGACAGCGGGTCCTGGCCCGCCTGCCGCACCTGCACGACCGCCGAAGAGCCGTCCGCGGCGGTGACCTCGGCCTGGCCGAACGTCTGCGTCACCCGGCCGGTGCGGATGACGCACGTGCGGCCGACGAAGTCCAGTCGCGACGCGGCCGGGTCCGCCGGGAACAGCCGCTTCAACGGCGTCATCACCAGCCGGGTCAGCACCAGGCCCACGGCGAGCGCCCCGGCGAGCACGGCCGTGCCCACGAGCGCCGAACGCGGTTCGACCAGCACGACGCCCGCGAGGCACGCGAACCAGGAGAAGGCCACCAGCAGGGAGACGCCGATCGTCGCGGGCGCGCCGCCGATGTCCAGCTCGACCCAGTCCGCGTCCGCCGCGCCGAAGGCGACGAGCAGCCAGTAGGCGACCACGACCACCAGCAGGACGCTCAGCACCGCGACCGGGAATCCCAGCGCTGCCGCGAAGAACTGCACGGTGTACCCCCTTTTCCGGGACCCTAACCCGACTTCGGCGGGAACCGGAGGGGAATCACGCAACGCGGTCGCGCCACCCCGATCAGTGCACGAGCAGGCCGGACACCCTCGTCGCCGGGTTGCCGGCGTAGCTGACCACCGCGCCGTCGGCGAACGGCATGGACCGGATGCTCATGCCCGCGAACCCCTGGTCGGTCACGAACCAACCCCACGTCGTCAACCACGGCCGGTCGTCGCCGGGCACGACATCGGGCGTGGGCCGCACGCGTTCCTGCACGACGTACGCCTGCCCGCGGACGTCGTCGAGCACTTCCACCCACTCGCGGTCGGTCATCAACCAACCGGGGTGCACGCCCGCGCCCGCGAACCCGCCCGCCGCCTTGACGATCAGGTTCTCCCGATCCGCGCGCAGTCGATCCCGTGGGACGTCGCGCAGGCGGCGGGTCCACGGCACCAACCGGTCCACCAACGCCTTCTCGTCATCGGTCAGCTTCTCGCGGTGCTCGGACAGCAGGGCGATGGTCGACTTGCTGCCGTAGTAGTAGCTCGACAGCGGTGTGTAGAGCTCGGTGCGGTGGCCCTTGGTGAGCAGCTCGGCGTAACCCACGGCCTGGGTAGCGGAGAAGTAGCGCACCACCACGTCCAGCTTCGTGCCGTTCAGGTAGAGGTAGCCGTTGCGCTCGGTCAGCTCGTGGAGTTCGCCGAGCAGCAGGTCGACGCCCAGCCGTGCGCAGGTCTCCTTGAAGCTCGCGAAACCCTTGGCGAACCTGGTCAGCATCCCGCCCTCTTCGAGGAACGCGATGGTGCGGTCGCGACCCACGGCGTCGAGCAGCTTCTCCACCGGGTTGAAGTAGCGGAGGTCGTGCTCGCGCACGAACGGCTGGAACCCCGGGTCCTCGTGGATGACGCGGGAGAGCTCGCCCAGGTCCGTGCCGCCGAGCTGCGAGCCCGCGTTGATCTCCAGCAGCCGGAAGTCGTCGCCGACGCGGTAGATGTCCGCGCGGCCGTGCATCGGCGGGCGTTCGGTGGTCATGATCGCGGCCTCCGCGGGCGGGATGCCCAGCGCCTCGGCGAACCGCGTGAAGCTGCCGTCGAACAACTTGCGCGGCAGGGCGAACAGGAGCTCGAAGAAGTCCAGCACGTCGGCCGCGATGCTGTGCGCCGTGTACTCGTCCAGGAAGAACGGCCGGTCGACCAGCCGGTGGCCGTAGGCGTCGCGCAGGGCGGGCGGCAGGTCCAGCCGTCCCATCACCCCGTGCAGGCTCTCGTCGTCCAGGTAAGCCTGCGTCACGTGGTCGGTCACCGTCGCCACCCTCCGGGTCGTGGATCGGGCACATGATGGCGGAGCGGTCAGCCGGCGAGAATCCCCCGAAGTACCGCGCGGACGGCGGTGGTCGGGTCGAAGCGGGGACCGGGGTCGGCCGGCCGGTTGGTCAGCAGGCCGTCGACCACGGCGAGGAGCAGGGCCAGGTCGGCGGGCGGGTCGGTCGAGCCGAGGTCGGTGATCAGGGGCAGTGCCCAGGTCGCGATCGCACAGTGGGCCCGGTCCACGTGGTCGCGCAGTTCGGGGTGTTGGGCCACTTCGACCAGCGGTCCTCGGCCAGTCGCTCGACCAGCGCGCCGACCGCCCGGGCGAGGGCTTTCACGAACTCGCCGGCTAGGACTCGCCCGGCTCGACCTGGGCCTGCTTGGCCTGCTTCGCCTGCGGCAGCTTGACCGACTTGCGGGCGCGGGGCGCGGACGGCGGCGGCACCACCGGCCCGATGTCACCGTCCGGCGCCCGGTCCAGGTCGACGACGACGGGCGCGTGATCGCTGGGCCCGGTGCCCTTGCGCGCGTGCCGGTCCACCCACGCCGCCTCCACCCGTGCCGCCACCGGGGCGGACGCCAGCACCAGGTCGATGCGCATGCCGAGGTCCTGGTGGAACATGCCGGCCCGGTAGTCCCAGTAGGTGAAGACCCGCTCGCCGGGCCACCGGTCGCGGACCACGTCGTGCAGCCCGACCGCCCGCAGCGCCGCCAACGCCTCCCGTTCCGGTGCCGTCACGTGCGTGTGGCCGACGTACGCGGCCGGGTCGAACACGTCGGCGTCCGTGGGCGCGATGTTGACGTCACCGCACACCACCGCATCCTCCGGACCCGCCGCCACCACGTCCCGCAACGCCGCCAGCCACGCCAGCTTGTAGTGGTAGTGGTCGGACTCCGGCTCCCGCCCGTTGGGCACGTAGACCGAGTGCACCCGCACCCCACCGCACGTCGCCGCCACCGCCCGCGCCTCGGGGTGCGGGAACCCGGGCCCGTCCACCAACCCCGTCACCACGTCGTCCAACCCGACCCGGGACAGGATCGCGACCCCGTTCCACCGGCCCTCACCGTGCACCGCCACCTCGTACCCGCGGCCCGCCAGCTCGTCGCCGAGCAGCGCGGTGAAGGCGTCGTCGGCGAGCTTGGTCTCCTGCAGGCAGACCACATCGGGCCGCCTCTGGTCGAGCCACGGCAAGAACCGGGGCAACCGCTGCTTGACCGAGTTCACGTTCCACGTAGCCACCCGCACCGCTCCACGGTAGTCCGCACCACCCACCCCCGCGCTCGACCACGTCGCCCCACGTGACGGCGGCCACACCTGCCATCCGACCACCCCGATGGCAGGCGGCCATGCCCTCGGTAAGCTGTGCGCAAGGGCTGCTAGCTCAATTGGCAGAGCAGGAGACTTTTAATCTTCGGGTTCAGGGTTCGAGTCCCTGGCGGCCCACCAAACTCACTGGTCAAGCGGTCGGGCCGGGGTTCAGCGAAGTCGAATCCCCCATTTACCCCTCACTTACGGTGATGACCGCCCCGAGCGCGTCCGCCGCCGCACGCCCCGGTGACCGGCGGCCCATGTAGACGTCCTGCGTCATCGACGGCCGGGAGTGACCGAGCAGGTCGGCGATCTGCCTCGCCGTCAACCCCGCCTCGTCCAGCAGCGTCGCGACCGTCCTCCGGAAGGTTCGGAAAGTCACCCATTCGTAGCCCGCCCGTGCGATGAACGGCTTCCAGGCGCGATTGCGGACGTTGGTTGCTTCACGGATCGTTCCGGTCGAACTGGGGAAGATCGGGCCGTCGAGGTCGGCCGCCTTCGCTCGCCTTTCCGCCAGCATCGCCACACACCAATCCGGCAGCGGAATCGGTCGCTCGGCGTTCTCCGTCTTACCCCGATTCACGATCCTTCCCCGCCCACGCACCCGGATGACGTTCCCGGACATCGCCAGCTCCCGTGCCTCCGCGTTGAAGTCCGGCCAGTGCGCCCCCAACGCCTCCCCCGTCCGCTCCCCGGTGCCCAGGAAGAACCGGACCAAGTCCGGCAGGTCGTCCTTCGCCGCCCGCTCGTCCTGGTCCAGCCTCTTGAGCAGGTCGAGCACCTCAACCGCGGTCAACGCCCGCGACTTCTGCGGCCGGTTCTTCGCCCGCTTGCTCTCCAGCCGGGTGATCTCCCGCGCCGGGTTGGCGTCAAGCGCCCCGTGCCGCACCGCGTAGGCACAGACACCGCTCAGGACGGCCCTCACGGTCTTCGCCGAGCTGGCGCTGGAGTTGTCCCGGACCTTCTTGCACAGGGCGTCGAGGATCGGCGTGGACAGCTCGTTCATCCGCAGATCACCCACGGCGGGGAGCACGAGCCCTTCGAGCCGATTGCGGTACGTGTCGATGGTGCCCCAGGAGCGGAACTCCCGTTCGGCGTCGCGCACCAGCTCGGCCAGCCACCGTGCGGCGACGTCGCGGAACCTGGTGCTCGCCGTGACGGTCGCTCCCGCTACGGGTGTCACCCAGTCGCGGATGGCCGCCTTGAGGTTGTTCTCGGCGTTCGTGCGGCTGGTGCCCATGCGCTCGACGTCGTAGACCTTGCCGTTGAAGTCGCGGTACCGACAGCGAGCCCGGTACCGCTTAGGACCGCTGCTCTCGACCCTGATCTTGCCGTAGGTGCCGACCGGCATCGGTCTTCTGCCCATCAGGCCGCCTCGGTCGGAAGCGACTCGAACCACGCCTTGACGTCCGCCGAGTTGAAGCGCAGGTGCTTGCCGACCCGTCGACCAGGAGGGCCGTACTTCCTGGTCCGCCACTGGTAGATGGTGTTGACCGGGATGCGGAGGTAGGCCGCCACCTGTTCGATGTCCCAGATTTCGTTCACGCTGCGTCCTCCTCTGTGTATCGGCGTTGGCGTTGTGCGCGGAGGCGTTCGGCGATGCCGGAGGCCAGTTCGCGCTCCGCGTCGTTGGCGTAGCCGGAGCCCGCATAGGCCCAGTCGTTGACGACGATCACCTCGTCGGCCGCCAGGCCGAGCCGTTCGAGCGTTTCGGCCGCCCGGAAGGCCCGCCGGTCCTCACGGATGCGCTTGAAGGTGGTCGAGTAGTGCTTGGACTTGGTCAGGAAGTGGCCCCGGAAGCCGAGCATGTGCGCCCACTTCCGCAGGTTCAGTTCGTCGTAGAAGTGCAGGCCACCGAGGTCCCAGCCGGTCTGGATCATGCGTCGGTGGTGGTCGGAGACCCGCAGGTGGTCGATGTCGAGTTGCGACCGGATCGGCCGGTCAGGCGTGTCACGCGCTCCGGTGCCTTTGGTGGCGTACTTGGCGACGTAGGCAGCGAGCTTGCCGTCACTGATCGCCCCGCTGTCGTCCTCGACCTGGTGCGCCGAGGCAGCCCGGATGGGGCGCACGTCGACCTGTTCACCCCAGACCAGGTCGATCACCGTGCCATCCGGCCGGAACGACTCGACCAGGACGGAGCGGGCAGCGGCCCGAACCGCGTGGTCGACCAGGTCCACGGTCGCCCACGCAGGCGCCGGGTCGTGTGAGCCGTCAGGGCCGTCGATCCGGATGACGGCGTGGAAGTGGACCAAGCCGCGCCGCTGGTACTCGGCGACCTTGGCGTACGAGAGCCGCGCGTGGTTCTTGAAGTCCCGCACCGTGAGCCCTGCGGCACGGGCCAAGGAGCGCCGTAGGGCAATGGTGAACCGGTGCCACAGCTTCCCTGCGTGTGCCTGCCACAACACCGCTCCGACATAGTCGTAGGTGTCCGGGTTGACCGCGCCGCCGATGCGAGGGTCATCAGGGTGGTGGAACGCCCCGCACCCCGTACACGGCCGTGCCTTCCCACTGGCGGTGGTCGGCCGGTTGTGGACCGCACCGAACGATGGCGCGGTCAGGGTGGCGAACACACGCGGCTTCTCGGCGACGGTCTCCGATACGCCCTTGCTGCCGCCGGACAGGCCCGCTCGCATGAGGTGAAAGGCGTCCGCCGCGTATCGGTCGGAACACGAGGGGCACACGGAGGCGCGGCGGTTCCCGCACGGCACCATCACGTCGCCGCCAAGATGGGCGAGGACTCTGCTGCTGTCGAGGTTGTGGAGCTGCCAGGCTCCGAACAGGCGGATCGGCGCGAGGCACCCGCCAGTGGCGGTAACGCGATCGCGCCAGTCCCGGTAGTCGGCCCGTTGGACCCGGTCGGCGATGCGATCTTCGAGTGTGAGGACCAAAGGCCCTCCTTTCCGTAGTCAGGCGGCGTTGAGCTGGTCGGCGAGTTGGGCCGCGAAGGCGTCCGGGACGTTCACCGCGGCTTGCACGTCGGCTGGAGTGATGACGCGGCCCTGTTCGCGGACCTCAGCGGCTTTGGTGCCGAGGACGGCTTGCAGGTGGGCCGGGAGCTTGAGCGCCGCGCGGGGAGCGTTGAGAGCCGTGGTGGCGGTGGTCGACATCGGTGCAGCAGTGGCCATCACGCGGTCACGGGCGGCGTTGCAGCGGTGCTGGATGACCGGCATGACTTCGGCGAGGAGGAACACGACCAGCGGCACGACGACGTGGAGGAAGACCACGCCGTACTCGACTTGACCGGAGGGCGGGTGCAGCGATGACCACACGTTGGTGATCAGGGTTGCGCCGAGCAGGAGCCGCTTGAGCCAAACGACCGGAGCGGCGTCGACGGCCTGGCCGTGGGTCAGCATCTCGGCTTCCCAGCGCAGGAGCGTGACGAGGATGCCCGCCAAGGCTGGCTCGACCAGCCACGCTCCCCACCACAACGCGGCGACCGGCGTCAGGTGTCCGGCTAGGAACTCGTGCACGCCGGTGGTGGTGAAGCCCAGGCCCAGGGCGAGGAAGAACCACATGGAGCGGGTGACCGAGACGCGGAAGCGCTCCAAGCGGACGGCGTGCAACAGCGGGTCCGAGGTCAGGTCATGCAGCTGGTGGGACTCGGCGAGACGGGCTCGCAGCTTCTGCACGGTGCGCGTCTCGCCCTGGTCATCGGTCCTGTGCTTCCGGAACACCGATCACCTCCCGAGACATTCGCCGCTGGTCCGGGACGATGTGGAACAGGTCGTGGAACTGCATTGGCGTCAGCGCCAAGAGCGTCCCGGCGATGAACGCGGGTCCGGGCTGCAAGTCACCGGCCAGCACACGGGCGACCGTGGAGCGGTTGATCTCCATCGCCTTGGCGAGGGCGTAGTCCGACCGGAAGCCGGCGAGCCGAGCGGCCTTGGTGAACACGTCGGTGCGAAGCTTGATCGTGTGCGGCATGGTCGCCCGCTCACGCAGCCGTTGCCCCGGCCACGCGGCGACGAGCAGCCACCGCGCGGCCGAGGCGGACCAGGCGGGCAACCTCCTCGAAGGTCACCGACTCGGCCACCGAGGGCACCAGGTGGAACGTCCCGGCCAGAACCACCGAGCCGCCACGACCGGGGACGCCGTCGAAGTCCGAGACGGCCGCCAAGGCGGTCAGGTCGAACCTCAAGCCCGCCGCGTTCCGGGCTGTGGCCGTCACGATCAGGGTGTGGTCCGCGTGCAGGGACCAGGTGAGTGTCACGCCGTCCAGGCGGGTCACCCACAGCAGCAGCGAGCCCAACCGGTCGGATGCCGTGCCGGAGGCGAACTCGACCTGAACCGAGCGGGTCACAGTCGAGATGAACACCCGGTCCGGCCGGGGCAAGCTCGTGGATCGCATGAGCGACCGCAGGGTACGGATGATCCGGTCCAGCGATTGAGGGCTGTTCGAGGGCATGGCAAAGCTCCGTAAGTCAGTGAGTGATGAGGTCAGGCGACGACGCGCAGGCCCGAACCGGAGTCGGCCGGACCCGCCTTGACAAAGGCGACCAATTCGTCGATGTCCTGGTCGCTGGTGTAGGCCGCACGCACCCGGCGAGGGGTGCGGGAACGCGGGTCGACGCGGTAGCCGATACCGGCGCTGGACGGGTCGGCCGGGATCTCGTCGGCGATCGCGCCACGCTCACGGGCACCCTCACCGAGGACCATGTCCGGGTGCCGCTCGGAGGTCACCCGCAGGCACACCCGGTGCGGGAGCAGGTCGCGGATCGGGAGCACGTCCTTGGACGGCTCCTGCACGTACACGTCGAGCACGTCGTTGGTGGCGCGGCCCATCGAGGAGATCACCGCGCAGGCGTTGGTGATCTCGTGTGCGTACTCGGAGTTGTACGACATCAGGAAGCCGACCTCATCGAGGATCAGCCAGTCCACCGGATGCTCACGCGACACCGGAACCGAACGCTTCCCCCTGCGCTGCAACCGCTTCTGCTTGCGCTGCATGTTGTCGACAAATCGCTCGATCAACTCGGCGCAGTCCTCCGGGTTGTCCGCGTACCGGCCGTCGAGGATCGGCTTGAGCGCCACGAACTCGAACAACTTCGGATCACACACCCACGGCCGCACCAACCCGTCCCGGATCATCGGCGCGACGGCCCGCAGCTTCGCCATGACCACCGAGTTCTTGCCCGCACCAGTGGCACCGGCCGTCAGGTGATGCGTGCCGATCAGCGGCTCACGCCATTCCCCACCCAGCTCCGTCTCACCCAGGCACAACGACCGCAGGTCCACCCCATCCGACGATTCCGGCATGGCAGGCGCGGGGATGACCCGGTCGAACGGCTCGTCGCGCTGGATGATCAGCACGACCTCACCGGGCTTGCCTTGCTCGACCGCGACCCGTTCGGCCTTGAGCGTCGCCGCCAGTTCCGGCAGCACCGCCGCGAACGCCCGCAACGCCTGACCGGGCACCAGGCGCACCCGCACCACGTCGATCGAGGGCGACCAGGACCGAATCCGCAGCACACGCGGCACCAAGACTTCCCCGGTCCGGTAGTGCACCGTGGTCAACCCGCACGAGCCCATCAGGTTCACCCAACGACGACCCGTGTAGGCACCGGCCCACCGACGCCGCCACGCCCTCAGCACCGGAGCGGCCCACGTGTCGAAGGTGTCCGGATGCGCCCGGTACCAAGCCGCGGTGCCCACGGCCAGACCGACGAGAACACCACCGGTCACCTCAGGCCCGAACTCGACCACCGAGGCACCAAGCCCACCCGGACCGACCACCGCGCCGGGGTGGCGGACGAACCACCGTGCTGTGCGGAACTCCCACCCGACTGAGCGACGGGACGCGCCCGTAGTTGTTTGCGACATACGTTGTTTCCTCAGGTCAGGCACGGCAACGGCCGACCACCGGGGAGCAGTGATCGGCCGTTGCCATGACGTGGACATGCGTTACTTGCGCGGACTGCCCCGCCGACGCCGACGAGCCGACGGCGGTTCGAGCTGCGAACGCGAGTAGGACAACGAAGTCCGCAGAACCGCGACCGACCGCGCGAACGCGTTGTGCTGGCTCTTGAACCCCTCCCGCCTGTACGGGACGTCCATCATGGCCAGGCGCAGTTGCCGCATGGACTTGTCCAGGCATTCCAGAGCCGTGGTCAATTCCTGTGACATCAGACCTTCCACTCCCGAGTCTTGAGCTCGGTCTCATAGCGAGCCGCTTGGTCTTTGAGGTTCGTCAGGCTCTGCTGAACCGTGGCGAGCAACTTCTTCAACTCGTCAGGCGGAGTGACCCGCCACGAACCCGGCGGAGAAGGGTTCTCCTTCATCTTGGCGATCAGCTTGTCCAACGGGCCGAACTGCTCGGTCACGAAGTCGATCGCGTTGACGAGGTTCGCGTACCGTTCCTCAGCTCGCTTGTTTCGTCCTGCCATCCACACCTCCCTCCTCGTGCACAGCCGGTCCCGTCAGCTCGCGCCACGCTTCTGCCACGTCGAACCCCAACTCGGTAGGGAGCAGCAGGTTGACAGGGGCGTGCACGGCTCCGGTCCGCAAGACCACCGGCTCCGACACGGGGAAGATCAAGCCGAGATTGCCGAGCCGGTGAACCGCTGCTGTCTCCCACGCCGCTGACCGCCGCATCCCGCGCGACCCGACAGCACGGAAGACGCGCCGAGAGCGCACGGTCAGCACGTAGCCGTCACCTTGCGAACAGATCCGGCCGAGCGCGGTCATCGCTTCCTTCAACTCCGTTCCTTCCGGAGGACCGACTTCGACCTTGACCGGGTAGTCGTTGACTTCGAGCACAACCCACCTCCGATAACGGGGACCACGGCGAACCCGGAACCGACGAGGCCGACTCCGGGATCACCGAAAACCCCGGCGCTCATCGAGCAAGCGCCGGATTCAGGCATGGCTCTACCCACTGTGGAATTGAGAAAGATCAGGCAGCCCCGAGCAGGAGCTTGGGAATAGTCAGATCACGGCGGCAGGAATCAGGCCGCGCTGCGCACCGGTCGTGCCACCGGCTTCAGGCCAGCCGCCTTGAACCACAGACCGGCCGAGGCGATCTTGCGCGGGTCCACGCGGTCCGGGATCTCGTAGGTGTTCACCACCGCGTTGACCAGCTCCACGTACATGCCCTCTTCGAACCCCTCGCCGGGGTCACCGGGCAGGTTGACGCGAATCTCCTCGCCCTTGCCCGCCTTCCGGCCCTCCACCGGCAACGGCTTGGCGAACAACGTCACCACGTACTGCACCTCGCCCGAAGTGCGGTCGACCACCGGCGTCACCGTGCCGTCGTCGGCCTCGCGCATCTTCGCCGCAGGAGCCTCGGTGATCATCAGCCGGTAGCCGTTCAGCATCACCGGCAAGTCCTGAAGCGCCATCTCGGTACCTCCACTTCCACAGGACGACCCGTCGTCGCCCTGTCACTACAACCAACATAGCTAGTAGAGCTGTATGAGACACTAGGCCGATCGAGTGACTTCCAGCAGTGCTAGCTCTATCGCTACAGTCTGTCCATGCGCCCCGACGCAACCGACCGCCGACCTGCGTACCAGCAGATCGCAGACGACCTGCGCCACTACATCGCGTCCGACGAGGTCGAGGTCGGCGACAAGCTCCCGTCCCTGACCGAGCTTCAGACCAAGTACGGCCGCGCCGTGATGACGTTGCAGAAGGCGCTGGACCAGCTCCGCAACGAAGGACTGGTCATCTCCCGCCAGGGCGAGGGCACCATCGTGGTGAAGAAGCCCGAAGCCCATGCGGGGGACGACGTGCCCTCACCGCATGAGCTTCGGCAGATGTTCGACCGCATCAACTCGGTCCTGGACGACCTCAGCCGGCGCGTCGCCGCTGTCGAGGCTGAGATTTTCGGGACCACTCCAGACGAGCCTCGACCCGACTCAGCCGATCACTGAGGTCCTCCAGGCGCACCAGGAGTTCGGAGGCCTGGGCGTGGAGATCCCGCCAGTCCTCCGCCGTCCACTCGCCCTCGTCAGACACCACGCCCCCATTGCCGTTCCCGCCGAACCCGGACCTCGACCGCTACACCGAGCAGGTAGCCACCTCCGCCGTCTCCGGCTCGGCACGCTCGGCGACATCGGGCAGCCAGACCAGACGTGCCCTCAGCTGGTGGCGCTTGCTGCTGAACAGGTGCAGCGCGTTCTCGGGCTTCCCCAGACTCATGCGGGAGTGGTCATCCACCGCAAAGACCTCCGCACGGTCCTCGAACGCAAAGCCCCACGCGACAACCCACGCGTTCAAGCGTTCGCCGAACTCCTGAACCACGGCGAACACTCGCGGCGGAGCCGTCGTCACCATCGTGTCCAACAGGCCCGCGAACTCCGCTTCACCGCACAACGGCTTCAGGTCTTCGACCCCGTTCACCGGTCAATCACCTCGTCCTCGCGCCTCGAAGCCGTCAGCGCGTCCACCTCGTCGGGAGTCGTGCCCACCAAGGCGCTCAAGTGCTCGAAGTCGAGCGGTGCGAGCTTGGTGAGCGCTTCGCAGCGGTCGGCGAACTGCGTGGCCGACTCCGCCAGCTCACGCGCGAAGCTGATCGCGAGCTGGGCCCCGCCCTCACGTCCGGCGATCTGCACCGTCAGCCGCGCATCACCGGACGAGATGACCAGGGACGGATGCCCCTGCGCCCGTTCCACCAACGCCGACTCGGCGTCCTCCTCCGGCTGGAGGAGCAAGTACATCCCCATCAGTTCGACCTCCGTGTACACCTGGGACTTGCTCGACCAGATTCACGCGGGCGGGAGATCGATCCCATACCAATGACTGATCGGATATCGGCGTCACCACTAACCCCAGGTCTGCGCGGTAATCGCCGAGTTACACTCCGAAGTAGGCGCAGATTGATCAGGGGGTGAACAGCCACGTGACCACGTCCAAGCGACGCTGCCGCACGTGTGACACCTGGCTAGCCAGTGACAACCGGGGCGAACACTGTGGCCGCTGCACCGCGGCTTCTACACTCCACGCCCCGACGCCGCCACCGGAGTTCTGGGCCAAGCCCACGCTCCGCGAGGCGTTCGAGTCCCGCAACATCGGCCAGGTCTTCCGCGCCTACCGCCAGGCCCAGAGCCCCACGCTTCCGCAAGCCACCCTCGCGGCGTGGCTCGACCTCACGCAAGGTCGGGTGAGCGAGATCGAGCGCCTTCGCCGCCCAGTCACCGACCTCGATCGGCTGGAGCGCTGGTGCAACGCCCTCCGCATACCTCATCACCTCCGCTGGTTCAACGGGGGAGTGCACGACGTCCGCGATACGGAAACCCATGAGGCGCAAGAAAAGTCACTAGCTGACCTTGGACTCTCGTACGCGCCGTCGCTCCCGTCTACGGTGGAAGTCGTTGCCGAACTCGGGAGGCACGACATGGAGCGCAGGACCTTCCTCACGGGCGCGCTGTTCAGCGTCGCCGCATCCATCGCACCTAGCCGCGACTGGTTGCTGGCCACGCTGGACGAGGCAGGCACAGCCCGAGGAAAGATCAGCAGCGAGCAAGTCGAGGCGATCCGCCGTACCTTCGGCGTCTTCCAGGAACTGGATGTCATGCGCGGCGGAGGCCACGCCCGCGAACAGCTCTCCACCTACCTGACCTCCCACGTAGTGCCGTTGCTCAAGTCGAACGACCCCGACACCGAAACCGGCCGCGCCCTCTACGAGGCAGCCGCGGAACAGCTCTACCTACTCGGCTGGATGGCCTTCGACAACGGCGAACACTCCCTGGCCCAGCGCTACCTGATCCAGTCCCTGCGCCTGGCTCAAGCCGCCAGCAGCCCCGAACTCGGCGCACACGTCCTCGCCGGCCTCTCCGACCAGGCGACCCTCACCGGCCACCCAGACCACGCCGTGCAACTTGCCAAGGCAGGCCGAGCCGGACTAGCCCAAGGCCACTCCGACGCTTGCCTAGCCGACCTGTGGGCGCTTCAGGCGCGTGCCGAGGGCGCGATGGGCGATGCCAAGGCCGCAGCCCGCAGCGTCCACCTCTCCGAGACCGCGTACGCCAACGTCGACCACGACAACGAACCTGAGTGGGCAAGGTTCATCGACCACGCCTACCTCAACGGCGAATACGCCCACACCTTCCGAGACCTCGAACGTCCAGACGAAACCGCCCACTTCGCCCGCCTATCCATCACGGAGTCAGAGCGCCAAAACCGAGCCCGCCGAGGTTCCATGGCTCAAGCCGCTCTCTCCCGCTCCGCCCTCGACAACCACGACCTAGAAGCCGCCGCCTCCGCAGGCATGGCCGCCGCCAAACTCGCCGTTACCGTAAAATCCTCACGATCCGTTGAAGCGGTCGCAGAC
Source organism: Actinosynnema sp. NPDC050801 (assembly GCF_040673975.1). NCBI lineage: Bacteria > Bacillati > Actinomycetota > Actinomycetes > Pseudonocardiales > Pseudonocardiaceae > Actinosynnema > Actinosynnema sp. NPDC050801. Next base: position 203,295 of record NZ_JBFAQZ010000007.1, on the reverse strand, counting down.
CTGCGTAGCCGTTTGCGGGATCATCGTGAATCATCTGCTATTCGCGAATTCTTGGACGTTTCAGGAGCACTTCTTCCTCTGATGGGACCACGTAGCTAAGGGCCATTCAAGTCTTTCATCAAGAATCGCCCACGCGAATTGCGGAGTACTTCGCGCGCTCGTTCGTGGCTAATCAGACCGTCTCGCACCGCAGATAGCAGACCGAACAGCTCGACAGTGTCTACTACGAGGCCTCCTGCGGACGCAAAAGCAGCCACGTCTTCATTCTTCCCGTGCAGCGCCGGTTGGCGAACTGAGGGGTCTTTGCCTTTGAATTGGTTGACTACATACCAGAGCGCATCGGGCGTGCGACCGTTGGCGTGAGTGAACCTACCGACGAAACGCACAAACTGCGTTAGAGCTTCGGTCTTTGCTCCCTTCCCGTACCCCTTTACCTCGACGAGAGCAACCCAACCTGTACAGCTGGGGTCTTGAATCTGAAGATCTTCCAGGTGATCATCCTTTGCCGCAGTCGAGTCAGAATCATGTACATTGAACCCCAGCTCGGAAAATGCTTGCGCTACGGATCGTTTCAGTGGCTCATCTTGATCCAGAAGAAGGGATCGTTCGTACTCGTCAGCCGCCGCCTTGGCCACCTGAAGATCGAGTTTAAGTTTATCCTCTTCCTCTTCAAATTTGCGGAGAGCCGCATGACGTACTTGCTCAAGAGTCAAGAGTTGCTGGCGCAATTCCCGTTCTTTACGTGTCGACCATTCCGCCCGGCTTGACCAGTCGGGAAGTGCAGGAAACCTGTCGGGCGCCAGGTTATGCCACTCAGATAGTGCCACTCGAATCCATCGAGAAAGATTCAAAACGTCGCCAGGTAAGATCCAAGCCTCGGATTCTGCACTACGACGATACCTGCCAGCTAGAATTTTTCGATCAGCGCTTACGGAGAACGGCTCAAGTGCAACGTTCTCATACACAGTCTTATCTTCATAAGAGATACTTGCCTGGAAAGAGCCAGAAGAGCGAGCAACCTTCCGCTCGGCTTTGAAATAGCAGTGCACCGCCCGCCGTTTCAGCACCGGCTCAAGTTCTTCGTGAACCAAACTGGCAATCGAGTCGGGCAAGTCGCGCACTCGGGCAAATTCTTGCGAGATATGGTTATCGGCCATCTCAATCCGGTGATTCCAGGCACGCCTGTCCTCAATGGTCTTTCGAACGAACGGACGGGTTTCGACGTAAACGACGCAAAGATGGGGTGCAAGAAGCTCGACCTTGCCGGAACTCATGCCGTTATTCACGTTGCGCCACAGCGGCCTGTCGGTTACTACCGCATCCCACTCGTCCTGTCGAACCTGCGCAAAGTTGGTAATGTATCGAACTGTAGGGGCAAACTCACGCACTTGGCTTACGATCTCAGGTTGGGTGTCGCTTGCGTCTTTTTCGGGCACGTCCGCCTTGAAGCCAAGGATGAGAACTCGTGGCCTTGGGCTTCGATTTATCACTGCGCTGATTTCGAAGCTTTCAGTTGTGCTCATTACAAGTCCTTCACGGTGGCCGGAGTGTCTATAGGAAGATACACCCGATCATCCTGTGTTCAGAGTTTCTTTTCTTCATCAAGGCGGCCCCCTCCGGGGGCCGCTGGCCGTTCGTGTCCTTTGAGCCGTTGTGGGACAGCCTCCGGCGATGTCCTCGGTCGCGCCAACGTGGGCCTGGCGGCCCACGGGCGCGACACGCGAGGCACCGGAGGCCGTCCCACAACGGCGTGAGGCCACGGCCAGCAGCCCCCGCAGGGAACCGCAGACACAGACAATGACTATTCCGCCGAGCTGCCGCCAGCGTCGTGGTCCATCTCCTGGATAAAAGCGAGCACACGTAGCGACTGCTCAAGCTCGGACTCGTGCACTGCGGGCCGTACCCGGGCGAGTTGGCGGCGGATATCGACGGCTTCAGTGATGGTGGTGACAGCCTTTTCCCGCCGTCCCGATCCAGCCAAGCCGACGGCCTGGTTATTGAGGCTGGTGGCGAGGTCGGGGAGGAAGACGTCGGGCCGCGCCTGGGCGAGTTGGCGGCGGATCTCGACGGCTTCAGTGTTGGTGGTGAGGGCGTCTTCCCACCGCCCCAGATGGGCCAGGCCGGCAGCCTGGTTATTGAGGCTGGTGGCGAGGTCGGGGAGGAAGACGTCGGGCCGCGCCTGGGCCAGTTGGCGATGGGCCTGTACGGCCTCGGTGTTGGTGGTGAGGGCGTCTTCCCGCCGCCCCAGGCCAGCCAGGTGGATGGCTTGGTTGCTGAGGCTGGTGGCGAGGTCGGGGAGGAAGACGTCGGGCCGCGCCTGGGCCAGTTGGCGGCGGATCTCGACGGCTTCAGTGTTGGTGGTGAGGGCGTCTTCCCACCGCCCCAGATCGGCCAGGCGAGCGGCCAGGTTGTTGAGGCTGGTGGCGAGGTCGGGGAGGAAGACGTCGGGCCGCGCCTGGGCCAGTTGGCGATAAGCCTGTACGGCCTCAGTGTTGGTTGTGAGAGCGTCTTCCCGCCGCCCCAGATCGGCCAGGCCGACAGCCTGGTTGCTGAGGCTGGCGGCGAGGTTAGCGAGGAAGACGTCGGGCCGCGCCTGGGCCAGTTGGCGATAAGCCTGTACGGCCTCAGTGACGGTGGTGAGGGCGTCTTCCCGCCGCCCCAGATCGGCCAGGCGAGCGGCCAGGTTGTTGAGGCTGGTGGCGAGGTCGGGGAGGAAGACGTCGGGCCGCGCCTGGGCCAGTTGGCGATGGGCCTGTACGGCCTCGGTGTTGGTGGTGAGGGCGTCTTCCCGCCGCCCCAGGCCAGCCAGGTGGATGGCCTGGTTGCTGAGGCTGGCGGCGAGGTCGGGGAGGAAGACGTCGGGCCGCGCCTGGGCCAGTTGGCGATAAGCCTGTACGGCCTCAGTGACGGTGGCGAGGGCGTCTTCCCGCCGCCCCAGGCCAGCCAGGTGGGCGGCCTGGTTGCTGAGGCTGGCGGCGAGGTCGGGGAGGAAGGCATCGGGCCGCGCCTGGGCGAGTTGGCGGCGGATCTCGACGGCTTCAGTGTTGGTGGTGAGGGCGTCTTCCCGCCGCCCCAGATCGGCCAGGCGAGCGGCCAGGTTCATGAGGCTGGTGGCGAGGTTAGCGAGGAAGACGTCAGGCCGCGCCTGGGCCAGTTGGCGATAAGCCTGTACGGCCTCAGTGACGGTGGCGAGGGCGTCTTCCCGCCGCCCCAGGCCAGCCAGGTGGGCGGCCTGGTTGCTGAGGCTGGCGGCGAGGTCGGGGAGGAAGGCATCGGGCCGCGCCTGGGCGAGTTGGCGGCGGATCTCGACGGCTTCAGTGTTGGTGGTGAGGGCGTCTTCCCGCCGCCCCAGGCCAGCCAGGCGGGCGGCCTGGTTCATGAGGCTGGTGGCGAGGTCGGGGAGGACGGCATCGGGCCGCGCCTGGGCCAGTTGGCGATGGGCCTGTACGGCCTCAGTGACGGTGGCGAGGGCGTCTTCCCGCCGCCCCAGATCGGCCAGGCGGATGGCCTGGTTGTTGAGGCTGGCGGCGAGGTTAGCGAGGAAGGCGTCCGAGTCACTGAGGACTTGTTGGCGATGTGCTTGGACTATGCGTTCAGCGAGTCGTGCTGCCCATTCGGCCAGGCGGTGGCTGAAGTGAGGTAGGCGGCCATACAGGGTGATCAGGAAGTCGAGGTCGGTTTCAGGCGCGTCGCCGATTTGTGTCAACCCCGCCACCAGCGGCTCCGGGTACTCGACCTGGGTGGCGACCTCGATCGCAGCCTCACCGAGCTTCCGAGCGTGGCGCACGCACAGTGCGGTTAATCGGTCGTCCAGCACGCCGTCGAACACCGCGTGGCCGGCGGCGCGGGAGTACACCGTCAACAGCCGTTCCGCCTGCTCCGCGGCGACTCCCGACGCCAGACGGTCGGCCAGGTCGACCCGCTGGTGGAGGTGCCGGCCGACGAACCGTTCGGCCAGCCGGTCCGGCTGGGGGACGCCGAACGGCACCCCGCCGGCCGCCGGGTACAGACCCGCGATCCACTCGACCACCGCATCCCGCCGGTCCCGAGGCTGGTCGGCCAAGCCGGCTACCCGACGCAGCAGCGCATCGGCCTGGTCCCGGTCGTCCGCGCCGACCAGGACCGCCGCCGCCATGGCGTCGCGCAACGTCGACCGTGTCAGGTCCAGAGGTGTTCCCCAGTGTTCGGCGGCGCTGTCCCAATACCGCTGTTCATGCTCCAACAAGCGATCCTCGACTTCCCCCGCAGAAGCCACCGGACCGTCACCGAATCCGGTGTCGACGTCGAGGAGGTCGGCCAAGGCCGTCATGTGCAGCGTCAAGGCCCCCTGCAATCCCGCACCGGACAGGTCCCGCCCGGCGTAACCCGCCCCCGAGTCCGGCCAAGACCGGCCCTGGAGACCCCGCACCCTCGGCAACGCCGCCCGGAAGCCGCGAACAGCCTCCCCGTAGGCCTCCTCGCGACCCTGCACGTCCGGTTCCAGCGGCGCCAACCCGACCACCGGCGACCCGTCCAACAGCATCGACACCACCGTCGACGCCGTGCGCAACCGGTCCCACCACTCACCAGCCGTACGGGCCAGCAGCAACACCTTCAACGGCACGCCACCACCATGGCCCGCCGCCACCCGCAACAACGCCTCCACCTGGGCGCTCCGGGTCTCGGCGTAGTCCACGACCAGCAGCGTCGGCACCGCCGCATCCGCCACCACCGCCAGATCAGCCTCCGCACAGTGCGCCGACAGCCACACCACCGCCCACCGCGCACCCAACTCCCGACCCAACTGACGCGCCAACCGGGTCTTACCCTGCCCACCCGGACCGTGCACCAGACACGCCCCGAACCCCTCGACCGCCGCCCACTCCCGCAACCCGGCAAGCACCTCCTCCCGGCCGCGGAACGGCACCACCTCCAACTCCGGGTGCAACAACCACGCCGGCGACGGCAACACCGCAGGCATCGGCACCGCTGCTTCCGACAACCCGGCGAACTCCACCGACACCAACCCCGACGGCCCGCCCCCATGCTCGGTCAAAACCGCCAGGAAACCCTCGTCGTGGTGCACCACGTACGCCGGCACAGCCGTCAACCGCGTGTGACTACTGCCCGCCTCATCGGCCATCACCACACCGATCAACAGATCACCGCTGAACAACGCCGCCCCGGACAACCCGCCCCACGGCGAACCACCATCGGGATCGGGTCGATGCCCCTCCACCGCCATCACATGCCGATTCGACACCCGCAGGTCATCCGGGTTCAACGACCCCGACACATGCGCCACATCGACCGGGCGACCCTCCCGCTGCGCCCGCTCCGGAACCCCCCGCGTCTCACACCGCACACCAGGCCGCTCGGTGACCACCCGCCCCCACGACACCGGCTTCCCCGACGGCTCGACCCACGAGGGCGAATCGACCCGCACCAGCGCGGCGTCATCACGCCCACCCGCCGTCCCACACCACACCACCGAACCCGCGAACAACCCCGGACGCCCCGGCCGGAACACCTCCACCACCGCACCCGGCGATCCGACGACGTGAGCCGAGGTCAACACCAACCGCGGACCAACCACATACCCCGACCCCGGCCCACCCGCCGACGTCACCCCCACCACACGGGTCCGGTCCACAACCACCCCTCACATATGACAACCGGATAGGTCAGGGCTCGATGTAACCGGACACATCACCCGGCCCGGACGGACGCGCCCCGGAACCGCTGACCAGCAAGTCCCCGCCGTCCCGTGCCTTCGGCGTCAACGACACCCGCACCCGATGCGTCGCCACCCGACCCACCCCGGCCTCCACCTCAGCCGCCACCACCCACGCCTTGAACCCACCCTTGGCCTTAGCGTCCGCCTTCAACTCCACCCCGAACTCCAACTCGATCGGCCCCACCACAAAGCCGATCTCCTGACCCCGCCCATACGCGACGGCCGTCAGCAACTCATCACGCAACGACGCCACCGCGTCAGCCAACTCGATCTCCATACCCATCCCTATCGCCCAACAACCGGTCCCCGCTACGCCACACGCAGCCCTACCCGATCAACCCCGCCGACACCCCGCACAACTGCGGAACACAACACAACGAGATCAACCTGAGCAGCCCGGACCCCGAACGAGCGCCAGCGGGGTCAACTTGCCAGGGTGGGCACGGCGCTCGGCTGCCGCACCTGTGGACAGCTCAACGCCTTGACGGCATCGACCTGCCCACAGGCTTGCCCACGGAACATGCACGGAACAAAGTGCATCGCCACTATCTGTTGCCGGGGAGAGTCAGCAGGTCACAGGCCGTTTGTCGGTCTAGACCGTCGATCCTCCGCAAGGACCTTCGCTGTGTCACGAGTGGACGGTGAGCGAGCATGCGGACGGTGGTGGCTTCAGGATCCCTCGACCCGCCCGGACTCCAACGCGGCCACCACCCGCAGCCGCAGCACCTCGCGCTCCGCAGGGACAACCGGTGCGCATCCTCGACCTCGATCCCGGATGATCAACTTACACGAAGGCGATCACTTTCGACTCAATGACTTCACCTCGCCGAAGTCGGCATACGAGTCGAATCTCGCCTCAAGCAACAAGTTATCGTCGTTGAACTTCGCCCGCGAAACTTGCGTGTTCATGTCATCAGCCCACTCAAGCCGCACCAACAGACACATGATGGTCCATATGGGTGATCATCTCCTGTTAGTGTATCTACTGGCGCCTCAGCACGTCTCATCGACATGGGTAGCATCTCACACCCAACCCGATCAGCGACGCGGCTAGCGAGGTACTAGTGACAGACCCGGTGCAGAGCACGAACGATTCGGCGCGGATGGAGAAGGAAAAGGAACGTCGCGATCAAGCGAGGCTGGTAGCAGAAAAACAGATCTCCATCCGTGAGTTCAAGGTTGCACAACGACTTCGCTACATCTGGCTCGCGTCCAGCATCGCCGTCGCTGCGCTACTTGGATGGGCGACGTTGGTCGGCCTCTGGCGGTCCTACCCCATGCCCTTCAGCTACATCGGACTCTTCATAGGTCTCGCCTCTACCAGCGCCGCAGTGTGGTTGATCCTCAGAAGTCGGCCTGATCTCGGCCAGATGGAACATGAACTCGGCGTCGAGGAGACCAAATACCTTCACCTGGTGGCAGAGGCTGAAATCGATGCCAAGGGTGCGCTGCGTGTCTACCGGGCTGGCTCACGAACCGACATCGAGGAATACCGCAGGCTAGCCGCAGGCAACCGGCGGGTACACAACCTTTTTCAGTGGATCATCATCGTCGGCTCCATTGCGGTTACGAGTATCACCAGTGCCAGCATCGAAGACAAGTGGTATAGCTGGATCGGCGTAGTTACCGCTGCGCTGGTCAGCGTGTCAGCTGGCCTCACTGGCTACTTCAAGTACCGCGAACGCAGCTTCAACCAGCAGCAAACTGCCGACGCCATCGAAAAGGAGTACAGGGCTGTCGAGCTGACGATCGGTGACTACGACACCGATGAAACGACGGCACTCAAGGCGTTTGCCAAGAAGGTTGAAGATCTCAAGGAGGAGCAGCGTAAGCGCGAGCTCCAACTCGAACAAAGTTCTGCGCCCACGGATCACGGCTCGAAATAATGGCGCGTCTCGGAGGGTTGACCCCTTAATCGACCCTTGGGCTGATCGGCGAGGCTGATCCCACATGTTGAATGCGGGAGGTGGTCATGGCTCGTCGTCCGAGCGTTCGTGAGCTGTTATCGATGGAGGAGGACCGAAGCTCCAGCGGATCACCAGGACCGCGAAGGGTCCGGTGCGGCTGCACCGAGCGATCGTGGTCCTGATATCCGCCCAAGGGCAGGCGGTCCCGACATCACATCGTTGATGCAGGTCAGCGCCGACTACGTGCGTGATGTGATCCACGCGTTCAACGAACGGGGTTCGCGGCACTGGACCCAAAATGGAGCGGGGGACGCCCGCGGGTGATCGGTGAGGTGGTCCGGCAACAGATCTGCCTGATCGCCCGGACGTTCCCCGTCTCCTGGGGCATCACGGCGTTCTCGGCCTGGTCGCTGTCCAAGCTGCGGGACCACCTGCTCGACCGAGGCACCGTCGCGGCGATCACCCGGGAGACCCTGCGTCGTATTCTGCACGCCAGCGGCGTGTCCTGGCAGATCACCTCGACCTGGAAAACCTCCACCGACCCCGACTAGCAGTTACCTCACAACGCAATGACTCCGGCTCCCGGGCAGCTTCCGGTAGCAAGATCGACTCCCTCGGTTACCCCCGAATAACGACAGCAATGGACGACGTCGTTCGATCCACAGTGGTGGTTCGCGTTTGAAAATATTGCAGGTAGTGGTAGGCGCTGGAAGGTGTCGACAGAGGACGAGGCGACAAGATCCACAACCTTCGGGTTCAGGGTTCGAGTCCCTGGCGGCCCACCGAGGTTGTCACGCCATGCACGCCGACCAGCGCAATCAGCCGTGGTAATTCGTGGGTGGTCCGCGTGCGATTACAACCCGGGATTGTTCTCTGAGGTCTTTCGTGCGCGTTCGAACGGTGGCTCGGCGTCGGTGGGGTGGCCGGAGGCCGCCAGGGTCCGGGCCAGGTGGTTCAGGTCGGCGGCGACGTTCGGGTGTGACGGGCCGTAGACGGACTCGTGGATGGATAGCGCGCGTTCGAACAGGCGGGTTGCCGCGGTGGGATCGGGCGTGACGCTGCCCAGGTGGACGAGGCTGTTGGCGACTTCCGGGTGGTTGTTTCCGTAAGCGGCCTGGTAGATGGACAAGGCTCGGTGGTGCAGTGGGGTGGCGTCGGTGGGGTGGCCGGAGGCCGTCAGGGCGCGGCCCAGGTGGTTCAGGTCGGCGGCGACTTTGGGGTGTGACGGGCCGTAGAGGGTTTCGTGGACGGACAGGGCGCGTTCGTGCAGTGGTCGGGCCTCGTCCGGGCGGCCCAGATCGGTCAGCGCGGAGCCCAGTTGGGTCAGGTCGACGGCGACGTCGGGGTGGTTCGGGCCGTAGACGGCCTCGTCGATGGCCAACGCGCGCGCGAACAGCGGTCGGGCCTCGTCGGGACGGCCCAGGTCGGCGACCACCCGACCCAGGTTGACCAGGTCGGCGGCGATGTCGGGGTGGCTTGGACCGTAAACGGCCTCGTCGATGGCCAACGCACGTTCCAGCAACGCCCGCGCCTCGGTCGGACGCCCCAGGTCGGCCACCACCCGACCCAGGTTGACCAGGTCACCGGCGACGTAGGGGTGGTTCACGCCGTACGCGGCCTCGTCGATGGCCAACGCGCGCTCGAACAGGGCCCGGGCCTCGTCCGGACGCCCCAGGTCGGCCACCGCACGTCCCAGCAGCACCAGATCGGTGGCGACGTGGGGGTGGTCGGAGCCGTAGGCGGCCTGGTGCATGGTCAGCGCGCGTTCGAACAGCGGCTTGGCGTCGGCGGGTTGCCGAGGTCGGACACCACGCCACCGAGCCGGGCCAGTCCGGTGCCGACCTCGGGGTGATCCGGGCCGTAGGCGGCCTCGTACATCGACAGCGCGCGCTCGATCATGGGTTTCGCCGCGGCGCTGCGACCGAGGTCGGTCAGCACCCGCCCGAGGCTGGCCAAGGCGCTGGCGACCTCGGGGTGGTCACCGCCGTAGACGGCTTCGCAGATCGCCAACGCGCGTTCGAGCAGCGGTTCGGCTTCGGCCGGACGTCCCAGGCCCGCCAGCACCCGGCCCGATCCGATCAGGACACCGGCGACGTACGGGTGGTCGGCGCCGTACGCGCGCTCGTCGATGGCCAGGGCCCGCTCGTACAGCGGCTGCGCCTCGGCCGGACGCCCGAGGTCGGCCAACGCCCGCCCCAGGCCGACCAGCACGGTGGCGATCTCGGGGTCGTCCGGGCCGTAGGTGGCCTCGCAGATCTCCAACGCCCGTTCGTACAGCGGTTGGGCGTCGGCGGGCCGGCCCAGGTCCGCCAGCACCCGACCGAGGCTGCCCAGCGCGGCGGCGACGTACGGGCCGGAACCGTAGGCGGCCTCGTAGATGGACAACGCGCTCTCCAGCAGTGGCTTGGCCTCGGCGGGACGCCCGAGTTCGGCCAGCACGGTGCCGAGGCCGGCCAGGCTGGTGGCGGCCTCCGGGTGGTCGGCGCCGTAAGCCTCCTCGTACAGGGACGACGCGCGCTCGTACAGCGGTCGGGCCTCGGCCGGGCGGCCGTGGGTCAGCAGGTAGCCGGCCGCGCGGTCCAGCAACCACCCGCTGTCCGACGTGATGTTGGCCCGGTCCACCCGGACGTCCTCGTGCACGGCCAGGACGTGGGGCAGCAGCGCCCGCCACCGCGGCCAGTTCTGCGGAGCGGAGAAGATCTCGCCCGGCAGGTCCGCGACGAGCAGCTTCTGCACCACCGCGGTCGGTGACCAGGGGTCCTCCGTTAGCGGTGCGGACGTGCGGTGGATGCGCAACGACTGCCGGAGCAGCCGGTGGGCGATGGTCACCTCGCCCGCGGTGCGCCGGACCAGGAACCACTCGACCAGCCTGCCGACGCTCGACGCGAACTTGACCGGATCACCCGCCACCCCGGCCAGCGGGGCGGGCAGCAGGTCGGCGTGGGCGGTGAACAGGTCCAGCGGGACCGGTTCGGGCGCCATCCACGCGAGCAGGTCCAGCAGCTGCACCGCCGCCACGTCCTGCCCGGACAGGGCGGCACCGCGATCGTCCGCTCCGCCCGCTGGACGCCCTCCTGCATCGTGGCGACCCAGTTGCTGCCCGGCACGATGTCCCACGCCTGGACCAGCACCCGGTGACCGGCCTCCTCCAACTCCCACGCGATCCACTCGGCCCACTGCCGATGTGTCCTGGGTGTAGGAGACGAAGAAGTCCCACCCGTCCGCCACGGACACCCCACTCCTCGAACGTGCACCCCGTCACATCGTGCCCCCACCGGGCCCGGTTGCCGCGCGAACCACGCCCCGGCGACTCGAACAGCGGAACAGACGCGGACCGCGGCGGCGCCCCGGCCGGGGTGTCACCCGCGACGACACCGGAACGGGTGATCGCACTGGCGGTCCTCGCGGGTGGCCGATAAGCAGGTGCCATGCACCTCGCTGTGGCACTCGCGCTCGCGGCCTCGTTCACCACCGTGTCCGGGGAGCTGACCGGCTACGACCCGCTGGTGCCCGCCGGAGCGCGGGCCGAGGTGGTGTCCGCGCCCGTCGGCGGCGGCACGGTCGTGCTGCTGCGGACCAGCGGCCTGCTGCCCAACCGCGACTACGGCGCGCACGCCCACGTGAACCCGTGCGGGCCGGCCCCGACCGACGCCGGACCGCACTACCAGCACGTCCAGGGCGGGGCGACGGACCCGGCGTTCGCCAACCCGCGCAACGAGATCTGGCTCGACTTCACCACCGACGCGCGGGGCCGCGGCGTGGCGTTCGCCCGGCTCGACTGGCGGTTCGGGGCGCGGCGGCCGGGTTCGGTCGTGCTGCACGCGGAGCACACGCACACCGGACTCGGTGAGGCGGGCACCGCGGGCGCCCGGCTCGGCTGCCTCACCGTGCCGTTCTGACCCGCGCGGGCACCGGGTCGCCCACCGGCCCCGCGTCGACCGCCCGACGCGCGTCGGCGTGGCCGGGTGCGGGTGATTCGGTGCTGTGACACCCACCACTGCCTGCGCTGGGCGACAATGGACGGCGATGTCCACCGCCCTGCACGCCACCAAGCCCCTCAAGATCGGCCGGTACCCGGTCGATCCCGCCGTCGTGCTCGCGCCGATGGCCGGCATCACGAACGTGGCCTTCCGGCAGCTCTGCCGCGAGTTCGGCAGCCCCACCTCGCTCTACGTCTGCGAGATGATCACCGCTCGCGCGATCGTCGAGCGCGACGCCAAGACCATGCAGATGATCACCTTCGGCGCGGACGAGAGCCTTCGCTCGATGCAGCTCTACGGCGTCGACCCGAAGTCGATGTCCGAAGCGACGAAGATCATCGTCGGCGAGGACCGGGCCGACCACGTCGACATGAACTTCGGCTGCCCGGTGCCCAAGGTGACGCGCAAGGGCGGCGGCGCGGCGCTGCCGTACAAGCGGCAGCTGTTCCGGCAGATCGTGCGGGCCGCGGTGCGCGCCGCCGAACCCGCCGGTGTGCCGGTGACGGTCAAGTTCCGCATCGGCATCGACGCCGACCACCTCACCTACCTCGACGCCGGGCGCATCGCCGAGGACGAGGGCGCGCAGGCGGTCGCCCTGCACGCGCGCACCGCCTCCCAGCGCTACTCCGGCCAGGCCGACTGGTCCGCCATCGCCCGGCTGAAGGAGGCCGTCACCGGCATCCCCGTGCTCGGCAACGGCGACATCTTCAGCGCGCAAGACGCCCTCGACATGGTCGCCCGGACCGGCTGCGACGGCGTCGTGGTCGGGCGCGGCTGCCTGGGCCGGCCGTGGCTGTTCGGCGAGCTGCAGGCGGCGTTCCGGGGCGAGCCGATCCCACCGGGGCCGCGGCTGGGCCGCGTCGCGGAGATCCTGCGCCGCCACGGCGCCCTGCTCGCGGACTTCCTCGGCGAGGACAAGGGCCTGCGCGACCTGCGCAAGCACATGGCCTGGTACCTGAAGGGCTTCCCGGTCGGCGCGGAGCTGCGGCGCGGTCTCGCGATGGTCTCCACGCTCGCCGAGCTGGACGACCTGGTCGGCAGGCTCGACCCGGAGCTGCCGTTCCCGGACAACGCCGACGAGCCGCGCGGCAGGCAGGGCTCGCCCGGCAAGGTGGTGCTGCCCGAGGGCTGGCTCGACGACCCGGAGGACGCCACCGTGCCGGTGGGCGCCGACGAGCTGCACTCGGGTGGCTGAGGTGGCGGGACGCGCCGTGGCGGCGCTGGCGTGCGCCCTCCTGCTGGCAGGCTGCGGGTCCACCACCACCGGCACCGCACGTCCCCTGCGGGTCACCGACGTGGAGCGCGAGCTGGTGACGGGGTACTTCGCCGACCTCAACGAGGCCGGCGGGCAGGGCACGTCGCAGCAGCACGACCTGCTCAACGACACCCAGCACCCGGACTTCCGCGACGCGGACTGCGAACTGCCCGCGGGCACCATCAAGGTGCAGCCGACCATGTCGACGCTGCGGCTGGACCCGGCGTGGGCGCCGCCCGGCGACGACGAGCACCCGCGCGGTGTCGTGCTGGTCGTCGCGGTCACGTTGACCGTCGTGCAGGAGGGCTCCGAGATCGGCAGCCAGATCGGCTCGCAGCACGTCGTCCTGCTCAACGGCAAGGCCTACGGCTTCGCTCCGTGCGTCAATTGAGGTGACGCCGAGCCGCGCGAACACGCACGGCAATCTTCACGGCACTTTGATCACCGAATGTCACCGGTTCGGAGCAGTGCACGGTCAACCAGTCGAGGGAAATCCCTCTATGACGCGTCCCGCCCGCTCAAGCGTCGCCTCGTATCAGACGACACCTTGGCAAGTAGGGAGGTGAGCGCGATGACCGCACTGCGACCCGAAGTCGCCGAGCCCGACGTCGACGGCCGGCCCGGAGGTGGCATGCCCACGTCCGAGAGCGAGGGCACCGGTCTGGTGCAGCTGCACGAGTCCATCGCCGCGCTGCTCGCCTCCCGGGGCCAGTGGCGGCAGGCCTACCAGCACCTGCGGTCCGCGTTCGACCTGGTCTACGCCGACCAGGACGACCAGCCGCAGGTGCCGGAGCAGCTGCGCCGGGAGGTCGACCGGCTGCGGCGCGAGCACGCCGAGGCGCGCGAGCAGAGCCTGCGGGACAGCCTCACCGACAGCTACAACCGCAGGTACCTGGACGAGCGACTGCTCGACATGGTCGCCGAGCGCGGCTCCACCACCTCCGGCCTCGCCATCGCGTTGATCGACCTGGACTGGTTCAAGCAGGTGAACGACACGTACGGGCACCTCTTGGGTGACCGGGTGTTGCAGCGCGTGGTCGAGCTGCTGCAGGAGGAGCTGCCGGAGGGCGCGTTCTGCGCCCGGTACGGCGGCGAGGAGTTCGTCCTCGTGCTGCCCGGCGTCGAGCCGTCGCCGGCCGTGGAGATCGCCGAGTCGGCCCGGATGCGTGTCGAGCGTCACGCTTGGGCTTCGCTCGCGCCCGGGTTGCGGGTGACCGTCAGCATCGGACTTGCCTATGAGCCCCCGACGGCGGATTCGCCGACGCGTCCGCCGGCCGTTCCCGAGCAGCAGCTCCTGCGGGCGGACAGCCTCCTGTACACGGCCAAGCAGTCAGGACGCAACGCCGTCGCCTACCGGGAGAACGGTCGCGTCCGCCTCGCGGGTGCCGCTTCCGGGCGACGCGGTATAGCCGAATCGCGGGTCACCGGTTACTGACACCGAACGGCAACTCACCCTTTCGGACGTAGTCTGCTGCGCGTAACCGAGTACTGCCGACCCCTGTATCACCGGGAGTGGTCGTCAGGACTGGCCGTCATCCGTAGTATCGCCAAGGCAAGTGACACGCCGTTGGTGCAACCAATGTGTCCTTGCTGTCGTCAACTCGTGATGACGACCGACTAATGACCGAAGCTGAAGGGAGACCGGGTGCCCGACGAGCCCCGCCGTGGCGGCCCCGGACCCGGAGGTGACGAGGTCCCGCAGGAAGACCAGCCGACCGGCCGTCGCCGCAGGTCGCTGGACGCCGGCGGGCTGAGCGTGTCCGACCTGCTGGAGCAGCACAGCCGCACGAACATCCCGCGCCCGGTCCCACCGGGTCCGTCGGACACCGGCAGGCGAGCCGCGCCCGAGCCCGAGCCGCCCCGCAGACCCGCCCCGCCCCCGAACGGCAGGCACGCCCCCGAGGGCACCGGCCGCCGTGCCGCACCGGAGCCGCCGCGCAGGCAGGCCCCACCGCCGGACTACGCGCCACCAGCGCCCGAGGACACCGGCACCCGGCCGAGGCCGACGAACGGCGCACCGCCGGTCGCCGGTCGCCGGTCCGCCCCACCGCCGCCCCCGCCGGCCAACGACTTCTTCGCCCCGACGGGCGAGGGCACCGGCACCCGGACGCCGCGGCCCACGCCGGAGGACACCGGCACCCGCAGCCGTCCCGAAGAGCCCGGCCCGGCACGCAGCGGGCGCCCGGTGAACGGTTACGCCGGCCGACCCGAGGACGTCGACCCGAGGCGTCCCGCGCCCGCCGCACCGCGCCCGGTGCCTCCCGGCGAGGCGGGCGGGGAGCCGAGCAGGCGCTTCCCGGCCAACGGCCGACCCGTACCGCCCGACGCCCGGCCCCGCCCCGAAGGCGGCCGGCGGCGGCCCGAAGACCCGGACGGCCCGCGCGTCCCGCAGGACCCGGCCGCGCCGCCCCGGCGCCTCGCCGAGAACACCGGCCGACGTCCGCACCCCGACCTCCCCGGCACGCCGCCGGGTCGACGGCTCCCCGAGGGCAGCGGGCCGCGTCAGCGACCCGAAGACCTGGCCCCAGACACACCCCGGCGCCTCGCCGAGGGCAGTGGACCGCGGCCGCGCCCCGAAGACCTCGCCCCCGGCGCACCCCGCCGTGCCGCGCACCCCGAAGACCTCGCCCCCGGCACGTCCCGGCGGACGGCGGACGGCGGGCGTCCCGAAGACCTCGCGCCCGACGCGCCACGGCGTGCGGCGGACGGCACCGGACCGCGTCAGCGACCTGAAGACCCCGCGCCCGGCGCTCCCCGCCGTGCGGCGCACCCCGAAGAGCTCGCGCCCGACCAGGGTCGGCGTCCGGTGGACGGCAGCGGACCGCGCCGGCCGGACGAGGTCGGCCGCCGGGTCGCCGAAGGTGCGGCGGCCGAAGGCATCGGTCGACGGTTGGCCGAGGGACCGCGGCCCGGTGAGAACACCGGCCGGCGCCCCCGCCCGGGAGCCCCGACCGACGGCCCCCGTCGCCTCGCCGGCGGCACCGGACCGCAGCAGCGCCCGAACGCCCCGGTCGGCGACGGCCCTCGCCGCCTCGCGGACGGCAGCGGGCCGCACGACCTGACCGGCGCACCCCGACCTGCCCGGCGCCCGCGTCCCGAAGACCTGCCCGTGGACCCGCGCCGCCCGGTGGACGCCCCGCGCCCCGGCCTGCCCGGCGAAGACCCGACCGGCCGCCGTCCCGAGGGCGGTGGCCCCCGCAGGCTCGCCGACGGTCCTCCCGTCGCACCGATCGACGGCAGCGGCCCGCGCCGACTCGCCGACGGCCCACCCGCACCCGTCGACGGCGGTGGTCCCCGCAGGCTCGCCGACGGCCCACCCCTCGCACCGAACGAGGGCGGCGGTCCTCGTCGCCTCGCGGACGGTCCTCCCGTCGCACCGATCGAGGGCGGCCCCCGTCGGCCGGCCGACGGCCCGCCCACCCCGGTGGACGGCAGCGGCCCGCGACCGGTCGGGGACGTCGTGCCCGGCCGTCGGTTCGCCGAGGACGCCGCACCGGACCAGGCGCCCGCCATCGCCGACCGCCTCGCCAGCGCGGCCCCCGAACGGCGGGAGGCGGTCGACCCGGCCAGCCTCACCACCGAGATGGAGGCCATCAGCGACGACGTCAAGAAGCGTCGCGAGGTCGACCACACCCTGGCCCGCTTCTCCGCCGTGCACGACGAGCTGGCCGAGCAGGAACGCCTGCGCAAGGAACGCCGCCAGAAGCTCATGCCGTGGAAGGCCGACCACGACGAGGACGCCACCGAGTACGCGTCACCGGTCGACGACCCGGACGAGGAGGGCCCGCGCCGCCGCGGTCGCACGGCCAAGCACAGCAAGATCGTGCGCACGATCAAGGTCGTCGCGCTGACCGCCGCCGTGCTGGTGTTCGTGTCCACCGGCCTCGGCTGGGGCGCGATGTTCTACATCGACAGCAAGATCACCGAGATCGACGCGCTGAACACCAACTCCGCCGCGGTGCACGAGGCGGAGAAGCAGCTCGGCGACGAGAACTTCCTCATCGTCGGCTCGGACAGCCGCGCGGGCGCGAAGCCGCAGGACGGCGTCGGCGACGCGAACGCCGAGCCGGGCGCGCGCTCGGACGTGTTGATGCTCGCGCACATCCCGGCCGACCGGAAGCGCATGGTCGTCGTCTCCGTGCCGCGCGACCTGCTCATCACCCGGCCGCAGTGCGAGGAGTGGGACCCCTCCACCGGCCAGTACACGGGCAACCAGCTCGACGCCGCGGAGGACGTGAAGGCCAACGAGCCGTACGCGGTCGGCGGTCCCAAGTGCGTCAGCAAGTTCATGACCGAGCTGACCGGCCTGGAGATCAACCACTTCATCAGCGTCGACTTCAACGGCTTCAAGGGCATGGTCGACGCCATCGGCACCGTCCCGGTGTGCGTGTCGAAGCCGATGAAGGACGACGAGCTCGGCGTGATCTTCGACCAGCCCGGTCGGTTCGAGATCGACGGCACCAAGGCGCTGGACTACGTGCGCGCCCGCAAGGTCGCCGGCGAGGAGAAGACCGACTTCGACCGCGTCAACCGGCAGCAGCAGTTCCTGTCCTCGTTGCTGCGCAAGGCGTTGTCGTCGGAGATCCTGCTGAACCCGGGCAAGCTCAACGGGTTCCTCAACGCGTTCGCCGCGTCGACCGTCGGCCAGAACATCGGCGTGAACGACATGCTGACGCTGGCGCAGTCGCTGCAGAGCCTCGAAGCGGGCCGCGTCACCTTCGTCACCATCCCGCACGAGCGGTCCGAAGGCGCGACGCTGGCCCACGACGACAACCTTGAGTTGTTGAAGGAAGCCGAGACCCAGGCGTTGTTCCAGGCGATCATCGACGGCACGCCGCTGCCGGAGGAGACCCCGGTCGACCCCGCGAAGGACCAGGCCCAGGGCCAGACGCAGGCCTCCGCGCCGCCGGCCCAGCCCAAGCAGGGCAAGGTCGTCGACCACAAGGGACTGAAGGTCCAGGTGCGCAACGGCGACCCGGACAACCCGGGGGCGGCCAACCGGGCGAGGACGGCGTTGCGGGAGCTCGGCTACGACGTGGTCATCCACGGTGACGCGGCGGCGACCGACAAGACCGTCATCAAGTACGGCATCGGCGGGGAGGACGCGGCGGCGACGCTGCTCTCCTCGGTGCCCGCCGCGACGTTGCAGTTCCAGGCCAACATGGGCGGCGCGGTGCAGCTGCTGATCGGGCCCGGCTGGGACGAGGAAGTCCGCGCGCCGCAGGCGCCGGGCACCGAACCGGGCAAGGCGACGCCGCCGGTGGACCTCACCGTGGTGAACGCGGGGAAGGACCCGTGCGCCTAGGCCGACTGGACGTTTCGGGTTCACCGCCGGTTCACCGGGGCGGGTCGCTACCGCGATGACGCCGCCGTAGGCTGACGGCCATGCGTGAGGCCTACCACGACCAGCTCGGACAACTCGCCGACCAGCTCGCCGACATGTGCGGGATGGCCGGTGATGCGATGGAGCGTGCGACCGCGTCCCTGCTCGGGGCGGACCTCGCCCTCGCCGAGCAGGTGATCGGCGACGACACCAAGATCGACGAGGTGCGGGCCGACATCGAGGAGCAGGCGTACGCGCTGCTGGCGTTGCAGGCGCCCGTCGCGACCGACCTGCGCATCGTGCTCGCGGTGATCCACGCGGCGGAGAGCGTCGAGCGGATGGGCGACCTGGCGCTGCACGTGGCCAAGGCCGCGCGGCGCAGGCACCCGAACCAGGTGCTGCCCGACACGGTCCGGCCCTACTTCGCCGAGATGGGCCGCATCGCGGTCGAGCTGGCGCGTGAGGCGACCGACATCATCCGCACCCAGGACGTGGCGCGGGCGCGGTCGCTGGAGGACGCCGACGACGCGATGGACGACCTGCACCGCCACCTGTTCACGGTGATCATGGACAAGGACTGGGAGCACGGCGTGCCGTCCGCGGTGGACACCACGCTGCTCGGCCGGTTCTACGAGCGCTTCGCCGACCACGCCGTGTCGGTGGCCAAGCGCACCGTCTTCGTGGTCACGGGCCGGATGCCCGGGTACCACGGCGACGCCGGCTCCTGATCGTCAGTTCAGCAGGCCGTTCAGCTCCTGCGCGAGCTGGGCGGCGATGCGCGAGTTGTCGGCGGGGGCGTGGGTGAGCCACTTCTGGCCGTCCTGCCCCTGCCGCGTCTGCGACATGTAGCGACCCTGGTCGTTGTCGAACCACGCGACCTGCGGCGCGCGCTGCTCCCGGCCGTGCCTGCCGCGCACCGTGACGCCGAACTGGCCGGCGCGCAGCCGGGGGCGCTCGAACACCGCTTCCAACGCGCGGACCTGGGCGGACGCGGTCGAGCGCGGTGCCATGGCCTGGGTGAACGTGGCGTTGCCGAAGTCGTCGTCGCGGCGCGGCGCCGGCGGCGGTGCGGACGTGGGCATCGGCACCGTGATCGACTGGCCGGGGCCGGGTCGGGCCGGCGGGACGAGGTCGACGACCGTGCGCAGCAACGCGGGCGCCCGCATCAGGTCGACCTTGATCTGCCGGTCGTCCATCACCGCGAGCGCCGCCTTCTCACCGGCCGCGCAGCCGCGCGCCAGCAGTTGGCGTTCCACGTTGCGCGCGTCGAGCGAGGCGACCGCGTTGAGGCAGTAGTCGAAGCGGATCAGCAGGGTGAGCGCTTCCTCCACCTCGGGCGCGACCCGGCCCCGCTGGGCCAGGCCGCGTGACTCCAGGTCGCGGTACACGGCGTTGCGGATGCCGCGCCGCTCGTCGATCGTCTGCCCGAGGTAGGGGAATTCGAACGGGTAGGGACGGCTGCCGAGCTTCAGGTCTTCCCAGAGCATGTCGGCCGCCGCGTGGGACAGGGCGAACGAGAACACGCTCACCCGCCGATGACCGGCGGAGCGACCATGGTGCCGTCACCGAAAACGTCCTCGGTCTCCACCAGGTAGGACGCGGCCTTGTGCTCCTTGTCCTCGTCTCCCTGGCCGCGTGCGCCACCGGCACCCGCGCCCATGCCCGCACCCATGGCGCCGGGACCACCGCGGCCCGCCGCACCGGCGCCACCGGGGCCGCCGCTGCCACCGGGACCGAAGCCGCCCGCGCCGGACCGACCGGCCTCGCCGAGCGTGCCCGCGCTGCCGCCGGGGCCGAAGCCGCCGCCCATGCCACCGCGACCGGCCGCGGCCAAGCCACCGGGACCACCACCGCCACCGGGACCGCGTCCCATGCCGCCACCGCCGGGACCACCGCCGGGACCGCCGCCGGGGCCGAGGCCTCGGCCACCGGGGCCCGTGGGCAGGTTGGGACGTCCGCCGGGCGGGAGGTTCGGCCGGTTGTTCGGGCCACCGGGCGGGAAGTAGCCGGGCGGGTAGGGACCGCCGCCACCGCCGCCGGGCAGGTTGGTGTTGCCGCCGCCACCGGGGCCGGGCAGGGTCGTGCTGCCACCGCCGCCGGGACCGGGGCCGTTCAAGCCGGACTGGTTGGTGTTGCCACCACCGCTGCCACTGCCGGTGCCGCCGCCACCGGGCATGCCGAAGTCGCCCATCCCGCTGCCGCTGCCGGTGCCCGTACCCGTGCCGCTGGGCATGGTCTGGCGGCCGCCGATCTCGCCCGTGCCGGGCTGACCGGGATCACCACCGCCGCCCGTGCCGGCCATGGGCGGGGGCGCGGAGAAGGCGGGCATGGTCGAGCCGGACTCCTGGAAGTCCTGCGACATGGTCGTCATGACCTCGGCGGCCCGCTCGTGGGCCTGCTGCTTCTCCTCGAACTTCTGCTCGATCTGGTCGATCGTCTCGGCCCACTTGAACGGGTTGGGCTCGGAGAAGAACATCTTGTAGGCGTCGGCGGTGCTGAAGTCGACCGGCTCGGGCATCGCGTTCTTCGCCTGCTCGGCCGCCTGGCTCTGCGTGTAGAGCTTGTTGCCGGTGAGCTGGGCACCCTGCGCCGCGTTGCCGGACCAGGCGGCGACGTTGGTGAAGTACCCCTGCGCCGACTCCGCCGCCGCGCCCTGCCACGCGCCCTTGCTGGCGGCGGTCGCGCTGGTCAGGTTGCTCTGCAGCTCGGCCAGCGTGTTGCCGATCTTCGTCCAGGCCTCGCCCTGCTCGTTGGCGGTGCTGGGGGCCATGTTCGTGGTGACCATGTCCTTGAGGGCCTTGTGGTCGTAGCCCAGGTAGTGCGAGCCCGCGGGCGTCAGCGGCGGTCGGTAGTTCTCCACCACCTGTTCGAGCTGCTGCTCCTGCGTGGACTGGTACTGCGCCGACTGCTGCTTGTAGCGCACGTAGTCGTCCAGCGTCGTGATGGCGCCGAAGATCCCGGGGTTGGCGGCCCGCTCACGCTCGTACTCGGCGCGCAGCTGCTCCTCGGTCTGCCCCGCGTAGGTGACCTGGGAAGCCTGGCTGTTGCTCTGCGGCGGCAGCGGGTTGGACGGCGGTCCGTACGGCGGCTGCGAGTTCGGCGGCGTCACGACGTTCTCCCCCTCGGGTTACTTCGGCAGCTTAGGTTCGACGGCGGTGGCGACCTTGGTGGCGGCTTCGCAGGCCTCGTCCAACGAGGCGTTCGTGGAAGACGTGATGTCGACCCTCGACTTGGCGGTCACTTCAACGGTGACCATGCACGAAGACGTCGTCGTCGGAGTCTTGACCAGCCTGGCCTTGTGCGAGCCCACCGGGATGTCGGTCGCCTCCCCGCCGACTGCCTCGCCGATGGAGAGCTGGGGCTGCTTCACCAGCGAGATCGACGCGGTCGACGAGTACTCGGCCAGGCACTCGCGATCACTCGTCTCCTCGATCTCCGTGAGGTTCAGCTGAGTAGCCATCGACTCCAGAACGGCACAAGGGTCGAAGTCGGCCAACACATCACCGGCATTGGACGTTTTTGTGCTGGTGGTGGTCCTCGAGGCCTGCTCGGTCGTCGTGGCCCCGGTGGTTCCCGGCGTGGCCGTTCCACCGGTCGTACAGCCCGCGGCAACCGCGCCCAGCACCGCCATGGACAGAACGACGCGAGCCGACAATCCCTTGATCAACTGTCTCCACCCTCAGTAGCGCTTGTAGGTGCTCGCGTTCGAGTCGTCCACCTGACGGTAGTTCTCGATCGCCTTCTGCAACGCCGCACGCGCCTCTTCCAGCGCGGACTTAAGCTGTTCGATCGCCGGGACGATTCCGGTGGTGCCGGCTCCGCCTTCGACGCTCTCCTGGTTATAGCGGGCCATGGCGGTACCGTCAGGACTGGACCCGAGTTTGGTTTCCTGGCGAAGCTTGTTCATCTGGAGGTCCATGCGCCGCAGGTCCTGCTGGGCGGAGTCGATCGCCTTCAGGTACGCCTGCGCACCTTCCTCGCTGATGGCGAACGAGCCCGACTCGGCGGCCTGCTTCAAGCCGACCATGTTGGCCGTCATCGCCTGCATGGACTGTGCGCTCCACGCACCTTCCGCCGCCACGGTTACCCCCTGCGAGTCTGCCGATCCCAACGGTCACGGTACCCCCGAACGGAGGACCATGTCTCCGTTTTGACGGCAGCGGCGGGCGGTCGGTTCCACCTTCACCCGAACGCGCCGAAGCCCTCCCACCAGCGGTGGGAGGGCTTCCGGCACGAACTGCCCGGTCAGCCGAAACGGCCGGAGATGTAGTCCTCCGTCGCCTTCTGGCTCGGGTTGGAGAAGATCTTCTCCGTGTCGTCCACCTCGATCAGCCGACCCGGCTGACCGACACCCAGCAGGTTGAAGAACGCGGTCTGGTCGCTGACCCGCGCGGCCTGCTGCATGTTGTGGGTCACGATGACGATCGTGTACTCCTTCTTCAACTCCGTGATCAGGTCCTCGATCGCCAGGGTCGAGATGGGGTCCAGCGCCGAGCACGGCTCGTCCATCAGCAGCACGTCCGGCTGCACGGCGATCGCCCGCGCGATGCACAACCGCTGCTGCTGACCACCGGACAGGCCGCCGCCGGGCCGTTCGAGGCGGTCCTTGACCTCGTTCCACAGGTTCGCCCCGCGCAACGACCGCTCGGCCACCTCGTCCAGCTTCTTCTTGTTCCGCTCGCCCGCGAGCTTCAGCCCCGCCACCACGTTGTCCCGGATCGACATCGTCGGGAACGGGTTGGGGCGCTGGAACACCATGCCGATGGTCCGGCGCACCTGCACCGGGTCGACGGAGGAGGCGTAGATGTCCTCGCCGTCGAGCAGCACGGTGCCCTCCACCCGGGCACCGGGCGCCACCTCGTGCATGCGGTTCAACGACCGCAGCACGGTGGACTTCCCGCAACCGGACGGGCCGATGAACGCCGTCACGTTCTTCGGCGGCACGGCGAGCGAGACACCGTCCACGGCGTGGAACTTGCCGTAGTACAGGTTCAGGTCTTTCACGTCGATGCGCTTGGCCATGACCGCCCGCTCACTTCGTCTTCGGAGCCAGCCACCGCGAGATCACGGTAGCCAGCAGGTTGAACAGCGTGATGATGATGACCAGGGTGATCGCCGCACCCCAGATCCGCTCGAAACCGGCCTGCGTCGGGTTGTTCCGCTCCGAGGTCATCAGCAGCGGCAGCGACGCCATCGGGCCGTCGAACAGGTTGTAGTTGATGTATGGCGCGTACGCGGCCAGCACGAGCACCGGCGCGGTCTCGCCCATGACGCGGGCCAGGGCCAGCATGATGCCGGTGATGATGCCGGACAGCGCGGTCGGGATGACGACCTTCACGATCGTCTTCCACTTGGGGATGCCGAGCGCGTAGGACGCCTCGCGCAGCTCGTCCGGCACGATCTTCAGCATTTCCTCGGTGGTCCGCACGATCACCGGCACCATGAGCAGCACCAGCGCCAACGACACTGCGAACCCGCTGCGGCCGAAGCCGAAGTACGTGATCCACAGCGTGTAGATGAACAGCGCGGCCACGATGGACGGCACACCGGTCAGGATGTCGACCATGAACGTGGTGGCCTTGGACAGCTTGGACCGGCCGCCGTACTCCACCAGGTAGATGCCGACGAACAGGCCGAGCGGCACGGACAGCAGCCCGCACACCAGGCCCTGCACCAACGTGCCGTAGATCGCGTGGTAGACGCCGCCGCCCTGCTGGCGGGACAGCAGACCGGACAGCGACTTCTGCCACCAGTCGCCGTCCAGCACGACCGGGAAGCCGCGCTGGATCACCACGTACAGCACCCAGATCAGCGGCACGATCGCGACCAGGAACGCCCCGTACACCAGGACGGTGGCGACGCCGTTCTTGAGCTTGCGCGCGCCGCTGACGCTCTGGAACGTCGGCGGCGTGGCGAGGCGGTTCAGGTCCGCCGTGTCGGTGGTCATTCGTACTCCTTGTGACCGGCGACGATGGCCCGGGCGATGGCGTTGACGCCGAAGGTGAGCACGAACAGCACCAGGCCGGCGGCGATGTACGCCCCCGCCGTGCGGGGGTCGTTGAACTCGGGCGCGGCCAGGGCGATCTTCGACGCGAACGTCGCGCCGCCGTCGAACAGGCTCCACGCGAACGCCGCGCCGGTGCCGCTGAGGATGATCGTCAACGCGATCGTCTCGCCGAGCGCGCGGCCGAGGCCGAGCATGGAGGCGCTGACGTAACCCGCCTTGCCGAACGGCAGCACGGTCGTGCGCACGACCTCCCACTTGGTGGCGCCCAACGCGATGGCGCCCTCGGTGTGGGTGACCGGCGTGCGGTCGAACACCTCGCGGCTGACCGCGGTGATGATCGGCAGGATCATCACGGCCAGCACGATGCCGGCGGTGAAGATGGTGCCGCCGAGCTCGATGCTGACGTTGCCCTCGGCGAACAGCGGGAACCAGCCCAGCGCCGAGGTCAGCCACTCGCCGATCGGGGTGAGCACCGGGCCGAGCACGAGCAGGCCCCACAGGCCGAAGATGATCGACGGCACGGCGGCGAGCAGGTCGATGACGTAGGCGAACGGCCGGGCGAGCCGGCGTGGCGCGTACTGGGTGAGGAACAGCGCGATGCCCAGGGCGATCGGCATCGCGATGATCAGCGCGAACGCGGACGACACCACGGTGACCAGGAGCAGGTCCAGGATGCCGTACCGCATGTCGTTGACGTCGCCGGTCGCCCATTCGCGGCTGGTCAAGAAGTTGACCTTGTCCAGCGCGAGCGACGGGATGGCCTGTAGCAGCAGGAAGATACCGATCGCCGCGATCAGGACCACGATGAAGATGCCCGATCCGGTGGCCAGACCTGCGAAGATGCGGTCACCCGGCCGAACGATGGTCTTCCGATCGGCTTCCGTGGTCGGGGGAATCGGAGCCTCCGAGTCGGGTCGAGCAGCCGGGACGCCCGCGCGGGCACCGGTCGGACCGGTGCCCGCGGGGCGTGGGGCCACTGTGCGGTCGTTCATCGCAATGGCGTTCCCGAAGAGTGTGCCGGCCTGGTCAGGCGATCGCCTTGATGGCGGTCAGCAGCTTCTCCTGGAAGGCCTTGGGCACGGGAGCGTAGCCCGCGTCCGCCAGGCCTGCCTGGCCGTCGGTCGCGGCCACCGTGAGGAACGCCTTGACGGCCTTCGCGGTGTCGGCGTCGTAGCCCTTGGAGCAGACGATCTCGTAGGTGGCCAGCAGCAGCGGGTAGGTGCCCGCCTCGGTGGAGCCGTAGATCGAGTTCAGGTCGAGGACCAGGTCGTTGCCGGAGCCCTTGACCTTGGCGCCGTCGATGGCCTTGCCGACCGAGGCCTCGTTCAGCTCGACCGCGCCGGCACCGTTGTCGATCTTGGCGATGGACAGCTTGTTGTCCTGGGCGAAGGAGAGCTCGACGTAGGTGATGGCACCGTCGACGGAGCCGACGGCCTGAGCGACACCGGCGGACTTCTCCTTGGCCTCGCCGACGCCGCCCTTGAACTGCTTGCCCGCGCCCTGGCTCCACGCGCCCTTGGAGGCGGCCTGGAGGTACAGCTGGAAGTTGTCCGTGGTGCCGGACTCGTCCGAGCGGTAGACGACCTTGATGTCCTTGTCCGGCAGCTTGGCGCTGCTGTTCAGGGCGGCGATGGCCGGGTCGTTCCACTTCTTGACGGTGCCGTTGAAGATCTTGGCGGCGACCTCGCCGGACAGCGTGAGGTCGGCGACGCCCTCCAGCTTGTAGCCGAGCGCGACCGGGCCGAAGACCAGCGGCAGGTTCCACGCCGGGTTGCCCTCGCAGCGCTCGGCCGCGCCGGCGACCTCGCCCTTGCTCTCCGACAGCGGCGAGTCGGAACCGCCGAAGTCGACCTGACCGCCGATGAACTGCTTGACGCCCGCACCGGAGCCGGAGGCGTTGTAGGCGAGGTCGGAGCCCTGGCACTTCTGCTGGTAGGCCTGGACGAACGTGTCCATCGCGTTCTTCTGCGCCGAAGAGCCCTCTGCGCTCAGCTTCGACTTGCCACCGCACTCGACCGGGGTCGACGACTCGCCGGTCGCCGGCGCCTGGCCCTGCGGGGTGTTCGCGTCGCTGCCACACGCGGTGAGCAGAAGCGCACCGGCCGCGATCAGGCCGAGTACGGCGCCGTGTCGCTTGGTCTTCACCTGGGAGTCCTCCAGCTACGGAAGCGGATTTCGCGGCGAAGCTCTGCCGCTCGACACGGACGGTAGGTAGCGAGGGTGGACAGGCGCCCAGGAGAAGGTGAACGACGGGTGAACACCACACGGGAAGTGACCGAGTACACCGCCTTTTGGGTGTCCCGTGACCTGCACGTTTGCATGGCGTGATGGGTTTGTCACTACCGGGCGTATTGGACGTCCGAGTCCCAGCGCGTGAAACCCAACCGGTCGTACACGGCCAGTGCCGCAGCGTTGTCGGACTCGACGTACAACATCACCGACGTGAGCCCGGTGTCGCGCAGGTGCGCGAGCCCCGCGAGGGTGATGGCCTTGCCGAGGCCGCCGCCCTGCGCGTCCGGGTCGACGCCCACCACGTAGACCTCGCCGAGGTCGGCGGTGTGCACCTTGGTCCAGTGGAAGCCCAGGAGTCGGCCGTCGCCGTCGACCGCGAGGAGGAACCCGGCCGGGTCGAACCAGTGCTGGTCCTCCTTCTGGCGCAGGTCCTCGATGCTCATCGCGCTCTGCTCGGGGTGCCACGCGAACGCCCGGTGGTTGACGTAGACCACCGCCGCCTCGTCCCGGCCGCGCACGAACGGGCGCAACGTGACGCCGTCGGGCAGCACGGGTGCGGGCAGGTCGCCGTCCAGCGGGCGGCGCAGGCGGAGCAGCTCGCGGACCTTGCGGTAGGCGAGCTTGGCGGCGAGCGCCTCGGCGCCGGGGTGGCCGCCGTGCGACCAGATCCGCAGGGGCTTGGCGCGGTCGGCCACGGCGTCGAGCAGCGCGGTGCCGACACCGCGACGGCGGTGGTCGGGGTGCACGGCCAGCTCGGCGACCTCGTTGCCGTCGGAGTCACCGAACACGTCCAGGTGCAGGTAGCCGACCAGCGCTTCGCCCTCACGGGCCAACAGGTGCCGGCTACCTCGCGCGTCGGGCCGAAGGCGCAGGATGACGGCCTCGCCGACAGGCGCAACGCCATCGACGGCTTGGGCAGCCCCGAGCAGGCCGGAAACCTCATCGGCCTGCCCGGGGGACAGCTCCTCGTACCAGCTCAATTCCACCCGGGAAACCTAGCCGAGTTCCCCGCGAGGTCGCGTCGGTAGGTCGAGGCTCATTCCGCGGCGATCACGCCTTTCGATCGCCGCGGAATCAGCCTCGACCTACCGATTTCCGGGCGACCTCGCCGCCGTCTGCGAAGCAGCGGCAATCAAGCACGGTAGATCAGCTCGGCTTCGTCGATCGTGTTGTCCGGCGCGTCCATGACCTGGTCCACGCGGCGCGAGCTGCCCGGGCGCGGGGGGCGGACGAACTTGTAGCCGACGTTGCGCACGGTGCCGATGAGGGACTCGTGCTCGGGGCCCAGCTTGGCGCGCAGGCGCCGGACGTGCACGTCCACCGTCCGCGTGCCGCCGAAGAAGTCGTAGCCCCAGACCTCCTGGAGCAGCTGCGCGCGGGTGAAGACGCGGCCCGCGTGCTGCGCCAGGTACTTGAGGAGCTCGAACTCCTTGTAGGTCAGGTCGAGCGGCCGGCCGCGCAGGCGGGCGGTGTAGGTCGCCTCGTCGATGACCAGCTCACCGAGCTGCAGCGAGCCGTCGCCGCCCTGCTGGGTGGTGCCACGCCGCGAGCGCACCAGGCGCAGTCGGGCGTCCACCTCGGCCGGGCCGGAGGTGGGGAGCAGGATCTCGTCCACGCTCCAGTCGGAGTTGACCGCGACCAGGCCGCCCTCGGTGACGATCGCCACCACGGGCACGTCGACCCCGCTGGAGTCCAGCAGCCGGCACAGGCTGCGCGCGGCCACCAGGTCGGTCCTGGCGTCGACCAGGACGATGTCGTGGGGACCGGCTTCCAACAGCGCCGAGACCTCCGGACGCAGCGGGCGCACCTCGTGCGGGAGGAGCGACAGCGCGGGGAGGACCGCCTCGGGGTCGGAGTCGGTGGTCAGCAGCAGCACGTCGATACTCATCGCGGGCCCTCTCGTTCGGCCGGTGCTTGGTCACCGACCAGGCACAGGCGAAGTACGGTGACCGGGCCCCGTTGCCTGCGGATGACGGAGACAATACCGGTGCACCCCACGAAAGACCCAGGTCAGCAGGTCAGAGTCACAGTTGTTTCCACAAGCGTCACGCCTGTTACATCCATGTCACACGACGCTGTCCGTCTGCACGGTCTGCATGTGAGATCGACACCCACCGTGACGGATCTCGCATTCGTGGTGGGTCACGGCTTCACCAACCACGTGCGCAAGCCGTGGGTGTTGCGCGTGTTGAGGCGGCTCGCCAGGCACGGAGGGGTCGTCGCGCTGGACTTCCGCGGCCACGGCCGCTCCGGTGGGCTGTCC
The DNA here is from genome assembly GCF_040673975.1 of Actinosynnema sp. NPDC050801. Classification (NCBI taxonomy): domain Bacteria; kingdom Bacillati; phylum Actinomycetota; class Actinomycetes; order Pseudonocardiales; family Pseudonocardiaceae; genus Actinosynnema; species Actinosynnema sp. NPDC050801. The sequence continues at coordinate 174,612 of NZ_JBFAQZ010000007.1, read as the reverse complement.
ACCGTCGGTAGTGACGAAATCCACGACCTCGCGGCCGGTGTCTCGCTCGCCCGCCGGTTCGGGTACCGCCGGGTGGTGACCGTCGGCTTCTCCATGGGCGCGTCCATCGCGCTGCGCCACGCGGGCCTGCACGACGACAAGCCGGACGCCGTCGCGGCGGTCAGCGCGCCGTCGCGCTGGTGGGTGCGCGACACGGTGGCGATGCGCCGGGTGCACTGGCTGCTCGAACAGCCGCACGGCCGGCTCGCCGCCCGCGCGCTCGGCGTGCGCCTCGGCCCGCCGTGGCGGACCACGCCGGAGAGCCCGCTGGAGGTGGTCCACCGCATCACCCCGACCCCACTGCTCATCGTGCACGGTGAGCTGGACCACTACTTCGACCCGGCGCACGCCGTCGCGCTGCACCGGGCCGCGGGCGGGGACGCCGAGCTGTGGTTGGAGCCGGGCGTCCGGCACGCCGAGTCGGCGATGACGCCCGCTCTGGTAGACCGGATCGCGACCTGGCTGGACGAACGCTCACGGCACCCGACCCCGCACCACCACGCAGACCGGACAGAGGGCAGGCGATGACCGCGACCGAGACCAAGCGCCGCCGTCCCACGCGCGGGCGCAAGCTGATCATCACCGTCCTCGTGGTCGGCGCGCTCCTGGTCGCGGCCGACTTCGGGTTGGCCGCGGCGGGCGAGTACCAGGTGGCGCAGAAGATGCGGGAGAAGTTCGGGCTCAGCGAGGACCCGTCGGTCCGGATCAACGGCTTCCCGTTCATCACGCAGGCCATCGGCGGCGACTACCGGGACATCGAGATCAGCGCCAGCGGCGTGCCCGTGCGCGATCAGCTGCGCGACCTGGAGATCCGGGCGAACCTCTACCACACCCGCATCGGCCTGTCGGACCTGTTGGCCGGCAACACCCGCGGCGCGAAGATCGACCAGGTCAAGGGCAGCGTCAAGATCAAGGCCAACGACCTGAACCGACTGGTCAACCAGGTCACGCCGTTCACCGACATGGCGATCGAGCCGGACAACCGCACCGAGCTGCCCGCCGGGCAGAAGCCGGACCCCACGGTGGCGGCGGTGAAGCTGTCCGGCAACACCAAGGTCGCGGGCCGCAACATCCGGATCACCGCCTACGGCACGGTGTCGCTGGTCAACGGCCAGGTGGTGATCGGCATGAACGACGTCGAGCTGGACGAGCTGGCGCTGGACGGGCTGGACGCGGTGCTCGGCGTGGTGCGCGAGGCGTTGAGCGTGACCATCGACCCGGGCGCGCTGCCCTTCACGGTGACGCCGACCGCTGTCAAGGTGGAGAGCGGCGCGTTCATCGTGGAAGGTGCCATCAACGACATCCCCCTGGACGAAGGCGGCAACTAGGTGACCGGTGCGTGGGCGCTGCTCGGTGCGGTGGTGGTCGTCGCCGTGATCGCCGCGGTGCTGCGCGCGCGGGACGGCCGGGTGCACGCGGCCAAGCCGCTGGAGAGCCTGCCCGCGGCCGTGCGCGACCTGCTCGACCTGCACACGCCGGTGACGCTGGTGCAGGTGTCGACGGCGTTCTGCTCGACGTGCCGCCGGACCCGGGCGCTGCTCGACGACCTCGCCGGCCGCACCGAGGGGCTGCGGCACGTCGAGCTCGACGTCACCGACCTGCCGGAGGTCGCGGCGGACCTCGGAGTGGTGCGCGCGCCGACGACGTTGGCGTTGGCGCCCTCCGGGGCGGAGCTCCTGAGGGTTGGCGGGATGCCGAAGCCGGACACGCTTATTGCGGCTTTGCGGCCCTACCTACCTGGACCGATCGGGTGAACCTGGGAACTCCCACCAGTTGGACGCCACTCCCGACAGCAGGGACGAGCGGCTACCCTCGCAGCCATGACCACGCTGCTGACCAAGCGACTCGCGGTGGACCTGTGCCGCGTGCGCAGCAGCCTGTGTCGCGCGGCGCGCTGACCGGGCGGCCCGGCGGCCCCGCGGACCCCTTGACGGGCGTGCGCGGCCGGCCTAACACCGCCTGAGACGGACTGCCAGTTCTGTCCACCGTCAGGAGGTCGCCGTGCCGAAAGATGCCACCGCCACGAAGGACGCGCCGGTCGACCCGCGCGGTCCGAGGTTCAGCGCCTGGATCACCTCCGCCATCCTGGCGGTCGTGCTGCTGACCGGGTCCTGGCGCCTGCTCGGCGCGCAGACCGTGCTGTTCGGGATGTGTGCGTTCATCTCGCTCAAGCTCAACCCGTGGGGCCACATCTACCGGTTCGCCGTGCAGCCGAGGATCAAGCCGACGGCCGAGCGCGAGGAAGCCGCCCCGCTGCGGTTCGCGCAGGGCGTCGGGTTCGTCCTCGCGCTGGTCGGCACGGTCGGCTACGCCACCGGCCTCACCGCGCTCGGAGTCGTCGCGACGTCCGCCGCGCTCGCCGCTTCGCTGCTCAACGCCGCGGTCGGCCTGTGCCTGGGCTGCGAGATGTTCCTGCTCCTGCGCCGCTACGCACCCGCGCTCGCCCGACCCCAGTGACAGTAGTCGCAGTACGAACGAAGAAATTGGAGCAGCTCGATGAGCCGTGAAGACGTCCTGGTCTCGGCCGCTTGGTCCGAGGAGAACCTCAACACGCCCGGCGTGGTGTTCGTGGAGGTGGACGAGGACACCAGCGCCTACGACGGGGGCCACATCCCGGGCGCGGTGAAGATCGACTGGAAGAACGAGCTCCAGGACCCGGTGCGGCGCGACTTCGTCGACCGCGAGGGCTTCGAGAAGCTGCTGTCCGCCAAGGGCATCTCCAACGACGACACGGTCATCCTCTACGGCGGCAACAACAACTGGTTCGCCGCCTACGCCTACTGGTACTTCAAGCTGTACGGCCACGACGCGGTGAAGCTGCTCGACGGCGGCCGCAAGAAGTGGGAGCTCGACGGCCGCCCGCTGGACAAGGAGCAGGTCGAGCGCGCGGCGACGACCTACACCGCCCAGGAGCAGAACCTGGCGATCCGGGCGTTCCGCGACGAGGTCGTGGACGCGATCGGCAACAAGAACCTGGTCGACGTGCGCTCGCCCGACGAGTTCTCCGGCAAGCTGCTCGCGCCCGCCCACCTGCCGCAGGAGCAGGCGCAGCGCGGCGGCCACATCCCGAGCGCGATCAACGTGCCGTGGAGCAAGGCGGCCAACGAGGACGGCACGTTCAAGTCGGACGAGGAGCTGGCCGAGATCTACGGCGAGGCCGGGTTCGACGGCTCGCGCAAGACGATCGCCTACTGCCGCATCGGCGAGCGCTCGTCGCACACGTGGTTCGCGCTGCACGAGCTGCTCGGCCACGAGGACGTGAAGAACTACGACGGTTCCTGGACCGAGTACGGCTCGCTGGTCGGCGTGCCGGTCGAGCTCGGCAGCGGCAAGGAGGCCTGATCATGAGTCTGGACGGTTGCGGCGCGCCCGAGCAGGGCGTGGACATCCAGGTCGGCGCGAACGAGGTCGTGCTGACCGGCAAGGTCCGGTCCGAGGGCGCTCCGGTCGGCGGCGCGTTCGTGCGCCTGCTGGACGCCTCGGGCGAGTTCACCGCCGAGGTCGTGTCCTCGGCCGACGGCGACTTCCGGTTCTTCGCCGCGCCGGGCACGTGGACCATCCGCGCGCTGCACCGGTCGGGCAACGGGCAGGCGTCGGTCAACGCGGAGGGGCCGGGCGTCCACCCGGTCGAGGTCGCGGTGGCCTGACCCAGGCCCTGTGGACCAGGCCCCGGAAACACGAGGCCTGGAAACACGAGGCCCGGAACACGGGCCCGGAAACACGGGGAGTGCACGGGCCCGCCCCGGCGCTACCCCTCGCCGACCCCGGTGGCGTTCGCCACCGGGGTCGGCGACTTCCGGGGCCGGGTGCCTAAACTGGGTGGGTGGAACACTTCTTCACAGGACTCCTGGTCCTCGTGTCCCTGCTGGTCGTGTGGTTCGCCGGGTACGTGGTGTACCGCCTGTTCTCCGACCAGCGGTGAGCGACAACGGGCCCGTTCCGGGCAGTGGTGACGCGGCCGTGCAGGCCGCCGCTTCGCGCGCGTCGGTGACCGGCGCGCGCAACCTGCCGCAGTTCGACGACCTGCCGATCCCGGCGGACACGGCGAACCTGCGCTCCGGTCCCTCGCTGCACGACGCCTGCCTGGCGCTGCTGCCGCTGGTCGGCGTGTGGCGCGGCGAGGGCGAGGTCGTGTACCCGACGATCGACGGCCCGTTCCGCTACGGGCAGCAGATCACGTTCGCGCACGACGGCAGGCCGTTCCTGTACTACGAGGCCCGCGCGTGGCTGCTGGACGAGCACGGCGGCGTGATCCGCCAGGCGGCCAGGGAGACCGGCTTCTGGCGCCCGCAGCCGGACGACACGATCGAGGTGCTGATCGCGCACAACACCGGGATCTCGGAGTTGTACATCGGCAAGCCGCGCAACCAGACGTCGTGGGAGCTCGCCACCGACGCGGTGGTCCGCACGGCGACCGCCAAGGACGTCACCGGCGCGCAGCGGCTGTACGGCATCGTCAACAACGGCGACCTGGCGTACGTGGAGGAGCGGGCCATGGTCGGCCAACCCCTCCAGCCGCACACCTCGGCGCACCTCAAGCGCATCGTCGGGTAGCCACCCGCGAGGTCGCGTCGCTCGTTCGCGACTCATTTCGCGACGATCACGCTCTTCGATCGTCGCGAAATCAGGCGGGAACGAGCGACTTCCCGGTGACCGAGCCCGCCGTCTGCGGAGCAGCGGCAGTCGAACACAGTTTGTTCAACAATCCTCCCTTATCCTCGACCCATGCAGCTGCGGCGTTGCGGCACGGACGGGGTGCTCGTCGAGGTCGACTCACTCGGCGAGGTGGAGGCCGTGCGCGCCGCCGTCGCCGCGGCCGGCCTGCCCGACCTGGTCGAACTCGTCCCGGCCGCCCGCACGGTGCTGATCGTGACCAGGCCGGGCGGTGCGGCGGCCGCGCGCAAGCTCCTGACCACCGTCGACCTGGCGCACCGCCCGGGGGTCGTCGGCGACGAGGTCGTCATCGAAGTCCACTACGACGGCCCCGACCTGGACCTGGTCGCCGAGACCGCGGGCCTGACCACCGCCGAGGTGGTCGACCTGCACACCGGCGCCGACTACCGGGTCGCGTTCTGCGGTTTCGCCCCCGGCTTCGCCTACCTGACCGGCCTGCCCGAACCGCTGCGCCAACCCCGCCTCGACTCGCCCCGCACCAGCGTCCCGGCGGGCTCGGTGGGCGTCGCGGGCGAGTTCACCGCCGCCTACCCCCGCGCCACCCCCGGCGGCTGGCGGCTGATCGGCCGCACCGACGCGCCGCTGTTCGACCCGCGCCGCACCGCACCGGCCCTGCTCGCCCCCGGCGACCGCGTTCGCTTCGAGGCCGTCCGATGACCCCCCGCGAACGCGAGAGTCCTACGTCCAGAGCGCGGGAGTCCTACGTCCAGGACCCCCGGGTTCAACGCCCGCGCACCCTCACCGTGCTGCGCACCGGCCCGCAGACCCTGGTCCAGGACCTCGGCCGGCCGGGCAACGCGCACCTCGGCGTCCCGCCCTCCGGCGCCCTGGACGCCCCCTCGCTCACGCTGGCCAACCGCCTGGTCGGCAACCCCGAGCACGCCGCCGGCCTGGAAGTGCTCCTCGGCGGCCTGTCCCTGCGCGCCAACGCCTCCTGCACCGTCGCCGTCACCGGCCCGTCGACCCCGGCGCTGGTCAACGGCGTCCTGCGCGACTCGCCGCTGCACCTCGCCCCCGGCGACACGCTCACGCTCGGCGCACCGACCGGCGGCCTCCGGTCCTACCTCGCGGTGTCGGGCGGCATCACGGTCCCCACCGACCTCGGCAGCCGGTCCACCGACCTGCTCTCCGGCCTCGGCCCCGCCCCGCTGCGACCCGACGACGAGCTGCCCCTCGGCGACCCGACCGGCGTGCCGGTGGGCGTGGACGTGCTGGTCGGCGTCCGGGTGCCGGACGAGCTGGTCGTGCCCGTCCTGCTCGGTCCGCGCGACGACTGGTTCGACGACCCGGCGCGCCGGCTGCGGGACGGCCGCTGGACGGTGTCCGACCGGAGCAACCGCGTCGGCATCCGCCTGACCGGCACCGCGCTCGACCGGACCGCGTGCCGGGTCGGGCAGGAGTTGCCGAGCGAGGGCCTGGTCACCGGCTCGGTGCAGGTCCCGGCCGACGGGAAGCCCGTCGTGTTCCTCGCCGACCACCCGACGACCGGCGGTTACCCGGTGATCGGCGTGGTCGCCGCACGCGCCCTCCCGCTGCTCGGCCAGGCCCCGCCCGGCACGCGGCTGCGCTTCGACCCGCAGGGCTGAACGGACGCAATTGGTCTAGACCCATTGTCAACGACCGCCGCACGACCTACGTTCGGAGGAGTTCCGGGAAAGACCGGCACGACACCAGGCCGCCGTGGTTCTCGACTGTTCCCTGTCAATCGAGAGGCACACCCTGATGCGCCGACCAGCCATCGCGCTCGTGGCCTTCGCCCTGGCCACCGCAGCGCTGTCCGCACCGGCCGCCGCCGCCACCGGCCTGACCGCCACCTTCAGCAGAACGGGCACCGCGGCCAAGTTCGTGGTCGCGAACCCCACCACCGCCGCCGTCTCCGGCTGGTCGATCAAGTTCGACCTGCCCGCGGGCGTCACCGTCAGCGGCGCGCAGCACGCCACCACCACCCAGACCGGCACCCGGGTGACCCTGACGCCCGCGTTCTACATCGGCACCATCCAGGCGGGCCGCAACACCGACCCGTACAGCCCGACGTTCACCCTCAGCCAGGCCGTCGACCCGACCACCTGCACGGTCAACGGCGCGAACTGCGACGGCAGCGGCCCACCGCCACCACCTCCCGCGCCGACCACGGCCGACTTCAGCCTGACCGGCTCGACCGGCAGGTTCGTCGTCAACAACAACACCGACGCCGTGCTCGCCGACTGGTCGATCACCTTCACCCTGCCCGCCGGCGTCACGGCGAGCGGCGCGCAGCACGCCACGATCGGCCAGACCGGCAACACCGTCACGCTCAACCCGGTGCATACAACCGGAGCGTGGGCGCGCGGCGTTCCACGGAGCCGTACAGCCCGACGTTCACGCTGAGCTCCGCCGTCGAACCGGTCACCTGCCGGGTGAACAACGCCAACTGCGACGGCACACCGGACACGCCACCCACCCCGCCGGCCAACCTGCACTCACCGGTGAAGACCACCAGGACCGTCTCGCTGGCGTGGACCGCCTCCACCCCCGGCTCGCTGCCGATCGCCGGGTACGAGGTCTACCAGGGCACGGCCCTCGCCGCCGCGGTCACGTCGACCAGCGCCACCGTCACCGGCCTCACCCCGAACACCGCCTACAGCTTCACGGTGAAGGCCAAGGACACCAAGGGCACGTCGTCCACGGCGTCCAACGTGGTGCAGGCGACCACGAACAACCCGGCCGACGACACCCAGCCGCCGACCGCGCCGACGAGCCTGCGCAGCACCGCCAAGGACGCCGGCAGCGTCACGCTGAGCTGGAACGCGTCCACCGACAACCGCGGCGTGGCCAACTACGACGTCTACCAGGGCACCGCGGTGAAGGCCACCGTCACCGGCACGACCGCGAAGGTGGACGGCCTGTCGCCGTCGACCGCGTACACCTTCACCGTCCGCGCCCGCGACCTGTACGACAACGTGTCGACCGCGAGCGACGCGATCACCGTGTCCACTTCGGACATCGTGGGCGGGTACGCGCGGGTCGGCTACTTCGTGCAGTGGGGCATCTACGGTCGCCAGTACTTCGTGAAGAACCTGGACACCAGCGGCACGGCGGCCAGGCTGACGCACCTGAACTACGCGTTCGGCAACATCGACCCGGTCAACCTGACCTGCCTGCACGGCGTCACCAAGGGCACGTCGCCCGACCCCCAGGACCCGAACCAGGGCGACGGCGCGGGTGACGCGGAGGCCGACTACAGCAGGCCGTTCAGCGCGGCGCAGTCCGTCGACGGCGTCGGCGACACCGGTTGGGAGCCGTTGCGCGGCAACTACAACCAGCTGCGCAAGCTCAAGGCCAAGCACCCGCACCTGAAGGTCCTGATCTCGCTGGGCGGGTGGACCTACTCGAAGTACTTCTCCGACGTCGCGGCCACGGACGCGGCGCGCAAGAAGTTCGTCAGGTCCTGCCTGGACACCTACATCAAGGGCAACCTGCCGGTGTACAACGCGGCGGGCGGCCCCGGCACGGCGGCGGGCATCTTCGACGGCATCGACCTCGACTGGGAGTGGCCGGGCGCGGAGGGTCACGCGGGCAACCACATCGGGCCGGACGACAAGCAGAACAACACCCTGCTGATCGACGAGTTCCGCCGGCAGCTGGACGAGCTGGGCGGGCAGACCGGCAAGCGCTACGACCTGACCGCGTTCACCCCGGCCGACCCGGCGAAGATCGAGGCCGGGTGGGACCTGCCGCGGGTGGCGAAGTCCCTGGACATCTTCAACGTGCAGGGCTACGACTTCCACGGCGCGGGCAGCGACAACTCGTGGGAGCCCAACCGGACCGGCCACCAGGGCAACCTGTACGCCGACGTGGACGACCCGTACCCGTTCCACTTCAGCGTGGAGAACGCGGTGAACGCCTACACGTCGGTCGGCGTGCACCCGCGCAAGATCACCATCGGGTTGGCGTTCTACGGGCGCGGCTGGCAGGGCGTCCAGGCCGGCGCGAAGAACGGTGAGTGGCAGTCGGCGACGGGCGCCGCGCCGGGCCAGTTCGCCGAGGAGGCCGGCACGCGGGGGTACTCGAACCTGCTGGCGAGCGTGCCGGGCTGCGCGGTCCACCACGACGAGGCGGCGATCGCGACGTCCTGCTTCACCGGCAACGGCGGGCAGTGGTGGACGTTCGACGACGTGTGGGCGATCCAGAAGAAGACCGCGTGGCTCAAGCAGCGCGGCCTGCTCGGCGCGATGATCTGGGAGATGTCCGGCGACACCGCGTCGGGCACCCTGATCAACGCCGTGGACGCCGGCCTGAAGTAGCCCGCGAGGTCGCGTCGGTCGTTCGCGTCCTCATTCCCCGGCGATCACGCTCTTCGATCGTCGGGGAATCAGGGCGCGAACGACCGACTTCCAGGCGACCTCGCCCCGCGACGCCGGAGGCGGCGCAATCCAACACAGTTCTCAACACTCGACGCGCCTTGAGTTGACCTCGATGCCGTCGCCCAGCACGGTGACCTCGCGGCAGCGCGTGCCGTCCGGCGCCTGGACGCGCACGCGCATCCACATGTCGCCGACGCCGACCCGTGCGTCCAGCACCTCGACACCCTCGGCGGCCAGCGCCGACGGGACCGCGTCGAGCCGCCGCAGCGCCCGCGCGATCGACGTCACGCGGTCCATCACCCGGTGCTCGACGTCGTCGCTGTCGTTCGCGAACGGCCAGAACGGCACGCCGTAGCCGACCGGGTCCGTGGACACGACCCGAGCCGTCAGGACCAGGAGCAGGACGGCCGGCACCACCAGGAGCCACCGGTACCGTCCCCTTCCCCGGTCGATCCGGCGGACCACCAGAGCCAAGCGCTGCACCACTCCGAGGTTGCCGAACGCCGTCACAGCGCGCATCGGTAGTTCTACGCACCGCTCGTGCCACCGCGTTCCCGCCCTCGCCTTAGGCTGCACGCCGTGCGCTTCGTCCTCGCCTCCCAGTCCCCCGCCCGCCTGGCCGTGCTCCGCGCCGCCGGGGTCGAACCCGTGGTCCGCGTCTCCGGCGTCGACGAGGACGCGCTGGCCGCCTCCCTCGCCGACCCGACGCCGGAGGAGCTGGTCACCGCGCTGGCGACGGCGAAGGCCGAGGCCATCGCCCGCGACGAGGACGACGACGCCGTGGTCGTCGGGTGCGACTCGATGCTGCGCACCGCCGACGGCGAGGTGCACGGCAAGCCCGGCACGGTCGAGGTCGCGCGCGAGCGCTGGAAGAAGATGGCGGGCACCACCGGCACGCTGCTGACCGGGCACTCGGTGCTGCGGGTGCGCGACGGGCAGGTCGTGGCGCGCGCCGCCGGGCACGAGGCGACGCTGGTCCGGTTCGGCCGCCCGACCGACGACGAGCTGGAGGCGTACCTGGCCACGGGCGAGCCGCTGCACGTCGCGGGCGCGTTCACGCTCGACGGCCTGGGCGCCTGGTTCGTGGACGGCATCGACGGCGACCCGTCCAGCGTGATCGGCATCAGCCTGCCACTCACGCGCCGGCTGCTGCGTCAAGTCGACGTCGTGGTGTCCGACATCTGGTAGCCGTTGTCACATTTTCCCTGATCCGGGAAGCTCCCCGAAGCACTTTCGCGTTGGGGGAGCTGTGGGTGAACTGCTGACGCGCCGCCGTCACATCGACTTCGGGCGCAGGACGAACACGGGCTGTCGCGGCTGACGCCGCCCCCGTCGTCCACCCCTGCGCAGCCAACCCGGAGCAGTCGTGTCGTTCGTCCGCAGTTATACGAAGCCGAAGGTGTTCGGCATCACCGTCCTCGCCGCGCTCGTCCTGGGAGCCTTGGCGGGCTACGTCGCCAAGAGCACCGACCAGGCGTGGCTCACCACCACCCTCGGCCACATCGGTGACGCCTTCACCAGCCTCTTGCAGTTCACCGTCATCCCCCTGGTGTTCACCGCGATCGTCGTGGGCATCACCAGCCTGCGCCGCCTCGGCAACTCGCGCGCCGCGCGGCTGGGCGGCAAGACGCTGCTGTGGTTCGCCGCCACGTCGCTGATCGCCGTGCTCATCGGCCTCGCCATCGCGTTGGTGTTCAAGCCGGGCTCGGGCGTGCAGGTCGAGCCGTCGCAGGCGGCGGTGGAGAAGCTCGCCGCACGTGACCAGGGCTCTTGGAGCACGCTGCTGGAGACCCTGATCCCGTCCAACCTGTTCAGCGCGTTCACCGAGGGTGAAGTGCTCCAGGTCGTGTTCATCTCGGTGCTGGTCGGCTTCGCCGCGTACGCGCTCGGCGACAAGGCCGCGCCGTTCGTCACGCTGACCCGGTCGGTGTTCGACCTGATCCAGAAGGTCGTCGGCTGGATCGTGCTGCTCGCCCCGATCGGCGTGTTCGGGCTGATCGGCACCGCGTTCGCGACGTACGGCAACTCGTTCGTCCAGCCGCTGTTCTCGCTGATCGCGTCGGTGTACGGCGGGTCGCTGCTGGTGCTGTTCGTGGTGTACCCGCTGCTGCTGCGGTTCGTCGGCCGGGTGTCGCCGGTGACGTTCTTCGCCAAGGCGTGGACCGCGATCCAGTTCGCCTTCGTGTCCCGCTCGTCGGGCGCGACGCTGCCGCTGAGCAGGCAGACCGCGGCCAACCTCGGCGTCGACAACGACTACGCGTCGTTCGCCGTGCCGCTGGGGACGACCACGAAGATGGACGGTTGCGCCGCGGTGTACCCGGCCATCGCCACGGTGTTCATCGCGAACCTGTTCGGCGTGCAGCTGGGTGTGTGGCAGTACGTGGCGATCGTCGCCGTGGCCGTGTTCGGCGCGCTGGCCACCGCCGGGACCACCGGCTGGTTCACCATGCTGACGCTGACCCTGGGCGCGGTGAACATGCCGCCGGAGGTCATCGCCACCGGTGTCGCCGTGGTCTACGCGATCGACCCGATCCTGGACATGGTCCGCACGGCCACCAACGTGACCGGCCAGATCACCGTCCCGGTCCTGGTCGCCCGCTCCGAGGGCCTGCTGGACGACGAGGTGCTGAACGCCCCCAGCGACCCGCCGCTGCTCACCACCCCCCGCCCCACCCCCACCCCCGTCCCCGCCTGACCCTCTCCACCTGTTCGACCCTCCCCACCCGTTCCATCCTGTTCCGACCGCTCACCTCACCCGACCTGGACGTAGGACACGCGCGTTCCGGACGTAGGACACGCGCGCGAGTCCTACGTCCAGGTCGCGCGTGTCCTACGTCCGGAACAGCCGTGTCCTACGTCCAGGACCCCCGAGTTCAACGCTCAGAACGCGGAACGGCGGGTCACGGACCGCATCGGTGCAGGTCCGCCGGGTCCGGGGCGACGGTCGGCCAGCCGGGCAGGAACTCCGGCGCGCGCACCACCGGCGTGCAGCCCACCTCGCCACCCCCGTCGGCCAGCGAGAACACCTGCGCGAACCACCGCCCGCAGTCCGCCGGCCCCGGGCACCCCCGCTGCACGGCCACCACGTCCGCGACCGTGTCCTTGTTCACGTCGTGCAGCGCCAAGTACGCCCCGTCGGACACGTACGGCACCTGCGCCCGTGACCAGGCCCCCGACCTGCGCACCAGCACCTCGCCCCGCACCTCGCCGCCGACCTCGCCACGCACCAGGCACACCGCGACCTCGGCGTCCACGCACTGCAGCGAACCCGCGTCGATCCGGGCTCCCGAAGACGCGATGGTCAACTCGAAGATGTTCGGCCCGGACGCCTCGCTGATCCGGATCCGGCCCGCGCCCTCGCCGACCACCAATTCCACTGAATCGACACCGACCTCCTGCTTCACCACCGAACGGCACGCGGTCGTGCCGCACCGCAATTCGTCCTGAGGCGCCGCGGTGTCGGGGGCGGCCGCCGGTGCGGGGCGCAGTGACCAGGCGATTGCCAGGCCCGCGATGGTCGTGAGCACAGCAGCGCAAGCTGTCAGAAGCGCGGCGGTGGGCGGGCGTGTCACGATTCCCGATTGTTCCACCCAAGCGTGAGCTGTCTCTCGGTCACCGGGAACTGACGGGTCACTAAACTCCCGGACCATTGCCGCTCCAAGTCCCAGCGTTGCCAGGAGGTAGGACGTCGTGTCGCTGCGCAAGGTCCTCGTCGCCAACCGCGGTGAGATCGCCGTCCGGGTCATCCGTGCCTGTCGAGACGCCGGTCTGGCCAGCGTCGCCGTGTACGCCGACCCGGACCGGGACGCCCCGTTCGTCCGGTTGGCGGACGAGGCGTTCGCCCTGGGCGGCAGCACGCCCGGGGACAGCTACCTCTCCATCGACAAGCTCCTCGACGTGGCCAAGCGGGCGGGCGCCGACTCGGTGCACCCCGGCTACGGCTTCCTGTCCGAGAACGCGGACTTCGCGCAGGCGGTGATGGACGCGGGCCTGATCTGGATCGGGCCGACCCCGCAGGCCATCCGCGACCTGGGCGACAAGGTGACCGCGCGGCACATCGCGATGCGCGCGGGCGCGCCGCTGGTGCCCGGCACCAAGGACCCGGTCAACGGCCCGGAGGAGATCATCGCCTTCGCCCGGGAGCACGGCCTGCCGGTCGCGATCAAGGCGGCGTTCGGCGGTGGTGGCCGCGGTCTGAAGGTGGCGCGCACGCTGGAGGAGATCCCCGAGCTGTTCGACAGCGCGGTGCGCGAGGCCGTCACGGCGTTCGGCCGCGGCGAGTGCTTCGTGGAGCGGTACCTGGACAAGCCGCGGCACGTCGAGGCGCAGGTGCTGGCCGACCAGCACGGCAACGTCATCGTCGTCGGCACGCGCGACTGCTCGTTGCAGCGCCGCCACCAGAAGCTGGTCGAGGAGGCGCCCGCGCCGTTCCTGACCGACGAGCAGCGGGCCGAGATCCACCGGTCGGCGCGCGCCATCTGCAAGGAGGCCGGCTACCACGGCGCCGGCACGGTCGAGTACCTGGTCGCGGTGGACGGCACGATCTCGTTCCTGGAGGTCAACACCCGCCTGCAGGTGGAGCACCCGGTCAGCGAGGAGACCGCGGGCCTCGACCTAGTGCGCGAGCAGTTCCGGATCGCCGCCGGCGAGGAGCTGCGGTTCACCGAGGACCCGACCCCGCGCGGCCACTCGATCGAGTTCCGCATCAACGGCGAGGACGCGGGCCGCAACTTCCTGCCCGCCCCCGGCACGGTCACCACGTTCACCGCCCCGTTCGGCCCCGGTGTCCGGGTGGACGCGGGCGTGGAGAGCGGCACGGTCATCGGCGGCCAGTTCGACTCGCTGCTGGCCAAGCTGATCGTCACCGGCGAGGACCGCACCCAGGCCATGGAGCGGGCACGGCGCGCGCTGGACGAGATGGTGGTGGAGGGCATGGCGACCGTGCTGCCGTTCCACCGCGCGATCGTGCGCGACCCGGCGTTCGTGGGCTCCGAGGACGGCTTCACCGTGCACACGCGGTGGATCGAGACGGAGTTCGACAACACCATCGCACCGTTCACCGACGGCGCGGAGGCCGAGGAGGACGAGCCGCGGCAGACGCTGGTGGTCGAGGTCGGCGGACGGCGGCTGGAGGTCTCGCTGCCCGGTGAGCTCGCGCTGACCGGCGGTGGCGGTGGCGGCGCCAAGGCGGGGGTGAAGGCCAAGCCGCGCAAGCGCGGCGGCAGCAAGGGCGGTGCGGCGGCGTCGGGTGACGCGGTGGCCGCGCCCATGCAGGGCACGATCGTCAAGGTGGCCGTCGAGGACGGGCAGCCGGTCGAGGCGGGCGAGCTGATCGTCGTGCTGGAGGCCATGAAGATGGAGAACCCGGTCATCGCGCACAAGTCCGGCGTGGTCACCGGCCTGACCGCCGAGCAGGGCTCGACGGTCACCCAGGGCACGGTCATCTGCGAGATCAAGGAATAGGCTCACTGTGTGAGCGAGCGGGACATCCGGATCGGCGACGCGGAGCGCGAGCACGCGCTCGAACTGCTCGGCACGCACCTCAGTGAGGGGCGGTTGAGCGTGGACGAGTACGGCGAGCGCTCCGCCCGCGTCGCCACCGCGAAGACCCGCGGCGACCTGTACGGGCTGTTCGGCGACCTGCCCGCGCCGCGGCCGCGGTTCACGCAGGTCGACCCGTCCGCGCCGGTGGCGCAGGCGTCCGCCCGGCGCGGGCTCCCGGTCGACTTCCGGGTCAGCAGCGCGGCCGTCACGGCGGTCGCGCTGATCAGCGTGGTGCTGTTCTTCGTGGCGAAGACGCCGTTGGTGTTCCTGCTGATCCCCGCGGCGATGCTGCTGATCGGCCGGATGGGCAGGCGGTGAGCGCGCCGACGCTGCTGCTGCTCGACCTGGACGGCGTGCTGCGGCGGTTCCCACCGGACGAGCCGATCGAGGACCGGTACGGCCTGCCGCGCGGCACGTTGGCGCGGGTGTCGTTCCCGCTGTCCGGACCCGCGACCGCGGGCCGTGCCACCGATGAGGAGTGGCGCTCGGCGGTGCGGGAGCGGTTGGTCGCCGAAGGGCTGCCGGAGGGGCACGCGGCCGACGTGGTGGCGGCGTGGACCCGGGTCGGCGAGGTGATCCCCGAGGCGTTGGACCTGGTGCGGCGGGTGCGCAAGCGGTGCCGGGTGGCGTTGCTGTCCAACGCGACCGACCGGCTGCCGCGCGACCTGGCGGCGTTGGGGCTGGACCGCGAGGTGGACGCGGTCGTGTCGTCCGCCCGGATCGGGGTGGCCAAGCCGTCGCCCGAGGCGTTCCGGCGCGCGCTGCGCGTGCTCCAACACTCCCCTTCGGGGACGTTGTTCTGCGATGACAACGCGGAGAACGCGCAGGCGGCGCGGACGATCGGCATCGACGCCGTGCACACGCCGGACTTCGCCGCGCTGCACGGGGCGTTGTCGTCACGTGGCCTGCTGGACGACGGCGTCGGCACCGGTTCGTCCGGACCTTCGGGTTCGTTGTTGCTGGTCCTGCACGACCGCGACGACGCCGAGGAAGCCGCGCGGGAACTGGCGGCGGCCGGTTGGTCGCCGTGCGCGGTGCACAAGGACCTGCTCGCCGGCGAGGACGACGCCGAGGACGCCGACTGGGTGGTGGAGTTGACCACCGGTCCCGACGACCAGCCCGCGTCCGCCCACCGCGGGCTGCTCGAAGAGCTGGCCGGGCGCTACGACGGGTTCGTGACGGACTAGTCTCCCTGCCCACCGAGGTCGCCCAGGCGGCCCGCCCGTTCGAGCGGAACGAGGACCACCCGGCATGGAGGCCGTCGAGATCAACGCGGGTGAGCTCTACCTGCGCGCGCTCCGCGCCGACGACCGCATCGACGACCGGGTGGCGCTGGTGGCGGGCGGCCTGTTCCCCGACCTCGACGCGGCGGGCGCGCACATCGCCGAACGCGCGGACCGGTGGCACACCGAAGAGTCCTGCTCCTGGGCCGTGTGCGACCAGCTCACCGGCACGGCCGTCGGCGTGGTCGCCCTGACCCGCACCGGCGAACTCACCTGCTGGACCACGCCCGACCTGCGCGGCAAGGGCATCGCGACGCACGCGACCTCGGCCGTGCTGCGGTTCGGCTTCGGCTTCCTCGACCTCCCGCTCGTCACCGCAAGACCCCCGGACGGACCGGCGCGTCGCGTCGCCGAGAAGTGCGGCTTCACAGCCGAGGGTCCACTTGGCGTGTGGACCCGGCTACGGTAGGTGTCCATGAGGGGTGCTCGGGTGCTCACCGCCACGCTCTGCGCGTTGGCGCTGGCCTCCTGCACGCCCGTCCCGGAGAAGAAGGCCGACGGCCGGGTGGACGAACCGCTGCCCGCCACCACGACCACCGCGCCGTCGTTGCCGCCCCGGCCGCGGGAGATCCGGCTGGACGACGTCGACCCGTGCGCGGTCCTCTCACCCGAACAGCGCATCGCGCTGAGCCTGGACAACCCGCCGAGCGGTTATGTGGAAGCGGGCTTCGGCAACGCGAAGGCGTGCACCATGCGCAGCAACATCAGCGGGAACGTGGTCCGGCTGGCGCTCGTCACAGTGGAGGGCGTCGGCGTGTGGCTCAGCGAGAACGCACAGGTCGACGCCGAGCAGATCACGGTGGCCGGGTTCCCCGGCCTGACCGTGCGGACGCCGGGAATGGACAACGTGTGCAACGTCGAGGTGGACGTCGCGGAGGGGCAGTTCCTCGACGTGATGTTCCGCGACGGCGGTAACGAAACAGCGGCCAAGCAAGACACGCTGTGCCAAGGGGCGCAACGGGCGGCAGAAGCGGCGGTAGCCGGTTTGTTGCAACGACGCTGACCCACGCGGGGGATGTGCGGTGCACCTACTCCCCGTTGTCAGACCGTGTGGCTAGAGTGACCGTGCGCGATGGATATCGGGAGTGCGCGGTGGGAACGAGGAAGGCGGGAGGTTGTCCATGCCGTCGGAAGACCACGGCCACGGCGCTGACACGGGCTCACCACCGCCCCTGTCGCACACGTTGAACGTCGAGCCGAGTGCCATCCCCAGCTTGCGCAGCGCGTTCGCAGGCGCGTTGACGAAGCTGGACCAGCAGATCGAGCTGGCCATCACCGAGGTCAGGGTCCGACCGTGGGCCGGTGATCCGGTGAGCCAGGACGCCGCGGAGAGGTTCAACGAGCGGTCGCTCGAATCGGGAGACTCGGCGCTGATCGCGTTGGAGAACTACCAGCGGCAGCTCAAGTCGGCCATGGACGCGCTCAACCTGGTCGAGCAGCAGTACAAGTCCATCGAAGACGACAACACCGGGTTGATGGGACAGCAGGGCAGCCGCTGAGCGCCCGGCGCAGGCAAGGGGAAGTTCATGCCCGATGGACACCGCTGGAGCGGGTACAGCCATGAAGAGCTGTACGAGCAGATCAACTCCGGGCCGGGGCCGAAGGCCTCGCACGCCTCGATGGAGCGGTGGCAGGGCGTCTCCGCCGCGTTGACCGAGATCAACTCCGAGCTGCACGCCGGCGTGCTGCGCTCCGGGGCTTCCTGGGAGGGCGGGGCGGCGGACCGGGCGCGGGCGGGCATCAACCCGCTGGCCGCGTGGGCCGACGACGCCCGTGCCGGCGCGGAGGTGATGCGCATCTCGGCCGAGCTCCAGGCGGACTACATCGCCAAGGCGCGCTCCGACATGCCGCCGCCGGTGAAGGTGACCGCGGAGCAGCCGAACATGCTCGTCAGCGCGTTGACCAACCTGGTCGGCGGGCAGACGGACTACGAGCAGCAGGAGAAGGCGCAGAACGCGGCCGAGCAGCGCGCGCGTGAGGTGATGACGACCTACGCCTCCAGCACCGTCTCGAACACCAGCACGTTGGGGCAGTTCCACCAGCCGCCGCAGTTGGTGATCAGCGCGCCCGAGGTCGTGCGCAACGACTCGGCGGGCGTGTCCGGGCCCGGTTGGGGGTACGGCGGTCCGCGCGGTGGCGGGCGTGGCGGCGGTCGTGGTGGGTGGCGCGGCGGCCGCGGTGGTCGCGGCGGCGGCTACTCGCCTCAGCGCCCGGCGGGTCAGCCGTGGTTCGGCGGCGGTTCGCCGACCGGCCCGTCCTCGGCGCCCGCGGCCGGGTCGACCAGACCTTCGTCGGCCACGTTACCGGCGTCCGCGTCGGGTCCGGCGACGTACGGGCCGGGTGGCGTGATCGGCGGCGCGGGTGGTCAGCAGGACAAGGACCGGCGCAAGTCGTCCTCGTCCGGGTCTCCCGAAGTGACGAACGGCCAGCACGCCGGGAACGGTGCGGGTGCCGGCGGTGCGGGAGGCGGCGGTACGGGTGGCGGCGGCGCAGGTGGCGGCGGCGCGAACCAGCAGCTGCTCCCGGGCGCGGGCGGATCCCTGCCGCTGCCCAGCGGCACGACGTCGGTGAGCTCGACGGAGATCGGTGCGTTCGCCACGGCCAACGCGCAGCACGCGGCGACGTCGACGCCGGGGTCGCCGGGCTCGATGCTCGGTGCGGGCGGTCAGGTCGGCGGGAACGACACCGTGCACAAGCGGACCGTCGCGGCGCCGGCGCAGCCCACGTTCGACCCGTTCGGCGGACTGGGCGGTCCTCGTGGCGCGGAAGAGGAAGAAGATGCCACCCACGACGCCGCTGACTACCTTCGGCAGACGGACGACATCTACGGCGTTGGCGGGACCATCTCGCCTCCGGTGATCGGGGAGAGCACTACCCACTGATGACGACGTTCGGCTTGGACTTGGGCAGCAACGACCTGCGTGAACCCGTGACCATCTCGGCGCTGGAGTTCGACGTGCTGTGGGAGCACCTGCGGCTGGAGACCATGCCGCTGGTGCTCAAGGTGCCGTCGCCGGGCAAGACGCACGCCGAGCGTGCCGAGTTGGAGCAGCGGGCGTGGGCGGACCTGGACCGACGGGGTCTGGGCCGCCCGGTGTCGCTGGACCCGTTGCTGGAAGACCTGCTGCACCTGCTCAACCGGCCGCAGCAGGAGGTGGACGGCCGTCTGTGGCTGGGGCACAGCGTGCGCGTCCTGGCCGCGGCTAAGGGCACGTCGGGCGTGCTCGCGGTGCTCTCGCACGACCAGTTGACGCTCCGTCCGGCGTCAGCGGAGGGCCTTCCCCGCGAGGCCCTCTCCGTGCTGCCGCCGCTGCCCGCCGGGCCGGGGCACTCGGTGACCCTGCCCAGCGCCGACCTGGACGCCGCCGCGGGCGTCGCCAACACGCCCGACGACCTGCAGAACGCGTTGGTGTCCCGGGGTGTCCGGGCGGAGGACGCCCGGACGTTGGCCGACATGTTCCGCGACGCGGGCAACCGCGGCCAGTTCGGCGCCGCGGCCCGTGACAAGTGGGGCAAGCGCGTCCGCCAGGAGCACGTCGTGTCGTTCTTCGACAACCCGCACGGCCGCTACATCCAACTGCGCCGCGCCACCCCGGGCCAACAACCGTGGAGCACCGTCTCCCCCGTCGACTCCCGCCGCCTGATCCAACACCTAGAAGCCCTCACCACCCCCTAATCGGCGAGTCGAACCTTCACGTCCCGCGAGTCGAACACTCAGGACCCCTGAGTTCAACGCTCAGGTCGGGATGCATCACACGGTTGGGTGAACCGTGTACGGGATCGACGGTCCCGCCCCTCGGTTATGCATGATCGAACTGCCTCCGGGCCTCCACGGGGCCTACTCGCGTACCCGCCTGCACAACCACCTCGGCGGCAAGTCGCTGCGCAACGCCATCGCCGAGGGCCGTCTGGTCAGCTACTGCCGCACGGTCGTCATCCAGCGGGAACGCATGACGAGCCTGCACACCCGGGCCGCGGCAGCGCTGCTCATGGCGGGACCGGGTGCCGCGCTGACCAGCCACACCTCAGTGTGGCTGCACGGCTGCACGGCGGCCGACACCAACCGCGTCCACCTGATGCTGGGATACGAACGCAAACTCCGGCCACGCCCCGACGTCGCGGTCCACTACCACAGCTACGACCCCGCCGACGTGAACGAGATCGACGGTCTGCGCACGATGGTGCTCGACTACGCCCTCGCCGACCTGCTCTGCCGGGGACGCCACCGTTCCACGGCCCTGGCCTGCGCCGATCAAGCACTCGGAGCCCTACCGCCGCAGCAGCGAGCCGCGTTCAAAGCCGACCTCACCGCACGCATCGCGGCTCGGCGGGACTACCGCGGCCGACGCCAGGGCGTGTTCCTCCTGGACCTCGCCACCGGCCTGCCCGAGTCCCCACCGGAGAGCACGCTCCTGCTCATGATCGCCGAAGCGGGCTTCCCGCTGCCTGAGCCGCAGTACTCCGTCCACGACCTGGACGACCGCGAGGTCTGGCGGCTGGACTTCGCCTGGCCGGACGCCCGCGTGGCCGTGGAGTACGACGGCTACGCGGCGCACGTCGACAAGGCCGAGGCCGACCGCGCTCGTGACGAGGACCTGCGGCGCCGCGGCTGGAAGGTGCTCCGGGCCGATGTCTCGGACCTGCGCAACCCCGTTCGCTTGTTCCGGGAGCTGAGCAGCGCGCTCAGTGGTCCTGGACGCAGGGCATGGGCGTTCCGAACGTAGAACTCGGGGTACCTGAGCGTTCGACACTCGGGACCTGGGCGTTCGACACGCCGGTCCCGAGTGTTCGACACGCGGGGTTAGGGGCCGATGCCCTGGCAGGGGCGGGTGCGGAGGTCGGCTACGTAGTCGTCGGGGGCGCCGGCGGCTTCGGCGGCGTCGGCCACCACGCCGATGTAGCGGGCCGAGGGCAGGCCGCCTTCGTAGGCGTCCAGGATGTAGAGCCAGGCGGTGACCGAGCCTTCCAGGGTTTGGACGCGGAGGCGGATCTTCTCGTAGAGGCCGAGGGCGCCTTCCCATCGGTCGAGGCGGGACTCGTCACGCGGGCTCACGTCGTAGAGCACGCAGAACACCTGCGAGTCGGGGTCTTCGACGATGGTGGCGAGCGCGCCCTCCCAGCCCAGGTCCTCGCCACCGAACGTCAGACGCCATCCGGCGAGCCACCCGGTCCCCGCCATCGGGGAGTAGGGGGCTCGCTCCATCATCTGGTTCGGGTCCATGTTGGACCCGTACGCGGCATAGAGCGGCACGAGCACAGCCTAGCGACCTCGCGATCACCGCGAGGCACCAGAAGACCGGACGACACACCCCGACACCCGACCGCGTACGGTTACCAGCGGCTTCCAGCGGCGCGAACGGCGCCGACGACCACGAGGAGGACGTGTCGTGACCCGCATCGTCATCATGGGCGGTGGCCCCGCAGGTTACGAGGCGGCACTGGTCGCGGCCCAGCACGGGGCCGACGTGACCATCGTGGAACGCGAGGGCCTCGGCGGCGCCTGCGTGCTCTACGACTGCGTGCCGTCGAAGACGTTCATCGCCTCCGCGGGCGGCCGCAGCGCCTTCCGCAACGCCGGTGAGCTGGGCATTCGCACGAACAACGCGGAAGCGGCGGTCGAGCTGCCGGTCGTCCACGGACGGGTGAAGGGCCTTGCGCTCGCGCAGTCCGCCGACGTCCGGGCCCGCCTGCAGCGCGAGGGCGTCCGGATCGTCAACGGCATCGGCAAGTTCTGCGACAACGCCCGCGGGCTCGCCCAGCACGAGGTCGTGGCGATCGCGAACGACGGCACGAAGGAAGTCCTGCCCGCCGATGTGGTGCTCATCGCAACCGGTGCGACCCCGCGCGTGTTGCCCGGTGCCGAGCCCGACGGCAAGCGGATCCTGACCTGGCGGCAGATCTACGACCTCCCCGAGCTGCCCGAGCACCTCGCCGTCATCGGATCGGGTGTCACCGGGGTGGAGTTCGCCTCGGCGTACACCGAACTGGGCGTGAAGGTGACCATGGTCTCCAGCCGCGACCGGGTGCTCCCGCACGAGGACGCCGACGCGGCCGTGGTGCTGGAGGACGTGTTCGCCGAACGCGGCACGGCGGTGGTCAAGCACGCCCGCGCGGACCGGGTCGAGAACGTCGGCGACGGCGTCCTGATTCACCTGGAAGACGGTCGCACGATCGAGGCGAGCCACGCCCTGATGACGGTCGGCTCCGTCCCGAACACCGCCGACCTGGGCCTGGACAAGATCGGCATCGAGCTCGGTCGCGGCGGGTACATCCCGGTCGACCGGGTCTCGCGCACCAACGTCGCCGGCGTCTACGCGGCGGGCGACTGCACGGGCCTGCTGCTGCTGGCCAGCGTCGCCGCCATGCAGGGCCGCATCGCCATGTGGCACGCGCTCGGCCAGGGCGTCAGCCCGATCCGGCTCAAGACGGTCGCGGCGAACGTGTTCACCAACCCCGAGATCGCCAGCGTCGGCATCAGCCAGCAGGCGATCGACTCCGGCGAGGTGCCCGCGCGCACGATCATGCTGCCGCTGGCCACCAACCCGCGGGCCAAGATGGAAGGCCTGCGGCGCGGTTTCGTCAAGCTCTTCTGCCGCCCGGCGACCGGGGTGGTGATCGGCGGTGTCGTGGTCGCGCCGAACGCCAGCGAGCTGATCCTGTCGATCACGCTCGCCGTGCAGAACCAGCTCACGGTGGACGACCTGGCGACCACGTTCTCCGTCTACCCGTCGCTGACCGGTTCGATCACCGAGGCCGGCCGGCAGCTCATGCGTCACGACGACCTCGACTAGGTACCGCCATCAGAGGCTGTCATTAGCCGGATCGGGTGATAGTGAGCGGTTGATCACTACTCCGACCTGAGCAGGCGGACGCTGGCCACATGCCGCTGTCCCGCCTGCACGCCGCCGTGTCGGCACAAGCGCTCGCGCTGGCACTGACCGGTTGCGCGATGACGGCGACCACGACGGCGACCACCACAGCGATCACGACATCGACGTCGGCGGCAACGTCGGCGGAAAGCGCGAAAGCGACCGAAAGCACGACAGCGGACGCGACGAGCGCGGTGGCGGCGCGGGTCGAACCGGTCGAGGTGAACGTGCCGAAGATCGCCGCGCGCTCGTCCCTGATCCCACTGGGCCTCAACGCGGACGACACCGTCGAGGTGCCGCCGGTCTCCGAGCCCATGCAGGCCGGTTGGTACGTCCACGCGCGGGCGCCGGGCGAGCCGGGCCCCGCGATCATCCTCGGCCACGTCGACGGCGACTCGCGGCCCGGGATCTTCCACCGGCTTCGCGAACTGGCCGTCGGCGACGAGGTCGAGGTGTCGAGGGCCGACGGTTCGACGCTGACGTTCCGGGTCGACCAGGTCGAGCAGGTCGCCAAGGAGCGGTTCCCGACCGACGCCGTCTACGGGGACACGCCCGAACCCGAACTGCGCCTGATCACCTGCGGCGGCACGTTCGACCGGACCGGCGGCAGCTACCTCGACAACATCATCGTCTACGCCCAGTTGATCTGAGAGGACCACCGCTGTGCAACGAAGACCGCTCACCCGGCCCGCTGTGCTGGCCGCCGCGTTATTGCTCGCAACAGCCACCACCACCGCCACCACGACCGCCACCGCCGGGGCGGGCACCCCCGACCACGGGGCGCCGACGCTCCTGCTGTCGCCGACCGAGGTCGAGCCCGGCGGCGAGATCACCGTCACGGCCGGCGGCATGTGCGAGGCGCACGACCAGGCCACGTCGCCCGGTTTCGCCGCGCCGATCGGCTTCCAGGACTCGGCCGGCACGCGGGTCGCCCGCGGCCGGGTGATCACCACCCCCGGCACCTACACCGCGCGGCTCGACTGCCTGTGGCACCGGCAACCGGGCTACGCGACGTTCACCATCCGCCTGCCGCAGCTGCGGGCGTTCACGGTGAGCCCGGCCCGGGTGCGGCCCGGTGGCGAGCTGACCGCCCGCATCCCCGCCGAGCACGACTGCACGGGGACCACGATCGGCTCGACCGGGTTCGTGGCGCCGCTGGAACTCCGGCCGCAGGGCGCCGAACTCGTCGGCACCGCCCGGGCGGTCGCCGCGCCGGGCACCTACCAGGCGACCATGCAGTGCCGCGACGGACTGTTCGCGGTCGGTTTCAGCGTGCTCGGCGACCCGCCGGCGAACCAGCCGCCGCGTCAGCCGGTCAAGAAGCCGAAGGGCGCGCCGGACACCGGCGGAGGCGGCACCTCCTGACCCGCTGGGGGGCGCCACCACCTGGCGACGCCCCCCGACCTGCCGGTCGACCCGACCTGCTGGTCGACCCGCCTGCTAGTCGACCCAGTCGAAGGTCCTGGTCACGGCCTTCTTCCACGCCGCGTAGGTCCGAGCACGGGCCTCGTCGTCCATCGCCGGGTCCCACTGCTTGTCCTGCGCCCAGTTCTGCCGGATGTCGTCCTCCGACGCCCAGAACCCGACCGCCAGGCCCGCCGCGTAGGCCGCACCCAGCGCGGTCGTCTCGTTCACCACCGGCCGGATCACCGGCACGCCCAGGATGTCGGCCTGGAACTGCATCAGCAGCTCGTTGACGACCATGCCGCCGTCGACCTTCAACGACTTCAGCGGCACGCCCGAGTCGGCGTTCATCGCGTCGATCACCTCACGGGTCTGGAACGCCGTCGCCTCCAGCACCGCGCGGGCCAGGTGGCCCTTGTTCACGAACCGGGTCAGCCCGACGATCGCGCCACGCGCGTCCGAACGCCAGTACGGCGCGAACAGGCCGGAGAACGCGGGCACGAAGTACGCGCCGCCGTTGTCCTCCACCGTGCGGGCGTGCTCTTCGATCTCGGCGGCCGTCGAGATCATGCCGAGGTTGTCGCGCAGCCACTGCACGAGCGACCCGGTGACCGCGATCGAACCCTCCAGCGCGTACACCGGTGCCTGCGAGCCGATCTTGTAGCAGACCGTGGTGAGCAGCCCGTTCTCGCTCATCACCTTGTCCGTGCCGGTGTTGAGCAGCACGAAGTTGCCGGTGCCGTAGGTGTTCTTGGCCTCGCCCGGCGACAGGCACGCCTGGCCGAACGTCGCCGCCTGCTGGTCGCCGAGGATGCCCGCGATCGGCACGCCGGCCAGCGCGCCGCGTTCGCGCACCTTGCCGTACTCCTCGGACGACGACCGGATCTCCGGCAGCATCGACAGGGGGATGCCCATGTCGGCCGCGATGCCCTCGTCCCAGCTCAGCGTGTCGAGGTCCATCAGCAGCGTGCGGGACGCGTTGGTGGGGTCGGTGACGTGCACGCCGCCGTCCACCCCACCCGTCATGTTCCACAGCAACCACGTGTCCATGTTCCCGAACAGCAGGTCACCGGCCTCCGCGCGCTCCCGCGCACCTTCGACGTTGTCCAGGATCCAGCGGATCTTGGGGCCGGAGAAGTACGTCGCCAGCGGCAGGCCGGTCTTGTCCCGGTACCGCTCCTGACCACTCTGCCCGTCCTTCTGGCTGAGCCCCGCCAACTCCTGGCAGATCTTGTCGGTGCGGGTGTCCTGCCAGACGATCGCGTTGTAGACCGGCTGCCCGGTGGTCCTGTCCCAGACGAGCGCGGTCTCGCGCTGGTTGGTGATGCCGACCGCGGCGATGTCGGCGGTGGTGAGGTCGGCCTTGGCCAACGCGCCCGCGGCCACCTGCCTGGCGTTGGTCCAGATCTCGTTCGCGTCGTGCTCGACCCACCCGGCCTTGGGGAAGATCTGCTCGTGCTCCTTCTGGTCGACGGAGACCACGCGGCCCGAGTGGTCGAAGATCATGCACCGGGTCGACGTCGTGCCCTGGTCGATCGCGGCCACGTACTTCGTCATGCGCTGGAGTCCTTTCAGACCGGGAGAACCAGGTACAGGAGTGCGGCGAGCGCGCCACCGACCAGCGGACCGACCACCGGCACCCAGGCGTAACCCCACTCGGCGCTGCCCTTGTCGCGGATGGGCAGGATCGCGTAGGCGATGCGCGGACCGAGGTCGCGGGCGGGGTTGATGGCGTAGCCGGTGGGACCGCCGAGCGAGGCGCCGATGCCGATCACGACGAACGCGACACCGGCGTAGCCGAGGGCGGAGTTGCCCAGCTGCGGGACGCCGTCCGCGCCCTCCTTCGCGGCCGGGCTCAGCAGGACCCACGCGACCAGCACGAACGTGCCGATCACCTCGGTGAGGACGTTCCAGCCGGCCTTGGGGATGGTCGGGCCCGTGCAGAAGATGCCGCGCGTGCCCGCCGGGTCGTCGTGCGCGTCGAACTGCGCCTTGTACGCCAGCCAGGCGAGCACGGCGCCGAGGAACGCGCCGACCAGCTGACCGGCGAAGTAGACCGGGACCTGGTCCCAGGGCGTCTTGTCCGCGATCGCCAGACCGAGGGTCACCGCGGGGTTGAGGTGCGCGCCGCTCGGCGCGGCGATGCTGGCTCCCGCGAAGACCGCGAAGCCCCAGCCGAGGTTGATCAGGAGCCATCCACCGGCGTTGCCCAACGTGTCCTTCAGGACGACGTTGGCGACGACACCCGCACCCAGCAGGATCAGGATTGCGGTGCCCAGCAATTCCCACACGAAGATCGAGCCACTGCTCACTCGCCGACCTCCTCGCCTTGACAGGAGGCAGCACGGTCCGGGTCCGGCGGCGCTGCCCACCCCACAATGCACGTTGACGCTAGTTCCGACCTGATCAGTTGTCCACGGGTGGCGTACCAGCGGGTAACGTGGTCGAGTCAGTCCTGGTCTGACCAGTCGGTTCGAGCATCAGGGAGGCGTCAGTGGTCATGCGCAAGCACCCCACCACGGCAGGCCGGCTTGGACCGCTCGAACGCTCCCAGGCCTGGGAGCGCCTCGCCGCGGAGACGTTCGACCTGGTGATCATCGGCGGCGGCGTGGTCGGCGTCGGCTCCGCGCTGGACGCCGCGACCCGCGGTCTGCGGGTGGCCCTGGTCGAGGCGCGCGACCTGGCCTCGGGCACGTCGAGCCGGTCGTCCAAGCTGTTCCACGGCGGCCTGCGGTACCTGGAGCAGCTGGAGTTCGGGCTCGTGCGCGAGGCGCTGCGGGAACGCGAGCTGATGCTGACCCGCCTGGCGCCGCACCTGGTCAAGCCGGTGCCGTTCCTGTACCCGCTGACGCACCGCGGCTGGGAGCGCCCGTACACCGCGGCCGGCCTGCTCATGTACGACACGATGGGTGGCGCGCGGTCCGTGCCGGGCCAGAAGCACCTGACGAAGGCCGGCGCGCTGCGGCTGGTGCCCGCGTTGAAGCCGACGGCGCTGGTCGGCGGGATCCGGTACTACGACGCGCAGGCCGACGACGCGCGGCACACCATGATGGTCGGGCGGACCGCGGCGCACTACGGTGCGGTCGTGCGGTCGTCCACGCAGGTCGTGGGCTTCCTGCGGGAGGCGGACCGGGTGTCCGGCGTGCGGGTGCGCGACGTGGAGGACGGGCGGGAGACGTCCGTCCGGGCGCACGCGGTGATCAACGCGACCGGGGTGTGGACCGACGAGTTGCAGCGGTTGTCGGGCAGTCGCGGTCGGTTCCGGGTGCGGGCCTCCAAGGGCGTGCACATCGTCGTGCCGCGCGATCGGATCGTGTCCGAGTCGGGGTTGATCCTGCGCACGGAGAAGTCGGTGCTGTTCGTGATCCCGTGGCGGAATCACTGGATCGTGGGAACGACCGACACCGACTGGAACCTCGACCTGGCGCACCCGGCGGCGACGCGGAAGGACATCGACTACATCCTGGAGCACGTCAACGAGGTGCTCGCGACACCGTTGACGCACGAGGACATCGAGGGCGTGTACGCCGGCCTGCGGCCGTTGCTGGCGGGTGAGAGCGAGTCGACGTCGAAGCTGTCCCGGGAGCACGCGGTGGCACGGGTGGCGCCCGGTCTGGTCGCGATCGCCGGTGGCAAGTACACGACCTACCGGGTCATGGGCGCGGACGCGGTGGACGCGGCGTCGGTGGACCTGCCGGGCCGGATCCAGCCGTCGATCACCGACAAGGTCCCGCTGATCGGCGCCGACGGCTACCACGCCCTGGTCAACCAGGCGGACCAGCTGGCGACCCGGTACGGCCTGCACCCCTATCGGGTGAGGCACTTGCTGGACCGCTACGGGTCCCTGGTGCACGAGGTGCTGGAGTCGGCGGACCCGGAGCTGCTCAAGCCCGTGCCCGCCGCCCCGGACTACTTGCAGGTGGAGGTCGTCTACGCCGCGTCGCACGAGGGTGCGCTGCACCTGGAGGACGTGCTGACCCGGCGCACCAGGATCTCGATCGAGTACCCGCACCGAGGTGTCGAGTGCGCCCTGCCGGTGGCCCGCCTGATGGCGACCGTCCACGGCTGGGACGACGCCATGGTCGCGCACGAGGTCGCGGTCTACACCGCGCGCGTGGACGCGGAGCGGGCGTCGCAGGCGGAGCCGGACGACCAGGCGGCGGACGCCGTGCGCTCGTCCGCGCCCGAGGCCAGGCCGGAGATCACCGAACCGGTGAGCTGAGCCGCTGAACTGGGCCGCTGAGGTGATCCGCTGAACTGGGCCGCTGAGGTGGGCCGCTGGGGGTCACGCCGGGTTCGGCAGGTCCACGAGGGCCAGCTTCGCCGGGTCGATCACGGTCCTGATGCCCGTGATCCGGCCGTCCACCACGGTGAACGCCATGACCGACAGGGGGGTGCCGTCCTCGCGCCAGGAGACCATGCCGGGCAGGCCGTTGACGAGGACCGGTCGTCCGTGTGCCGAGGCGGCGGCCAACCGGGCGCGGGTCGCGACCTCGGTGGCGCCGAGGACGACGACCACGCCGTCGGCGGTGTCGACGGTCAGCTCCACGTCGGGGTCGAGCACGCGCAGCAGTCCTTCGAAGTCGCCGTGGCGGGCGGCGTCGAGGAAGGCCCGCACCACTTGCCGCTGCTCCCGACCGGCCGCGGCGGTGCGGTCGCCCGTCCGCACCTTCCTGCGGGCGCGGCTGGCGAGCATCTTGGCCGCGTCGGTGGACTTGCCGAGGATCCGGCCGATCTCGTCGAACGGCACGGCGAACAGGTCGTGCAGCACGAACGCGAGCCGTTCGCCCGGTCCGAGGGAGTCGAGGACGACGAGCAGCGCGAGCCCCACCGAGTCGGCCAGCGCCACGTCGTCCTCGGGCGCGAGGGCGTCGTCCGCCGTCACGAGCAGGTCGGGCAGCCCGTCGTCGTAGGACGCCTCGGGTCGGGCCTGGCGCGAGCGCAGGACGTCGAGGCTCAGCCTGCCGACCACCGTGGTCAGCCAGCCGGCGAGGTTGTGGATGGTGTCCGGGTCCTGGCGGGAGAGCCGGAGCCAGGCTTCCTGCACCACGTCCTCGGCGTCGGCGTGCGATCCGAGGATCCGGTGGGCGATCGCGCGCAGTCGGTCGCGCTGCGCCTCGAACTGCTCGGTCACCGGGGTCGTCGGGCTGGTGTCGGACATGTCGTTACCTTTCTCCGCGCTGCTCCGTCATGGGTGATGACGGGCCCGGGAGGGCACAGGTAACCGGTGAGGAGCAAGACCGATGGAAGCACGCTTGAAGAGCTCGGCCAACCCCGACGTGACCTCGGCGATCCAGCGGCTGTACAAGGTGATGCACTCCAGTGGCGTCGACCCGGTGGTGCTCGAACTGGTCCACCTGCGGGCCAGCCAGATCAACGGCTGCAGCCCGTGCGTGTCCAGCGGGGTGACGGCGGCGAAGAAGCGGGGGGAGAGCGACGAGCGGTTGCACAACGTGGTGACGTGGCGCGAGACGCCGTTCTTCACCGAGCCGGAGCGGGCGGCGCTCGCGCTGGCCGAGGCGGCGACCAGGATCCAGGACGGCGCGCCCGGCGTGACCGACGAGGTCTGGGCGGAGGCCGCCGGGCACTTCGACGAGCAGCAACTGGGCGCGATCGTCCTGGGCGTCGCGCTGACCAACTTCTTCAACCGGATCAACCGTGCGGTGCGGGAGCAGGCCGGCAAGTCCTGGTGATCGGGGCGTCGGGCCCGGCGTCGCGGCGTCCGTCGGGCCGGTCCTGAGCCCGGTCCGACGGACGTCCGGGCGGCCTGCGTACTTGTCCACAGGCCGGCCTCTGCGGCCCGAAATCGTCATGGAACCGGTGAGCTGACCGCGTGCCCGCGGTCAGTCGGCGTGATCAACCAATTCGTTGATCACACCAAATGGCACGTGTACGCACGGGACTTCCTCGGACGCCGACTTGAGGTGCAGTTCCTGGTCGTCGAAGAAGATGTGGGGTTTCAGCACGCGGAGGACCTTGCTCTTGTCGATACCGCCGAGGAAGAACGCATCGTTCACCCGAAGCCCCCAGTCCTTGAGACTCGTGACCGCCCGCTCATGAGACGGCGCATTTCGCGCAGTGACAACGGAAACCCTTACCCGAGGACGATAATCGGCTTTCGACAGACGCTCTTCCTCTTCCCGTCGCTGAATACGGTCGATACCCCTGAGAAAATCAGCCAAGGGGCCACGGGCGAGCAAAATGGCCGAGTTCGATTTCTCATGCTCGTGGAACTTCTCGAGATCACCCTCCTGCATCACCCGCTCCGACGAGTCGTCTGCAAGCACGCCGTCGAAATCAAACGCGATCCGCAGGTCGGTTCCGCCATCATCGACGTAGGCCGAAGGGAGCACCCGACCGGCAGGAAGACGAGGTCATTCAAAGAGAGCAAGCGCTTGATGAACGGGAAAGCCACTCCGGGATCAAGAGAAGCGTCCAGCCTTTGTTCTCAATACTCGCGGTAGGCTTTTACGCCTTGCTCCCGGAGTGCCGCATCAGATTCGACCAAGTCGAACAGGGCAGAACCACTAGACCCAACGGCGAGAGCGGTGCCCGGACGGATCCGGGCACCGCCGAACGGTCAGGCCAGGGACGCCAGCGCGGCGTGCACCATCACCCGCACGCCCACCAGCAACGCCCGCTCGTCCAGGTCGAACCCGGGCTGGTGGAGGTCCTTCTGCTTCCCCACCCCGTCCCACACGCCCAGCCGGGCGAACGACCCGGGCACGTGCTCCAGGTACCAGCCGAAGTCCTCGCCACCGGACGACTGCTCGGTGCCCGCCAGCGCGTCCTCACCCAACGCCGCCTCGACCCCGGCGCGCAGCAGCATCGTGCTCTCGCGGTCGTTCACCACGGGCGGCACGCCGCGGCGGTGGTGCAGGTCGAAGCCGACACCGGTCGGGGCCAGCAGGGCGCCCACCAGCTCCTTGATCAACGGCTCCAGCTCGGCCCAGATGTCGCGATCCCCGGTGCGCAGCGTGCCGCGCAGCACGCCGTCCTGCGGCACGGCGTTCGGCGCCTCGCCCGCGTGCACCGCGCCCCACACCAGCACGGTCCCCGAACGGGGGTCCACCCGACGGGACAGCAGCCCCGGCAGGCCCGTGATGACGGTGCCCAGCGCGTGCACCAGGTCCGCCGTCAGGTGCGGCCGGGACGTGTGGCCGCCCGGCGACGTCAGCCGCAGCTCCAGCATGTCGCTGGCCGACGTGATCGCACCGATCCGCGTCCCGATCCGGCCGACCTCCAGCCGCGGGTCGCAGTGCAGGCCGAAGATGCGCTCCACCCCGTCCAGCCCGCCCGCCGCCAGCACGTCGAGCGCGCCACCGGGCATGACCTCCTCGGCGGGCTGGAACACCAACCTCACCCGTCCGGGCAGCTCGGTGGCCGAGGCCAGCGCCAACGCCGCACCCAGCAGCACCGTGGTGTGCGCGTCGTGACCGCACGCGTGCGTGACGCCGTCCACAGTGGACGAGTACGGCGCGCCGGTGTTCTCCGGCAGCGGCAGGGCGTCGATGTCCGCGCGCAGCGCCACGCACCGCGGCCCGGAGCCGACGTCGCAGACCAGGCCCGTCCCACCAGGCAGGACGCGCGGCTTCAACCCCGCCGAGCGCAGCACGTCGGCGATCAGCTCGGTGGTGGCGTACTCGTGCCGCGACAGCTCCGGGTGCGCGTGGAGGTGCCGGCGCCAGGCGACGACCTCGGAGGCGTTCGCCGCCAGCCAGTCGTCCAGCCACGAGGGTCCGCGACCCTCACCGGGATCATCCACAGGGGCAATGCTGACCCCACGGTCGGTCAACAGCACCTCGGCACCCTCCTCCGGCAGACGCGAGTCCAGGACCGTCATGCCACACCCGCCAACAGTCGAGAGCGCTGCTCACCGTCGGTGGCAGCGGAAATTGTGGTCCAGGCGAGGGCCAGTGCCCCGTCGAGCACTGCTCGGTCGGCAGAGGCCGACGCACAGGCGGTCGCGAACTCGATTTGGTGGTTCACCGCGTCTCCGCAGTCGATGGCGATGGTCGGGTGAATGGCCGGCAGCGCACGGGTGATGTTGCCCATGTCGGTGCTGCCGATCTTCTCCTTGAGCTCCTCCTCGGGGCTCAACGGATGCCTGCCCAGCTCGATCGCGGCACGCCGGTAGGCGTCCGCGAGCCACGGGTCCGGGCTCAGCTCGGCGTACACCGGCGAGACCTTCACGACCTCGTGGGTGCAGCCGGTGGCGATGGCGCCGGCCTCGAAGCAGCGGTTCATCCGCTCCTCCAGCCGGCGCAGCGAGTCGAGGTCGTCGGCGCGCAGGTCGAACATCGCCGACGTGCGCGCGGGCACCACGTTCGGCACGGTGCCGCCGCGGGTGACGATGCCGCTGACCATCTGGCCGGGCTCCAGGTGCTGCCGGGCGAGCCCGATGGCGACCTGGGCGACGGTGATCGCGTCGGCGGCGTTCACACCCAGGTGGGGCGCGGCGGCCGCGTGCGAGGGCTTGCCGGTGTAGTGGACCTCGACGTCGGTGATGGCCAGCGATCGCGCGGCGACGGCTTCGTACGGAGCCGGGTGCACCATCATCGAGAACGCCACATCGTCGAATACCCCGCGTTCGAGCATCAGCACCTTGCCGCCGCCGACCTCTTCGGCCGGGGTGCCGATCACCCGGACGGTGAGGCCCAGCTCGTCGGCCAGGTCACGCAGCGCGAGGGCCGCTCCGGCGGACGCGGCGGCGATGACGTTGTGCCCGCACGCGTGGCCGACCTCGGGCAGCGCGTCGTACTCCGCGCACAGCCCGAGCACCAGCTCACCGGAGCCGAACGACGCGGTGAACGCCGTCTCCAGGTCCGCGACGCCGCGCTCGACCTCGAAGCCCTCGGCGGCGAGCAGGTCGGCGACCTTGGCCGCGCTGCGGTGCTCGGCGAACGCCTGCTCGGGCTCCGCGTGGATGCTGCGGGAGAGGCCTACCAGCGCATTCGAGTACCGCTCGACGGCCGAGCGCGTGCTCATCTTGAAGTCGGTACTCATTTGCGTCCATCCTGCATCACGGCCTGGCGGGCACGACGCACCCCTGGATGATCAACCGGCAACCGGTCGCGCGGATGCGCCAAGCGGTGCACGAGTTTCGGTCAGACCGATCAAGTCTGCGCAGCGTGCTGCCGGAAGGCGACCAAATATCGCCTCGAAGCTCCCACTAGATGGGATTCACCCGGACTTGCGCCCGGCTCGCCACTTCGACCACCGCTTCTTGTTGCGCCAGTACACGAGGGCGAACAGCAGCAGCGCGATACCGCCGAGCCACAACTTCCTACGGGTTTCCGCGCCCGACGTGGACGCGGGCTCCTGCGGGGCGTTGATGTCGGGGCCCGGCTGGACGGTAACGCCGGGCTGGACGGTGCCGCCGGGCGCCAGGCTCTCCGTCGGCTGCACGACCAGGTGCGGCGACGTCGTCACGGCGGAGCCTGTGCCGGACACGGTGAGGACACCGGTCAGCACGAACAGGCACACCGCGAGCACAGATCGCCACATGGTCGCCAAGCCTAGCCACCGCCTTTCCGGGTTACCACTGTCAGTGGTCATCCGACCCGGTAACCGTGCACGTGCGGTGAGCGAGCCGTCACGGACGTTCGCGGAACGCGGCCAGGATCCGCTCGGCGGCCAGCGTGGCGGTCAGCTCGCCCTCGCGCACCTGCCGTTCCACCTCGGGCACGAGCGAGCGCACCGCCGGCGCGGAGCGCAGGCTCGTCAGCAGCTGGTCGTGCACCATGGCCCAGGTCCAGTCGACCTGCTGGCGCCGCCGCCGTTCGGCCAGCTCACCGGCCGCCTCCAGGGTCTCCCGGTGCTTGGTGACCTGCTGCCACACGGTGTCCAGTCCCGAGCCGTCGAGCCCGCTGCACGTCAGCACGGGCGGGTGCCACAGGGCGTCCGGCGGCCGCAGCAGCCGCAGCGCGCCGGCCAGCTCGCGGGCCGCCCTGCGCGCGTCGACCTCGTGCGGGCCGTCGGCCTTGTTGACCGCGATCACGTCGGCCAGCTCCAGCACGCCCTTCTTGATGCCCTGGAGCTGGTCACCGGTGCGGGCCAGGGTCAGGAACAGCGAGCAGTCCGTCATGTTGGCCACGGCCACCTCGGACTGGCCGACGCCGACGGTCTCGACCAGCACCACGTCGTAGCCGGCGGCCTCGACCAGCACGATCGACTCGCGGGTGGCCTTGGCCACGCCGCCGAGCGTGCCGGAGGTCGGTGACGGCCGGATGAACGCCGCCGGGTCGACCGCGAGCCGGGCCATCCGGGTCTTGTCGCCCAGGATGGAACCGCCGGTGCGGGTGGACGACGGGTCGACCGCCAGCACCGCCACCCGGTGCCCCCGCGCGGTGAGCATCGAGCCGAGCGCGTCGATGAACGTCGACTTGCCCACGCCGGGCACGCCGGTGATGCCGACGCGGTGCGCGCCCGCCCCGGAAGGACCGGAGGAGTGCGGCAGCAGCTCGACCAGCAGCTCCTGCGCCGCCGCGCGGTGGTCCGGGCGCGTCGACTCGACCAGCGTGATGGCCCGCGCCACCGTGCTCCGGTCGCCGGCGAGCACGCCCTTGACGTACTGGCCGACGTCGACCGGCCTAGCCATCGTGTCCCGGCACGGCGTCGTGACCCAGCTCCCGGGCGAGCCGGCGCAGCAGGTCGCCCGCCGCGTCGGCGATGACCGTGCCGGGCGGGAAGATCGCCGCCGCGCCGGCCGCGCGCAACGCGTCGAAGTCCTGCGGCGGGATCACGCCGCCGACCACGATCATGATGTCCTCGCGGCCCATCCCGGCCAGCGCCGAGCGCAGCGCGGGCACCAGCGTGAGGTGGCCGGCGGCCAGCGACGACACCCCGACGATGTGCACGTCGGCCTCGACGGCCTGGCGGGCGACCTCGTCCGGGGTCTGGAACAGCGGGCCGACGTCCACGTCGAAGCCGAGGTCGGCGAACGCGGTCGCGATCACCTTCTGGCCGCGGTCGTGCCCGTCCTGGCCCATCTTGGCGACCAGGATGCGCGGACGGCGCCCCTCGGCCTCGGCGAACGCCTCGACGACCTCGCGGGTGGCTTCGACGTTGGACACGGACCCGGCCTCCTCCCGGTAGACGCCGGTGATGGTGCGGATCTGCGCGGAG
The DNA here is from genome assembly GCF_040673975.1 of Actinosynnema sp. NPDC050801. Taxonomy (NCBI): domain Bacteria; kingdom Bacillati; phylum Actinomycetota; class Actinomycetes; order Pseudonocardiales; family Pseudonocardiaceae; genus Actinosynnema; species Actinosynnema sp. NPDC050801. Next base: position 139,329 of record NZ_JBFAQZ010000007.1, on the reverse strand, counting down.
TGCCGACCCCACACCTTGCCCAGCGCCTCGGAGATCTCCCCCACGGTCGCCTTGGCGCGGGCGGCGTCGATGGCCAGCTCCAGCAGGTTCCCGTCCGAGCCCGCCGCGTTGGTCAGCGCGGTCAACGCGGAGTCCACACGGGACTGGTCGCGTTCCTCGCGCAGCCGGGCGAGCTTGGCCAGCTGCTGCGCCCGCACGCCCGCGTTGTCGACCTTGAGCACGTCGATCTTCTCGTCGAACTCGACCTGGTACTTGTTCACGCCGATCACCGGCTGCCGACCGGAGTCGATGCGGGCCTGGGTGCGCGCCGCGGCCTCCTCGATGCGCAGCTTCGGGATGCCCGCGTCGATGGCCCGCGCCATCCCGCCCGCGGCCTCGACCTCGGTGATGTGCGACCACGCGCGGTGCGCCAGGTCGTGCGTGAGGCGTTCGACGAACGCGCTGCCGCCCCACGGGTCGATCACCCGCGTGGTGCCCGACTCCTGCTGGAGCAGCAGCTGGGTGTTGCGGGCGATGCGCGCGGAGAAGTCGGTGGGCAGCGCCAGGGCCTCGTCCAGCGCGTTGGTGTGCAGCGACTGGGTGTGCCCCTGGGTGGCGGCCATCGCCTCGACGCACGTGCGGGCGACGTTGTTGAACACGTCCTGCGCGGTGAGCGACCAGCCGGACGTCTGGCAGTGCGTGCGCAGGGACAGCGACTTCGGCGACTTCGGGTCGAAGGTCCGCACCAGCTTCGCCCACAGCAGCCGGGCGGCGCGCATCTTGGCGACTTCCATGAAGAAGTTCATGCCGACCGCCCAGAAGAACGACAGCCGCGGCGCGAAGGCGTCGATGTCCAGCCCCGCGTCACGGCCCGCCCGCAGGTACTCCACGCCGTCCGCGAGCGTGTAGGCGAGCTCCAGGTCGGCCGTCGCACCGGCTTCCTGCATGTGGTAGCCGGAGATGGAGATGGAGTTGAACTTCGGCATCCGCCGCGAGCTGAACGCGAAGATGTCCGAGATGATCCGCATCGACGGCTGCGGCGGGTAGATGTAGGTGTTGCGGACCATGAACTCCTTGAGGATGTCGTTCTGGATGGTCCCCGCGAGCTGCTCGGGCGCCACCCCCTGCTCCTCGGCCGCCACCACGTACAGCGCCAGGATCGGCAGCACCGCGCCGTTCATGGTCATCGACACGCTCATCTTGTCCAGCGGGATGCCGTCGAACAGCTGCCGCATGTCGTAGATCGAGTCGATGGCCACGCCCGCCATGCCGACGTCACCGGCCACCCTGGGGTGGTCGGAGTCGTAGCCGCGGTGGGTGGCCAGGTCGAACGCGACCGAGAGGCCCTTCTGGCCGGCCGCGAGGTTGCGGCGGTAGAAGGCGTTGGACTCCTCGGCGGTGGAGAACCCGGCGTACTGCCGGATCGTCCACGGCTGGTTGACGTACATCGTCGGGTACGGGCCGCGCAGGAACGGCGCGATGCCGGGGTAGGTGCCCAGGAAGTCGAGGCCCTCGGTGTCGGCGGCGGTGTAGACGGGCTTGACGCCGATGCCCTCGGGCGTCTCCCACGTCAGCGCGTCCGCGCCCTTGCCGGTCGCCTCCTGGAGCGCCGCGTGCCACCGCGCAGCGGAGTCGGTGGTGGCGGGCTCGGGGGTGGCGGGCGCGCCCAGCTCGACGTCGGCGAAGTTCGGGATCATCGCTGGACTCCAAGCGCCTCGAACGTGTGCTCCAGCACCTCTAGCGCCGGGCAGCCGGTGAACACGTACTCGTCGATCTCCGCGCCGGGGTCGGACGATGCGGACCTCTTGCCCGCCAACAGGATCCTCAGCGCACCGGCCTCGCGCAGCGCCCGGGCCACGGGTGCTGCGAGCTCGGCGTAGCTCGTCTCGCTGCCGCACAGGCACGCGACCCGGGCGCCGCTCTCGCGGAACTTCGCGACCACGTCGTCCACGACCTTGGTGGGACCGGCGTTCGGCGTCTCGATGCCGCCCGCCTGGAACAGGTTCGCCGCGAAGGTGGCCCGGGCGGTGTGCGCGGCGACCGGGCCGAGCGTGGCCAGGAAGACCTTCGGGCGTTCCGGCGCCGCGTCGGCCGCGTCCCGCAGCGCCTCGAAGTCCTGGGCGTAGCGGATGCGCGGCAGGGGCCGGGATCGCGGCCCCGAGGTGGCCGGGCCCTGCTCGGAGTGGGATCGGGGCTCCGAAATTGTCGGACCCTGCTGGGAGAATGAAATCCGGGGATCCCCCGAGGGGGACTCCTGCGCAGCGTGGCCATCGCCGTGGCCGTTGCCGTGGCCGCCGCTGGTGCCGTGGCCGCCGCTGGTGCCGTTGCCATCGCCGGGTTCCGCGGGCGCCGGCGGGCGGATGACGGGTTGCTCGCCGAGGTTCGGGAACTCGCTGACGCCGGTGATCGCGTCGGTTCGGTCGGCCAGGTTCGCCCGGCGCCGCTCCCAGGTGGCCGCGACCCGGTCGGCGACCAGGTCGAACGCCTTCGGCAGCCCGCCGGCGGCCTCGATCTCCCGGAACCAGGCCCAGGCGGCGTGCGCGAGGTCGTCGGTGAGCCGTTCCACGTACCAGGAGCCGCCCGCCGGGTCGATCACGCCGGCCAGCCTCGACTCCTCCAGCAGCAGCGACTGCGTGTTGCGCGCGATGCGCCGGGCGAAGTCGTCCGACAGGCCGATGGCGTGGTCGAACGGCAGCACGGTGACCGCGTCCGCGCCGCCCAGACCGGCGCCGAAGCAGGCCACAGTGGTGCGCAGCATGTTCACCCACGGGTCGCGGCGGGTCATCATCGCGGGCGACGTGACCGCGTGCTGCAACTGCGGGGCCGGCGCGCCGGCGACCTCGGTGACCCGCGCCCACAGCCGCCGGGCGGCCCGGAACTTGGCGATGGTGAGGAACTGGTCGGCGGTCGCCGCGTACCGGAACTCCAGCAGCTCCACGGCCCGGGCGGCGTCCAGCCCGGCCTCGGTCAGGTGCCGCAGGTAGGCCACGCCGGCCGCGAGGGACGCGCCCAGCTCCTGCGCGTCCGAACCGCCTGCCTCGTGCACCGGCAGGCCGTCGACCACGACCAGGCGCAGGCCGGTGAACTCGCGGGTCTTGGCCAGGAGGTCGGTCAACGCGCGCAGGTCGGCGGGCTCACCGGTGCGCGCCTGGACGCCCAACGGGTCCGCGCCGACGTTGCCGCGCACCTCGCTCGGCAGCACCGGCCGCTGGTCCCAGACCCGCAGCATGGCGCGACCGGCTTCGAGGAAGTCCGCGCCCGCGTCCACGACGACCGGCGCGAGGTCCAGGTAGACGTCGGCCAGCACGTCGTCGTAGGTGGCCGGGTCGAGTCCCTTGAGCCAGAGCGACGTGACGCCGTTCTCCAGGTCGGCCATCACCGCGTTCCGGTCCGCGACGCGGTGCAGCTGGCGCACGTCCCAGCCCTCGACCGCGCCCTGCGGCCGGCCGCCGCGGGTGAACGGCGCCAGGCCCGGGAAGCCGGCGTCCGGCGCCTGGTCGGCCGCGGTGTAGAGCGGCTGGACGTCGATGCCGTCGTAGGTGGTGGTGATCAGCGACCCGAAGTCCGCACCCGACTTGCGCAGCACGCCCTGGACGAGGTCCAGCCACTGCTCGCGGTCAGGGGTGGGGAACTCGGCGGCCAGTGCCAACTCGCCTGACGGCTCCATCATGCTCCGCAGTGTTACTCACCGGTATTGCGACGGCTACGCGGCGGCTGTGTGAGGTTCACCGCCGTGAACGATGCAGAGGCCAGTCTTCCACGCTGGTGAATGATGGCGCAGTGGACACCGAGCGACTGATCGCCGGCCGCTACCGCCTCCGGCACGTGCTGGGGCGTGGGTCGATGGGCACCGTCTGGGCCGCGCACGACGAGGTGCTGCGGCGTGACGTCGCGGTGAAGGAGATCCTGCGCCCGGCGGGTACCCCGGACGGCGAGGCCGAGGTGCTCCGGGAGCGCACGCTGCGCGAAGCGCGTTCGGCGGCGGCGCTGGCGCACCCGAACCTGGTCACGGTGTACGACGTGGTGCAGGTCGACGGCGACCCGTACGTGGTGATGGAGCTGGTGCCGTCGTCGTCGCTGGCGGAGGTGGTGCGGCAGCGCGGGCCGTTGACCGACGTGCAGGGCGCGGTGGTGGCGGACGCCGTGGCCGCCGCGCTGGACGCCGCGCACCGGGCCGGGATCACGCACCGGGACGTGAAGCCGGGCAACGTGCTGGTCGCCGACGACGGGCGGGTGAAGCTCACCGACTTCGGCATCGCGCGCAACGTGGCCGAGGCCACGCTCACCAGCCGCGGGATCACGCTGGGCACGCCCGCGTTCATCGCGCCCGAGGTGGCGGTGGGCGGGGCGGTGTCGTTCGCGGCGGACCAGTGGTCGTTGGGGGCGACGTTGTTCGCGGCGATGACCGGGCACCAGCCGTACGAGGGCGCGAACGTGCTCCAGACGATCAACCAGGTGGTGCACGGCGACGTGCCGTCGGCCGCGGTCTGCGGCGCGCTGGCGCCGGTGGTCGCCGGGCTGATGGTGAAGCCGCCGGACGAGCGGATCACGCCGGCCGAGGTGCGCCGGTTGGTCCGGCCGCTGCTGCCCGAGCCGGGCACCGACGTGTTCCCCGCGTCGTCGGCGACCCGCCCGGTGGTGGAGGTGGTGCGGCCGCCGCTGGTCAAGCCGGCGATCGCGCCGGACACGCCGTTGGCGGACGACCCGGGTCCGCTGCCGTTCGCCGTGGCGGACGCGCCGACGCGTCAGCTGACCCGGCGGCCGGGGCCGGCGGTGCTGGTGGCGTTGTCGGCGGCGGTGCTGTTCGCGATCGGCAGCGTGTCCGGCTTCGCGTTGACCAGGACCGTCGCGGGCGCGTCGTTGTCGCCGCCGCCGATCCTGGACACGCCGTCGTTGCCCGCGATCACCGGGACGCCGTCGCTGCTGCCGACCACCGCGTCGGCCGCGTCGGCGAAGGGCGAGCAGGGGGCGGAGTTCACCATCGAGGTCGGGCCGGACTGGACGAGCTTCCTGGAGCAGCGGGCCAACAACGGGCTCGGTCCGAGCACGGTCGTCCACCTGGTCGCGCCGAACGGGTGGTACGAGGTGACGGTGCAGCGGTTCCCGGGCTACTACGAGCGGAACACGATCGAGGACTACGTGCGGCTCGTGCGGTCGCGGTGGGCGGAGGGCCAGTACTTCGGCGAGGCGTTCGAGTCGACCGACGTGCTGCCGCCGGGCGGGCCGGAGGCGGGTCGCCAGTACAGCTACCGGACCGTCGAGCGGGCCACCTCCCTGGCCCGGGGCACCGTGCCACCAGGCCCTGACCTGCGCCGCAGCCGGTACTCCCGCGTCCTGCCCCGGGGCAACGACCTGTGGGTGGTCGAGGTCGTCGTGCCGACGGAGCAGGAGGAGACGGGGCGGAGCCGTTTGTTCGACACCATCGCGCCGACGTTCAGGGTGACCGATTAGCGAGTCGTCCGCACCGCACAGGGGTGACCGCGGCACTGCGGGCAACGGCCGAGTACGGCTATTAGGCTCGCGGCCGTGACCGCCATCAGTGAGAACACCACCCTCGAGGCCCTGGCGACCGACGCGGCGAAGGCGTTGGCCGAGCGGACCGGGGTGGGCAAGCACGACATCGCCGTGGTCCTCGGTTCGGGTTGGCGCCCGGCCGCGGACCTGATCGGTGAGCCGACCGCCGAGCTGCCCATGGGCGAGCTGCCCGGGTTCGAGGCACCCACCGCCGTCGGCCACGGCGGCACGGTGCGGTCGGTGGCCGTCGGCGACAAGAACGTGCTGGTGATGCTCGGTCGCACGCACGGGTACGAGGGCAAGGGCGTGGCCAAGGTCGTGCACGGTGTGCGCACGGCGGCGGCGGCCGGTGTCCGCACGGTCGTGCTGACCAACGCGGCCGGCGGCCTGCGCCAGGGCATGTCGGTCGGCCAACCGGTGCTGATCAGCGACCACCTGAACCTCACCGCGTCGTCACCGCTGGTCGGCGCCCGGTTCGTGGACCTCACCGACCTGTACTCGCCGCGGCTGCGCGACCTCGCCCGGGAGATCGACCCGTCGCTGGAGGAAGGCGTCTACGCGGGCCTGCCGGGGCCGCACTTCGAGACGCCCGCCGAGATCCGGATGCTCGGCGCGATCGGCGCGGACCTGGTCGGCATGTCCACCGTGCTGGAGGCCATCGCGGCACGCGCGGAGGGCGTGGAGGTGTTCGGCCTGTCGCTGGTGACGAACCTGGCCGCAGGCATCACGGGCGAGCCGCTCAACCACGAAGAGGTGCTGGAGGCGGGCCAGGCCGCGGCGAGCCGGATGGGCGCCTTGCTGCGCGAGCTGGTGACGCGGGCATGACCCTCACCCCGGCCCTGCGCGACGCCGCGTTCCGCTGGATCGCCGACGACCCCGACCCGGCGGCGCGCCTGGAGCTGCAGACCGTCCTCGCCCGGGCGATGGGCGGTGACGCCGCCGCGGTCGAGGAGCTGGCGGACCGGATGGCCGGTCCGCTGACCTTCGGCACGGCGGGGCTGCGCGGTCCCGTGCGGGCCGGGCCGAACGGGATGAACCGGGCCGTGGTCATCCGCACCACGGCCGGGCTGGCCGCGTGGCTCAAGGCGCACGGGCACGTCGGCACGGTTTTCGTCGGCCGGGACGCGCGGCACGGGTCGGAGGACTTCGCGGCGGCGGCGGCCGGTGTGCTGGCGGGCGCGGGCTTCACGGTGCGGGTGCTGCCGGGGCCGTTGCCGACGCCGGTGCTGGCGTTCCTGGTCAAGCGGCACGACGCGGTGGCGGGCGTGCAGATCACCGCCTCGCACAACCCGCCCGCCGACAACGGCTACAAGCTGTACCTGGCGGGTGGCGGGCAGATCGTGCCGCCCGCGGACCGCGAGATCGAGGCGGCGATCCGGGGCGTGCCCGCGGCGGTGTCGGTGCCGCTGTCGGAGGACTACCTGCCGGTGTCGGACGCCGAGGTGGACGAGTACCTGGAACGGGTGGCGTCGCTGCCCCGCGGTGTCCATCGCGACCTGCGCGTGGTGTTGACGCCGATGCACGGCGTCGGCGGCGCGACGGTGGTGGAGGCGTTGCGGCGGGCCGGGTTCACCGATGTGCGGGTGGTGCGGGAGCAGGCCGTGCCGGACCCGGCGTTCCCGACCGTGGCGTTCCCGAACCCGGAGGAGCCGGGGGCCGCGGATAGGTTGCTGGCGCTGGCGGAGGCCGACTCGGCCGACCTCGCCATCGCCCTCGACCCGGACGCGGACCGGTGCGCGCTGGGGGTCCGGGAGCGGGACGGGTCGTGGCGGATGCTGCGCGGTGACGAGACGGGCGTGCTCCTCGGGTCGCTCGTGCTGTCCACCACGGACAGTGCGGATCCCCTGGTGGCCACCACGATCGTGTCGTCGTCGTTGCTCAAGTCGATCGCGGCGGCGCACGGCGCGCGTTACGCGGAGACGTTGACCGGGTTCAAGTGGTTGGTGCGCGCGGGCGAAGGGCTGGTGTTCGCGTACGAGGAGGCGTTGGGCAACTGCGTCGACCCGGCGCACGTCAACGACAAGGACGGCATTTCGGCGGCCGTGGTGGCGTGCGACCTGGCGGCCGGGTTGAAGGCGTCCGGCCGCACCCTGCTGGACGCGCTGGACCAGCTCGCCGTCGACCACGGCGTGCACCTGACCGACCAGGTGTCGCTGCGGTTCACCGACCTGAGCCGGATCGGGGCGTTGATGGCCCGGTTGCGCGCCGAGCCACCCGCGGGTTTCGCGTTCGAGGACCTCCTGCCCGAGGCCGACGTGGTGCGGCTCACGGAGGACGGCGTGCGGGTGGTCGTGCGGCCGTCCGGTACCGAGCCGAAGCTCAAGGCGTACCTCGAAGTGGTGGAACCCGTGTCGGACGACCTGCCGGCCGGCCGTGAGCGCGCCCGGACCCGGTTGGCCGAGCTGCGCGCTCAGGTGTCGGACCTGCTCACGACGCCATAGCGATCAGCAGGCACAGCACGGCGACGACGAGTGAACCGCCGGCCACCAGGTACGGGCGCCTGGTCGGCGGGCTCACCGGGCGCGGCCGGTGCTGCGTGGCGGCGGCCACCGAGATGCGGCCGGAGATGTAGCTGGTCGTGCACAGGGCGACGCCGGTCGCCAGGATCATCGCGTTGACGTCCCACGGGCTGTGGTCGACACCCGGCCACAGGGCGATGAAGACCAGCGGCAGGCCGATCAGCCCGACCCCGATGCCGACACCCGCACCCCAGGTGATCCGCCGGTTGCGCTTCATCGTGGCGATGCTGCGAGTTTCCATGACTCCCTCCCGGTAACTACACATCTCAAGACGTTCGACGGCCCCGCCGGTTCCCGCGGGTCGAGACCGTCACCGGGTGGCTCCAGGCTACCGAGCGGTTGCACCGGCGTGCCGATCGCGGCAACCTGGCCCCCGTGCCCCGCCTGTTGATCGTGCACCACACGCCGTCACCCGCCATGCAGGAGCTGTTCGAGGCGGTGCTGGCGGGCGCGGGCGACCCGGAGATCGAGGGCGTCGAGGTGGTCCGCCGGCCGGCGCTGGGCGCGACCGCGACCGACGTGCTGGAGGCCGACGGCTACCTGCTGGGCACGCCCGCCAACATCGGCTACATCAGCGGCGCGTTGAAGCACTTCTTCGACACCGTCTACTACCCCTGCCTGGACGCCACGCGCGGCCGGCCGTTCGGCGCCTACGTGCACGGCAACCTGGGCACGGAGGGCGCGGTGAAGGCGTTGCGCGACATCACCACGGGCCTGAAGTGGCGGCCCGTGGTGGAGACGCTGACCCTCACCGGCGCGCCGGACCGCGACGCGCGGGAGCGGTGCCGGGAGCTGGGCGCCGCGGTCGCGGCCACGTTGGTGCTCTAGCGGCCCAGCGAGGGCATCACCTCGGGCGCGTAGCGGGTGCCGGCGACCGCGTCGGCGGGCACGGCGGCGGCGATGCGGTCCAGCTGCGCGTCGGTCAACGCCAGGTCCGCGGCGGCCGCGTTCTCCTCCAGGTACTTCACCCGCTTGGTGCCCGGGATCGGCACCGCGCCCTGGTGGTGCACCCACGCCAGCGCGATCTGCCCGGGCGTCACGTCGTGCTCCCGTGCCACCTCGCGGAGCGACTCCACCAGGGCCAGGTTGCGCGCGAAGTTCTCCTCCGCGAACCGGGGCTGGCCGACCAGGCGGAAGTCGCCGGCCGCGAAGTCGTCCTTCGAGGTGTAGCGGCCGGTGAGGAAGCCTCGGCCCAGCGGCGAGTAGGCGACGATGCCGATGCCCAGCTCACGGCACGTGGGCGCGACCTCGGCCTCGATGTCGCGCGACCACAGCGACCACTCGGTCTGCACGGCCGCGACCGGGTGCACGGCGTGCGCCCGCCGGATCGTCGCCGCGCCAGCCTCGGACAGCCCGATGTGCCGGACCTTGCCCTCGGCGACGAGCTCGGCCATCGCGCCGACCGTGTCCTCGATCGGCACGTCCGGGTCGACCCGGTGCTGGTAGTACAGGTCGATGTGGTCGGTGCCCAGGCGGCGCAACGACGCCTCGGCGGCCTGCTTGACGTACTCCGGGTCACCGCGCAGGCCCCACTCGGAACGCGGTGTGCCGGTGTCGCGGACCACGGCGAACTTCGTGGCCAGCACGACCTCGTCGCGGCGCGGCCCGATCGCCCGGCCCACCAGCTCCTCGTTGGTGAACGGCCCGTACATGTCGGCCGTGTCGAGGAACGTGACGCCCAGGTCGAGGGCGCGGTGGATGGTGGCGGTGGACTCGGACTCGTCGCCGGGGCCGTAGAACTCGCTCATGCCCATGCAGCCCAGACCCTGCGCGCTCACTTCGAGCGCGCCCAAGTGGCGGTTCTCCACGGTGCCTTCCTCCCCGTCGATCAACGGTCGAAAATCGGTGCGGTACTCGGTGCGGTCGTCTGACCGGTCATCGGTTCGTCAGCTTGAGGAACTCCGCCGGGTACCGGTCCCCCGCGACGGCGGGTGCGGCGGCCTCGATCGCGCGCAGCTCGTCGGCGCTGAGCTCCAGGTCGGCGGCGGCGACGTTCTCCTCCAGGTACTTCACCCGCTTGGTGCCCGGGATCGGCACGACGTGCTCGCCCTGGTGGTGCACCCAGGCCAGCGCCAACTGGCCCGCGGTGACCCCGCGCTCGGCGGCGAGTGCGCGCAACGCGTCCACGATCGCGGTGTTGCGGGCGAAGTTCTCCTCGGCGAACCGGGGCAGGCTGCGGCGCATGTCGTCCTCGGCCAGGTCGGCAACGGAGGTGACGCGGCCGGTGAGGAAGCCGCGGCCCAGCGGCGAGAACGGCACGATGCCGATGCCCAGCTCGCGGCACGTAGGCGCGACCTCGGCCTCGATGTCGCGCGTCCACAGCGACCACTCGCTCTGCAGGGCGCTGATCGGGTGCACGGCGTGCGCGCGGCGGATCGTCCCGGCGCCCGCCTCGGACAGGCCCAGGTAGCGGACCTTGCCCTCGGCCACGAGCTCGGCCATCGCGCCGACGGTCTCCTCGATCGGCACGTCCGGGTCGACCCGGTGCTGGTAGTACAGGTCGATGTGGTCGGTGCCCAGGCGGCGCAACGACGCCTCGGCGGCCTGCCGGACGTAGGCGGCGTCACCGCGCGGTTTGCGGTCCGGGTCGGCGAGCCCGAACTTGGTGGCGACCACGACCGCGTCGCGGCGGTCCTTGATCGCGCGGCCCACCAGCTCCTCGTTCGCGCCCACGCCGTCCACGTCGGTCGTGCCGGACCGCGTGACGCCGCCGTAGACGTCCGCGGTGTCCAGGAGCGTGACGCCGAGTTCCAGCGCCCGGTGGATGGTGGCCACGGACTCGGTCTCGTCGCCGACTCCGTAGGACTGGCTCATGCCCATGCAGCCCAGGCCCTGCTTGCCGACCTGGAGTTCGCCCAACGACGTCACGCGGTGATCCCTTCGACGAAGGTGTGTTCCAGCTGCTCGTAGTGCGTGATCTTGTACTCCAGCACCTCCAGGCACGACTGGAGCTCGGCGATGCGCTCGCGGACGGAGGCGCGGTGCTCGAACAGGATCTGCTTGCGCCTGCCCGCCGTGGCGTCGCCGCGGTGCCTGAGCTGCGCGTACTCACGCATCATGCGAATGGGCATGCCGGTGGTGCGCAGGCGGGTCAGGAAGACCAACCAGCCCAGGTCGTCGTCGCTGTAGCTGCGCCGACCACCGGAGTCCCTGGCCGGCGGGTCGACCAGGCCGATCCGCTCGTAGTAGCGCAGGGTGTCGATCGACAACCCGCTGCGCTCGGCCGCTTGGGCGATCGAGTAAGTCACGGTGTCGACCGTAGGAGCTGGAGTGCACTCCAGGTCAACCCGATTCGCGGTACTCGGTCAGGTCGACCGGCCGTCGCGCCGCGGACCGGGCGGCGGTCAGTCGGCTTTGGGCAGGCCCCAGGCCTCCAGGTGGGCGGCCATGCCCGAGACGTCGATCTGCTCCCGGCCCAGCGCCCGGACCAGGTCGAGCGCCTCGTCCTCCTCCGCGTCGATCCACCAGCCGTTGATGTCGCACAACGTCACGGCGGCGACCCAGCCGAGCCGCCAGTTGCCCTCGGCCAAGGGGCGCGTGCGAACGATGGAGTCGAGCAACGCGGAAGCTTTCAGCCAGAGCGTGTCGTAGGCCTCGACCCCCAGCACGGTCGCCCGGGGGCGGTGGGCTGCGGAATCGAGGAGACCTAAGTCGCGCACGACCAGATCCCCGCCGGTGACGGCGGTCGCCAGCACGAGCAAGTCGCCGGCGTCGAGGTAGTTGACCACTGCTTGACGCGCTCCCTGTCCTGAGGGGCGGGGACTCCGGCGCGGCCACGCCGCATCCGGGACGTCTCCTGCGCCACCACCCACCCCCTCAGGTCCGTATCGCCTCCCCGCCGAGCCGGCGGCGAGGATGTTGTCGGCGGCGTGGTGCACCGAAGCGCAACCTGGACGCAGCCCGATCTTCAACGGCGCACCATACCGGTGTGCCTCGGAGCGCCGTGACCGTTCACAGATGTGCGCGGGTGCACGGCCGGGCGTGCGGCGGTTGAGCTGCATGGATTGATCGTATCGAACAAGTGTTCGAACAGCGAGGGCGTGACTGTGCACTCACCCGAAGGTGCAAGCGCGTCGGTGGCGGGCGCCGGCGACTGCGGTAGTCCGCAACGGCGGTGGAGTCGATCGACCCCGGGCCGGTCGGCCGGATTCAGTCGGCCGGATTCAGTCGGCGGGGTTCAGTCGGCGGGGTTCGAGTGCGGTTCGGGTGTGCGGCTGGTTCAGGTGGAACCCATGCGGTCGAGCAGGCCCCGGTACTTGGGGAGCACGCGCCCGAGGACCTCGGACAGCTGCTCCTCCTTCTGCAACCTGGCCCAGCGCTCGGCCAACGCCAAGCGCACGACCTCCTGCTTCGAACGACCCTCGGCTGCGGCCAGTTCGTCCAGCCGCCGGTTCTCCTCGTCACTCAGACGCAGAGTCATAGCCATGGGAAATGACGGTACCAACTTAATACCACGATGGCCAGACCGTGTTTTATAACACCGTTGCGATACGATGTCCCGGTGCCACGACCGAAGACACACGACGAAGCGCTCCGCGGCCGGTTGCTCGAGCGCGCGGGCGAACTGCTGTCCACCGAGGGACCCGTCGCCTTGAGCTTGCGCAGGCTCGCGGCGGATGTCAACACCTCGACCACGGCCGTGTACTCGCTGTTCGGCGGCAAGGCCGCGCTGCTGAACGCCGTGTACGAGGAGGCGTTCCGCCGATTCGGTGAACGGATCGCGAGCGTGCCGCAGACCGACGACCCGGTGGAGGACCTGGTCCAGATCGGCCTGGCGTACCGCGAGAGCGCGTTGGCCGACCCGCAGTTCTACCTGGTGATGTTCAGCAAGGTCGTGCCCAACTTCGAGCCGTCCGACGAGACGAAGGAGGCCGCGGTCGAGACGTTCCTGCCGGTCGTGCGCGACGTCGGCCGTGCCGTGGAGGTCGGGATGTTCAAGCAGGACCCGCCGCCCGAGCAGATCGCGTTGGCGATGTGGGGCATGGTGCACGGCCTGGTGAGCCTCGAACTGAACGGCAACCTGCCGCCGGACGTCGAGATCGCCCCCGTCTACGAGCGCGCCCTGCGCGCGCACGCGGACGGCTGGCGACGTGCGGACGTGGAGGTGGGGCCCGGGGAGGCGGCCGCCGCGAAACCTCCCCGGACCCCGTGAACTGTCCTGATCAGGACAGTCCGCTGGTGAGCGCCTTGATCAGCTCGCCGTCGGCGGTGTCGCCGTCGAGCGACCAGATCATCGCGCCGCCAAGGCGCCGTTCGGCCACGTAGCGACCCTTGCGCTTCATCTCGACCGGGTCGTCCCAGGTCCAGAACGTGGTGCCGTCGAACAGCCACGCGTGCCCGGCCTTGGCGTCCCGGTGCACGGTGAACTTCGACAGTTGCGCCTTGAGGATCCGGTAGTCCTCGTACCCGGCCTCGTAGGTGGCGGGTGCGGGCCCGGTGGCGGGCTGGAACAGGCCGTTGTCCTCGTTGCGCACGCCGGTCCAGCCGCGGCTGTAGAACGGCACGCCCATCACGACCTTGTGCTTCGGCGCGCCGTCGCGCAGGTAGTGGTCGATCGCGACCTGCGAGCTGAACGGCGGCGCGGTCGGGTCGGCCGCGGGCGTGCGGATCGAGGACTGCTGGTTGGTCAGCGGCTCCCACGCGCCGTGGTAGTCGTAGCCCTGGATCGTGGCGAAGGTCAGCAGGTCGAAGACCTTGCGCACCTCGAAACCGCGGTCGACCTGGGCGGGGTTCGCGGGCAGGAACGCGGTGAGGTCGTAGCGCTTGCCGGTCCGCCAGGTCAGCTTGCCCAGCTGCTTGCGGTACTCCACGAGCAGCGCGGTGAAGTTCTGCTTGTCCTCGGGGCGCACCACGTTGCCGGGCGCGGCCTCGGACGACGGCCACTCCCAATCGAGGTCGATGCCGTCGAACACGCCGGCCGCCGCACCGGGAGCGGAGTCGGGCAGGTTGCCCTTGATCCACATGTCGATGCACGAGGCCACGTGCGCGGCGCGCGACTCGGGGGTCAGGGCCGCGTTGGAGAAGTACTTGGAGCCGGTCCAGCCGCCGAGCGAGATGTTGACGCGCAGCTTGGGGTGGCGGGCCTTGAGCTGCTTGAGCTGGTTGAGGTTGCCCGACAGCGGCTGGCCCGCGACGTCCGCGGTGCCGTTGACGCTCTGCTCGGCGCCGAAGGGCCGCTGGTAGTCGGCCCACGGGTCGGCGCTGACGCACTTGCCGGTCTCGTCGAGGAAGCCGAAGGCGTAGTTGAGGTGGGTGAGCCGCGGTGCGGTGCCGTTGGCGACGAGGTCGCGCACCAGGAAGTTGCGGTCGTAGCCGCTCCACTGGGTGTAGTACCCGACGGTGCGCGTGGTCGTGCCGTGCGCGACCGCCTGCGGTGCCAGCGACACGGTCATCGCGGTGGCCAGGAGGGCGGGGAGCACCCATCTCCTGCTCGACATGCTTCTCCTCGCGGTGCCTCTGGGTGGAATCGCCGGTGTGTGGTCCAGACCACGGTAGTGATTAGGTCTAGACCACATCTACGGCCGTTCGGCCGAATCAGGTAACAAGAAATACTTTCTCGTTCCTTGCAAACTTTTGCATGTGCAGTGCGGGTGGTGATCGCGCTAGCTTCGGGACTATTCAACTTTGAGTAGTTAGGGGAGCTCGTGACGATCCTGGTGACCGGGGCCACCGGAACCATCGGCGGCGCGGTCGTTCGGCAGTTGACGGAGGCCGGTGTGCCGGTGCGGGCGTTGACGCGGAACCCGGCGCGGGCCCGGGGCGGAATGCCCGCCGGGGTGGAGGTGGTGGGAGGTGATCTGACGCGGCCGGGTGAGCTGCCGCTGGCGGGGGTGACGGCGGTGTTCCTGTTGGCGGCCATCGAGTCCGACGACGCGGTGGCGCACGCGCAGGCGTTCCTGGACCGTGCGCCGGACCTGCGGCGGGTGGTGTTCCTGTCCAGCAGCGCGGTGACCGTGAAGCGGCCGGGCAGCTACGAGCTGCACCACGACGTGGAGCGGGTGATCGAGGCGTCCGGGGTGGCGTGGACGCACGTGCGGCCGGGTGAGTTCATGGCCAACAAGCTGATCTGGGCGCGCACGATCAAGGCGGAGGACGTGGTGCGGGCGCCGTTCCCGGAGTCGGTGGGCGCGCCGGTGCACGAGGACGACGTGGCCGAGGTGGCCGTGCACGCGCTGCTGCACGACGGACACGCCGGCAAGGCGTACACGTTGAGCGGCCCGGAGGCGCTGACGCACGTCGAACAGGTGGAGGCGATCGGCCGGGGCCTGGGCCGTCCCATCCGGTTCGAGCGCGTGACCTACGGCCAGGCCCGCGCGACCCTGATCCGTGACGAGGGCCTGCCGTACGACGTGGCCGAGTACCTACTCGGTTACATGGCCCAGCACGCCGAGGAACCGGCCTCCGTCACCCCCGACTTCACCACCGTCACCGGCCGCCCGGGCCGCACCCTCTCGACCTGGGCCACCGACCACCTCTCCACCCTCTCCTAACCCCGCGAGTCGAACCTCCAGGTCCCGCGTGTCCTACGTTCGCGTCCCGCGTGTCCTACGTTCGGAACACCCGAGTTCAACGCTCAGAACACGGCCGGTTGTCCTGAGCGTTGAACTCGGGGTACGCGAACGTAGGACACGCGCGTTCTGAACGTGGGACACGCGGGACGTGAGGGTTCGACTCGCGCGGGGTCAGTGGACGGCGCCGTACTGGCGGTCGCCGGCGTCGCCCAGGCCGGGGACGATGAAGCCCGAGTCGTTCAGGCGTTCGTCGACGCTGGCGGTGATCAGCCGGACGGGCAGGGCCGAGTCCTCCAGGTGCTTGATGCCCTCGGGGGCGGCGAGCGCGCAGATCGCGGTCACGTCGGTGGCGCCGCGGTCGGTCAGCAGCCGGATCGTGTACGCCATCGAGCCACCGGTGGCGAGCATCGGGTCCAGCACGAACACCGGACGGCCGGCCAGCGAGTCGGGCAGCGACTCCATGTACGGGGTGGGCTGGAGGGTCTCCTCGTCACGGGCCAGGCCCACGAAGCCCATCTGGGCGTCGGGGATCAGCTTGTGCGCCTGGTCCGCCATGCCGAGGCCGGCGCGCAGGACGGGTACCAGCAGCGGCGGGTTCGCCAGGCGGTAGCCGGTGGTCCGCGCCACGGGCGTGTGCACGCGCTCCTCGGCCACGGGCAGGTCGCGCGTGGCCTCGTAGACGAGCATCACGGTCAACTCGTGCAGCGCGGCGCGGAACGCCGCGTTGTCGGTGCGGGCGTCACGCATGGTGGTCAGCCGCGCCCTGGCCAGTGGGTGATCGACAACGAGGACGTCCATGGTCGAACAGTATGTGGTACCTCTAACCGATGCCCGACGGCTCGTTACCCGGCGACGACGAGGGTGAGCCGGACCGGCTGACCGCGTTGCACCTGTTCGGCACGCGGTTCGGCTCCGGGCGGGACGTGTGGTCGCCCCGGGACTTCGCCGAGCTCCGGCCCGACCTGGTGGTGTTCACCGGTGACCTGACCGAGCACGGCAGGCCGGACGAGTTCGAGCGCGGCTTCCGGTTCCTGGCCGAGCTGGCGGAGGCGGTGGACCTGCCGCGGGAACGGGTCGTCGTCGTGCCCGGGTCGCGGGACGTGAACCGGTTGGCGTGCGAGGCGTACTTCCGGCAGGAGGAGGCCTGGGGCCGGACGCCGACGCCGCCGTACTGGCCGAAGTGGGGACCGTTCGCGGCGGCATTCGACGACTTCTACGGCGCCCGGTTCAGCTTCACGCCGGACGAGCCGTGGACCCTGTTCGACCACCCGGAGCTGGAACTCGCGGTCGCCGGCCTGAACTCCACCATCGAGGTCACGCACCAGACCACGCCCGAGGACGACCGCGCGGTCATCGGCGGACGCCAGGCCGAGCGGTTCGAGAAGCTGTTCCGCGACGGCCGGCGGCGTGCCTGGTCACGGCTGAGCGCGGTCCAGGGCCCGCCGGCGTCCGACGTCTCGCCGCACGTCGACCTGGCGCTCACCAGCCCCCGGGACGGGCGCGCTGCCTGGTCGGTCGTCCCGGTGCCGGCGACCGGCGGCTCGAAGCGGGTCACCACGACCGACCAGCCGGCCAAGGGCCCGGACCCCTTCTTCGACCGCGTGCTGGAAGCCACGCGCGTGGCCCACCCGACCGCGACCGTCACCCCGCGGGCCGAGGAGCACTACATCCGCGTGTCGAAGCCCCGCCCGGGCGGTGGCTTCGAGCAGTGGCCGGTCGGCGTGCGGGCCAGGTTGGGTGACGAGGTGGTGGAGTCGTTCGTCGCGCGGGTGCACGCCTCCTTCGCCGCGGCCGACCCCGCCGTGCCGTCCGAGCTGGTCTACAGCGGCCCGCCCGCCGGGCACGACCTGGTCCTCGCGGCGCGACGGCGCGGTGTGCGGCTGCGCAGCTTCGTGGAGTACCAGGGGCTGCTGGACCTGCGGCCGTTGGCAGAGCGGCAGACCCGGCGGCTGGCCGCCGACCAGGTCTACCCCGCCGGCCTGTACGTGCCGCAGCGGTACGGCATGGTCGGTTGGGAGGACGGTGGCGGAGACCTGCTGGAACGGGTGCTCGGCTGGCTCGGTGAGGACGTCGCCCGGTTCGTGGTCGTGCTCGGCGACTTCGGCCGCGGCAAGTCGTTCCTGCTGCGGCAGCTGACACGGGCGTTGCCCGTCGAGCACCCCGGCCTGCTGCCGGTCCTGGTGGAGCTGCGCAGCCTGGAGAAGGCGCCGACGCTGGACGAGCTGCTCGCACAGCACCTCGTGCGCGAGGGCGTGGACGCGGTCGAGGTGGCCAAGCTGCGGTACATGATCAGCAGCGGTCGGCTGGCGCTGCTGTTCGACGGGTTCGACGAGCTGGAACTGCGCGTCGGGTACGACAAGGCGGCCGACTACCTGGCCACGCTGCTGCACGCCGTGACCGATCGGGCGAAGGTCGTGCTGACCAGCCGCAGCCAGCACTTCCAGTCGACCGACCAGGTGCTGAACGCGCTGGGTCAGCGGGTCTCGGCGTTGGCCGCGAGCCGGGTGGCGGTGCTGGAGGACTTCAGCGACGACCAGATCCGCGACTTCCTCACCAGGCACTACGGCGGTGACGAGGGACGTGCGGCGGCCCGGTTCGAGCTGCTGGGCGCGATCAGCGACCTGCTGGGCCTGTCCCGGAACCCGAGGATGCTGTCGTTCATCGCCGGCCTGGACGACGAGCGGTTGCGCGAGGTCCAGCAGCAGCACGGCCGGATCAGCGCGGCCGAGCTGTACCGGGAGCTGGTGGACTTCTGGCTGGTGCAGGAGACCGACCGGCAACGGCACCGGCACGGGATGCCGTCGTTCGACGGCGCGGAGCGGCTGTCGGCGTGCACGGCGTTGGCGTTGCGGCTGTGGCGGACGACGGCGGCCACCATCGACACGGCCGATCTGGAGAACACCGTGGTGCGGACGTTGACCCGGTTGACCGAGCGCGGCTACTCGATCGACCAGGCCGCGCACGCCGTCGGGTCCGGGTCGCTGCTGGTGCGGACGGAGGCGGGCGGGTTCGCGTTCGTGCACCAGTCGGTGATGGAGTGGCTGGTCGCGAAGGTGGCGGCGGACGAGCTGGCCGACACCGACATCGTGACCCGCAAGATGTCACGGCTGATGGTCGACTTCCTGTGCGACCTGGCCGGCCACGAGGCCGCGTTGAGCTGGGCACGCGGGGTGATGGCGGACGCCGACGCGCCCGAGGCGGCCAAGCAGAACGCGACCGAGGTGGCGAAGAGGCTGGAGGCGCGCGTCCGGCTGTCGTTGGCGAACGCGGACCTCCGCGCGTTCGACTTCGGTGACCTGGACCTGCGGGGGGCCGACTTCCGCGGTGCCGACCTGACCGGGCAGCGGCTGGTCGGGAAGGACCTCACCGGGGCCGACCTGACCGGCGCGAACCTCACCGACGTGCTGATGGTCGGCGGCGACCTCACGGGCGCGGTGCTGCGCGGGAGCCGGTGGGAGCGGGCGGCACTGCTGGGTGTGGCCGGTCCGGCGCCGGAGGGGGCGGCGGTGGTCGGGCGTGACCCGGCGACGCCCGTGCTCGCGCCGCTGGGGTCCGTCGTGGCGGCGGTCGCGTTCTCGCCGGACGGCGACCTGGCCGCGGTAGCGCACAGGCACGTGCTGGAGCTGCGGCACCTGGGCACCAATCGGCCCGTACGGGTCTGGCGGCGACGTGCGCACCCGATCACCGACGTCACTTACGCGCCGAACGGCGGCCTGATCGCCACCGTGGAAGAGGACGGCGCCACGTACGTCTGGGACGCGCACACCGGTGAGCTGATGACCGGACTGCCGCGGCGTGGGACCGGGCGGGCCTGGTTCGTCGGACAGGGTGATCGCCTGGTCGACAAGGACGTCGACGGTCTGGTTCGGCTGTGGGACGCCGCGACCGGCGACCTCGTGGACGAGTTGTTGCAGCGGTGCCACGACCTCGTCGTGTCGGCCGACGGGCGCGTGATGATCACGAGGTCGGACCGCAAGGTGGAGGTCCGGCGCACGGACGACATGGAGGTGATCGCCACGATCACCTCGGAGAGCCATGCACGCATGGCCGTCTCACCAATCGGCTCGGTGCTCGCCCTGCGCGTCAACAAAGACGTGACGGTCTTCGACGCGCACTCCGGCAGGCCCCTGACCCACGTGCCCAACCGCTTGAGTCGCGGCGAGATGATGACTTTCCTGACCGACGACCGGATGGCGTTCGCCGATGGCAACCGCATCACCATCTCCAACAGCGACGGCAAGCAGGTGACGAGGTTCTCCAACGCGGCCGGCATCCGTCGTGTCACGCCGTCCGCCGACGGCAACCGCTTGGCGTTGACCATGGCGGACGGCTCGGCCGTCGTCTACACGGTGGCCAACAAGCAGTCGCAGCGGTTGGACGACGCCCGGCACTTCGTCGGCTCTGCGTCGTACTCGGCGGACGGCCGGTCGTTGCTCACCACCTCAGAGGCCGGCGTGGTTTTCGTGTGGGACTTGGAGAGGGGCCACGTCCAGAGCCGGCCGGCGGCTTACATGGGACCGGGACGGCTCGCGGGGTTCGCCTCGGCGAGCGCGGCGGTGGTGGTCGCGACTCCGCTGGGGCTCGAAATCACCGGAACCGAGGGCGGGTGGATCCACACCGACCAGACGTTCCACTCGCTGGCCGTTTCCGCGCGTGGCGAACGGCTGGTCACCGCCTCTACCGACAGCGTCGTAACGTACTGGGACACGACGACAGGGGTTCGTCTCGACGAGTACCGGTACTACGGGATGCCGGTCAACGCCGTTGCGCTGTCCCCGAAGGGCGACATCTTCGCCGTCGCCCACGTGAACGGCACCGCCTACGTCCTGGACGCGTCCTTCCACGTCAAGGCGCAACTAGAAGGTCACACCGGGGAGGTGTGGAGCGCGGCGTTCTCGCCCGAGGGCTACCGCGTCGCCACGACGTCCGCCGACGGCACCGCGCGCGTCTGGGACCTGAACGGCCGGGAGTTGGCCAGGGTGGTGGGGCACGAGGGCAGCGTCTGGGACGTGGCGTTCTCCCCCGACGGCCGCCGCCTCGCCACGGCGTCCGAGGACGGGACGGCCCGGATCTGGACCACGCGCGGTGAGCACGTGGTGACGCTGACCGGTCACACCGGGCAGGTCCGCAGCGTGGCGTTCTCGCCCGACGGCCGCCGGGTCGCCACCACGTCGGAGGACGGCACGGCCCGGATCTGGGACGCCGGGACCGGCGCGGGGCGGGCGGTGCTGGTGCACGGGCGGAACGGGACGGCGGTGGTGCTGCCCGACGGGTCGTACAAGGCTTCCGGTGACGTGGGTGACCGGCTGTGGTGGGCAGTGGGGCAGTGCCGGTTCGAGGTCAGGGAGTTGGACCCGTACTACCCGGGGATCAAGCGGCTCGGGGTTGACGAGGTGCTGCCGGGGGTAACGTCCTGACATGGCCGACCACGTGCGGATCGGGGTTCTTGGGGCGGCGCGGATCGTGCCGGCGGCATTGGTCAGGCCGGGGCGGGACGTGTCGTCGGTGGAGGTTTCGGCGGTCGCGGCACGGGACGTCGGACGGGCGCAGAAGTTCGCCGACCGGTACGGGATCCCGCGCGTGCACACGACGTACGACGAGCTGTTGGACGACCCCAACGTGGACGCCGTCTACAACCCGCTGCCCAACGGGTTGCACGGGAAGTGGACGTTGGCGGCGTTGGCGGCCGGGAAGCACGTGTTGTGCGAGAAGCCGTTCGCGGCCAACGCGGACGAGGCGGCGGAGGTCGCGGCGGCGGCGAAGAGCAGCGGCTTGGTGGTGATGGAGGCGTTCCACTACCGGTACCACCCGTTGGCGTTGCGGTTGCCCGAAGTGGTCGCGGAGTTGGGTGAACTCAGGCATGTCGAGGCGCGGCTGGCCTTTCCGATGCCGCGGTTCAACGACATCCGGTACTCGCTGGAACTGGCCGGTGGCGCGCTGATGGACGCCGGGTGCTACGCGGTGAACATGGTGCGGTACCTCGGCGGCGAGCCGGAGGTGAAGTCGGCGCGGGCGTTGCTGAAGGGTGACGGCGTCGACCGGGCGATGCGGGCGGAGCTGAAGTTCCCGGCCGGGCACACCGGGACCGTGGTCGCGTCGATGTGGTCGCGGTCGTTGCTGAGACTCTCGGCGAAGGTGTTGGGCGCCAACGGCTCGATGAGCGTGTTCAACCCCTTCGCGCCGCAGTTCGGGCACCGGCTCACGGTGAAGCTGGACGGTCACCGCCGGGTCGAGCGGTTCGACCGGCGACCGTCGTACGCCTACCAGTTGGAGGCCTTCGCCGACGCCGTGCTGCACGGCAAGCCGTTCCCGACGACGGCGGACGACGCGGTGGCCACCATGCGGGTCGTGGACGACATCTACCGGGCGGCCGGGCTGCCCGTGCGTCAGCCGACCTGACGCAGTTGCCAGAGCGCCTCGGTCAGGTCGACCAGGGTGCGGAAGTGCTCGACCAGGCCCTCGAAGTCGCGCAGCGGGTCGGGCCCGTCGGGCGGTGACAGGTCGGTGCCACCGGTGCCCTCGGCGTCTGCGGCGTCCTCGGGTTCGAGGATCGACACGGTCATCGTCCAGTTGGCGGCGGCGCCGCTGATCTCCCAGGTCTTCTGCACACCGCAAAGGTGGCGTCTTGCGCCGCGGTCCCGCAATGCTCCCCTTCGGGTGACACGGCTTTCGTGCCCGCGTGGCAAGGCGGAACAGTCGCGCCATGACACGCAAGGGGGCATCCGTCCGGCAACGGCGGGTATCGACGGAACTGCGCACGTTGCGCTTGGCCAGGGGGCTGAGCTGCGCGGACGTGGCCAACGCGATCGGCTGCTCGGAGAGCAAGATCAGCCGGATGGAGACCGGGAACCGAGGGCTCCGGGCCGACGAGGTCGCGGCGATCCTCGGCTACCTGCGCGCGCCGGCCGCGTTGCGGCAAGAGCTGGTCGACCTGGTCCGCGCCGGCGAACACCGGAACTGGCACGCCATCCACGGCAAGTTGCCCAGCAACTGGAAGGACCTCATCGGCTTCGAGTCGGAGGCAACGGCCCTCTACAACTACGAGCCGCTCCTCATCCCGGGTCTCGCCCAGACCCCCGACTACGCCCGCGCCATCATCCGAGGCGCCAACGACCGGTTGTCCGACGCCGACCTCGACGCCCTGGTCGCCACCCGGATGGGCAGGCAGGTGATCCTGAGCCGGGCGCAGGTGCACCTGCTCATGGACGAAGGCATCCTCCGCCGCCGCTTGGCTTCGCCCGGCATGATGCGCACCCAACTCCAGCACCTGGTCACGTTGGGTGGCCGCGCCAACATCACGGTGCAGATCGTGCCGCTGGACACCGGCGCGCACCCCGGTTTGAGCGGGCCGTTCCTGGTCATGGACTTCGCCGATCAACCGAGCCTGGTCTACGTGGAAGGCCGTGGCACGAGCACATTCCTCGAAGAAGAAGTGCACCTCAGCAACGCTAGGCTTGCCTGGCAGAGGCTGCGTGCCTTGGCGCTGTCAGCCGAAGAGTCGCTGGGACTCATCGCCAAGCTCGCGGGACGGATGACGTGATGCGAGGAGCGCGACCGATGGACCTCACCGACGCACACTGGCGCAAGAGCAGCCGCAGCAGCGACCAGGCCAACTGCGTGGAGGTCGCCCGCGTCGCCGACCGCACCGCCGTCCGCGATTCCAAGAACCCCGGCGGCCCGGTCCTGCTCTTCGGCAGGGTCGACTGGTCGGTCTTCGCCAGGTGAAGTGGGTCGTCGCGCTCGTCGCCACCGCGGCGTTGGTCGGGTGCGAGGGGCAGGCGCCGCCCGCGGCGAAGTCGGGGACCGGCGAGTTGCGGACCGACCTCGACCCGCTCGTCACGCGCTTCCCCGTGCTCGGGGCACCGGCCGGCGCGCGGTGGATGTCCGGCACGTTCGGGCGGTCCGACGTGCCCGGTCCGTCGACCTACTGGATCGACGCGGTCGTGGCCCTGCCGCGGGCGGAGGTCGAGCGGGTGGAGTCCGCCTACGCGCCGGCGGACGAGGGCAGGACGCCGGACGTCGCGGAGGGCATGCGCGCGGAGTTGCCGGGTGGGCCGTTCCTGACCGGGGACGCGCTGGACGCGGCGTTCGACCACGAGCGGTGGCACGCGTCGGCCTTCCTGGACCCGGAGTCCGGCGAACTCGTCCTCGTCGCGACCGGAACCTGACCATCCGCGGGCCCGCGCTCCTAGACTCACTGACGTGAGCGACGAGCTGGTGCCGGACCCCCGTCAGATGCGTGCCTCGGACGCCGACCGCGAGAAGGTCGCCCAGGTGCTCCAGCAGGCGCACGGCGAGGGCCGGCTGGACCTGCACGAGCTGGACGAACGCCTGGCCGCGGTGTACGCGTCCAAGACCTACGGCGACCTGGTGCCGCTCACCGCCGACCTCGGCGTGCCCGCACCCGCCCTGCTGCCCGTGCCGATGCAGCACAACGTGCCCGCCTCGCGCATCGGCGGCACGCCCGGCTCCTCGGTGTCGTTCGCGTTCTGGTCGGGCGTCGAACGGCGGGGCGAGTGGGTCGTGCCGTCGACGCACACCGCGACCGCGATCATGGGCGGTGTCGAGCTGGACCTGACCCGGGCCCGGTTCGCGCAGGGTGAGACGACGATCAACGCCTTCGCGTTCTGGGGCGCGGTGGAGATCATCGTGCCGGAGGACATCACGGTGCGCGTGGACGGCGTCGGCTTCATGGGCGCCTTCGAGGACGCCACGCACAAGGGTGCGCCGACCATCCCCGGTGGGCCGGTCGTGCGCATCACCGGCTTCGCGATGATGGGCGCGGTCGAGGTGAAGCGGCCGAAGAAGAAAAAGGTCAAGGGTCGCAAGCGCGACGAGCTGGAGGGCTAGTCGGCGGTACGGCGGAGCGTTACCCTTCGTCGTCCCCCGCCGCCCGCCGCCGCCTGCGAAGTCGTCCAGTGACCAGTCCCGTGTTCGTCGACCCGTCCGGCCGCCGCCGGTGGTCCTGCGCATCGTCATCGGCACGGCCGTGGCGTGCGTGCTCGCCTACCTGACGCTGCTCGCCATCGCGCTGGCCGGCGGCCCGGTCAACCCGTCGTCGCTGCTCCCCGTGCCGGCCGAGGAACCACCGCCCGTCGTCGCCACGACCACGGTGGCGCCCACGACCGCCGCCCTGCCGGTGGGTGCGACGACCGCCCGGACGACCGCCGGGGGCACGACCACCACGACGGCGGACCCGACCTCGGCCACGAGCACGGCCGCGACCACCACCACGACGAGGTCCCAGGGTCGCCGCACCGAGCCGCCGCCGGGCGCCTCGAACCGGCCGACGGACGCGGGCCGGGGCTGATGCGCGCGCACCTGCCGTCACCGCGCGCGCACTGGCTGCTGCTGGCGTTGTCCCTGGTCGTGCTGCTGGGTTTCCTGCTGCTCGACGTGCTGGTGGTGCAGCGGGTCGGCCAGGGTGAGGCGCCCTCGGCCGGACCGGCGGACCGCGTGCCCGAGTCCGTGCGCGCGGGTGGCCCGCTGATCGGCACGGACGGCAACGGCCTGACGTCCCGCACGGTGCCCGACGGCGCGGTGGTGCTCACCTTCGACGACGGCCCCGACCCGCGTTGGACGCCCCAAATCCTGGACGTGTTGCGGCGCAACAACGTCAAGGCGACGTTCTTCGTCACCGGCGTCACCGCCGCCAGGTACCCCGACCTGGTCGAGCGGATGGCCGACGAGGGCCACGAGGTGGGTCTGCACACGTTCACGCACGTCGACCTCGGCACGGTCGACGAGGCGCGCACGGCGTTGGAACTCGGCCAGACGCAGCTCGTGGTGGCCGCCTCGACGGGCCGGGCGAGCACGCTCGTGCGCCCGCCGTACTCGGCGAGCGCCGGTGCGCTGGACGACGAGGACCTGGCGGCGGTCGAGCGCATGGTCGCGTCCGGCCACCTGGTGCTGCTGTCGACGCACGACACGGAGGACTGGCGCAACCCCGGCGTGGACGCGATCGTCGCCGCCGCCACGCCGTCCGACCGGCGCGGCGCGGTGGTGCTCGCGCACGACGGCGGCGGTGACCGGTCGCAGACCGTGACGGCGTTGGAGCGGCTGATCCCCGTGCTGCGGGAGCAGGGGCGGCAGTTCCGCACCGCGAGCGACGCGCTGGGCGTGCCGGTCGCCCGGTCGGCGACCGTCGTGGAGCAGGCCGAGGGCACGGCGGTGTCGCTGGCGGTGCGTGCCGCCGCGGCGACGACCGAGCTGATCACGTGGCTGGTCGTGGTGTCGAGCGTGCTGGCGTTGCTGCGGGCGGCGTTGTTGCTGACCACGACCGGTGTGCACGCCCGTCGTGCGCGCAACGTCGGCCGGCACGTGCGGCGGCTGCCCCGGCAACCCGTGACCGTGCTGGTGCCCGCGTACAACGAGGAAGCCGGCATCGAGGCGACCCTGCGCACGATCCTGGCGAGCACGGCCGACGTGCGGGTGATCGTGGTGGACGACGGTTCCACGGACCGCACCAGCGAGGTCGTGCGGGCGTTGGACCTGCCGGGGGTGACGCTGATCAGGCAGCCGAACGCGGGCAAGGCGGCGGCGTTGAACACCGGTCTGCGGCGCTGCCGCACGGACCTGGTGGTGATGGTGGACGGCGACACGGTGCTGGAGCCGGACACCGTGGCCGAGCTGGTGGAGCCGTTCGCCGACCCGGACGTGGGCGCGGTGTCGGGCAACGCGAAGGTCGGCAACCGGGGCGGGTTGCTCGGGCATTGGCAGCACATCGAGTACGTGATCGGCTTCAACCTCGACCGGCGGATGTACGACGTGATGGAGTGCATGCCGACCGTGCCGGGCGCGGTCGGCGGGTTCCGGCTCAGCGCGTTGCGGCAGGTCGGCGGGGTGCCGGAGGACACGCTGGCCGAGGACACCGACCTGACGATGGCGTTGGAGCGGGCGGGCTGGGCGGTCACCTACCGGGAGTCGGCCCGCGCGTGGACCGAGGCGCCCGCGACGCTGGGCCAGCTGTGGCGGCAGCGGTACCGGTGGTGCTACGGGACGTTGCAGGCGATGTGGAAGCACCGGGGCGCGGTGCGGGAACGCGGTCTCGGCGGGCGGCTGGGTCGGCGCGGCCTGCCGTACCTCGCGCTGTACCAGGTGGTGCTGCCGGTGCTGGCGCCGGTGATCGACGTGTTCGCGGTGCTCAGCCTGTTCACCGACCCGGCGCGCGGCGCGGCGGCGTGGCTCGGGTTCCTGGTGCTGCAACTGGTGCCCGCGGTGATCGCGTTCCGCTTGGACCGGGAGAGCCTGCGGCCGCTGTGGGCGGTCGCCCTGCAACCGGTCGTGTACCGGCAGCTGATGTACCTGGTCGTGATCCAGTCGTTGATCACCGCCCTGGCCGGCGCGCGGCTGCCGTGGCAGAAGCTCAAGCGCACCGGAACGGCCGCCCAGCACGCGCCCGAACCGGTTCCGGCGGACGAGGTGACCAAGCCGCTCGGCAGGCGCGAGCGGGCCGTGCCCGACGAGGTCACGAAGCCTCTTCACATCGGCTGACCTGCACGAATTCGCTCACTTAGGACGGCCGTCCCATTCCGCCTAGACTCGGCGACATGGCTGCTCCGACTACTACACCGCCAGCGCAGCTGCCCCCGGCGCTCGCGGACGCCGTGCGCGACGAAGCGTCGTTGCGCCGGTTCCTGCACGGGCTGCCCGGTGTGGACCAGGTCGGCGTCGAACAGCGCGCGGCCGGTCTGGGCACTCGCAGCATCAAGAAGGCCAGCAAGATGTGGGCCATCGACACCGCCATCGGCATGGTCGACCTCACCACGCTGGAAGGCGCCGACACGCACGGCAAGGTGCGGTCGCTGGCCGCGAAGGCCCGCAGGCCCGACCCCGACCACCCGGACGTGCCGCGGGTCGCCGCCGTCTGCGTGTACCCGGACATGGTCGCGACGGCCGTCGAGGAGCTCCGGGGCACCGGGATCGACATCGCCAGCGTCGCCACCGCGTTCCCGTCCGGCCGGTCGAGCCTGAAGGTGAAGCTGGAGGACACCGCCTACGCCGTCGAGGCGGGCGCCACCGAGATCGACATGGTGATCGACCGCGGCGCGTTCCTGTCCGGCCGCTACGGGCAGGTGTTCGACGAGATCGTGCAGGTCAAGCACGCCTGCGGGGACGCGCACCTCAAGGTCATCCTGGAGACCGGCGAGCTCGCGACCTACGACAACGTGCGCCGCGCGTCGTGGCTCGGCCTGCTCGCGGGCGGCGACTTCATCAAGACCTCCACCGGCAAGGTCTCCCCCGCCGCGACGCTGCCCGTCACGCACGTGATGCTGCAGGCCGTCCGCGACTGGCACACCCAGACGGGCGAGCTCAGGGGCGTGAAGCCCGCCGGCGGCATCCGCACGACCAAGGACGCGATCAAGTACCTGGTCGCCGTGCACGAGGTCGCGGGACCGGAGTGGCTGACCCCGGCGCTGTTCCGCTTCGGCGCCTCCACGCTGCTCAACGACCTGCTGATGCAGCGGCGCACCCAGTTGGAGGGCCACTACAGCGGCCCCGATTACGTGACGGTGGACTGACATGTGGGAATACGCGCCGGCGCCCGAATCACGGGACATCGCGAACCTCAAGCCGAACTACCGGATGTTCATCGACGGCGAGTTCGTCGACGGCGCCGGTGAGCCGCTCAAGACCGTCAACCCCGGCACCGAGGAGGTGCTCGCGGAGGTCTCCACGGCCGCGCCCGCCGACGTGGACAAGGCCGTGAAGGCCGCCCGCCGCGCCTACGACCGCGTGTGGGGCAAGATGCCCGGCTCCGAGCGCGCCAAGTACATCTTCCGCATCGCCCGGCTCGTCCAGGAGCGCGCGCGGGAGCTGGCGGTGCTGGAGTCGTTGGACAACGGCAAGCCCATCAAGGAATCACGGGACGTGGACGTGCCCACGGCCGCCGCGCACTTCTTCTACCACGCGGGCTGGGCGGACAAGCTCGGCTACGCGGGCTACGGGCCCGACCCGCGCCCGCTCGGCGTGGCGGGCCAGGTCATCCCGTGGAACTTCCCGCTGCTGATGGCGGCGTGGAAGATCGCGCCCGCGCTGGCCACCGGCAACACCGTGGTGATCAAGCCCGCGGAGACGACGCCGCTGAGCGCGCTGGTGCTGGCGGAGATCATCCAGCAGGCCGACCTGCCACCCGGCGTGGTGAACATCCTCGCCGGGGCGGGTGACGTCGGCGCGGCCGTCGTGTCGCACCCGGACGTGGACAAGGTCGCGTTCACCGGGTCGACCGAGGTCGGCCGGACCATCCAGCGGCAGCTGGCCGGCAGCGGCCGCAAGCTCACCCTGGAACTGGGCGGCAAGGCGGCGAACATCGTGTTCGACGACGCGCCGCTGGACCAGGCGGTCGAGGGCATCGTCAACGGCATCTTCTTCAACCAGGGCCACGTGTGCTGCGCGGGTTCCCGGCTGCTGGTGCAGGAGTCGGTGGCCGAGGAGCTGCTGGAGAAGCTGCACGTCCGCGTGTCCACGCTGCGCGTCGGCGACCCGCTGGACAAGAACACCGACGTCGGCGCGATCAACTCGCGCGACCAGCTGACCAAGATCCAGGAGCTGGTCGAGTCCGGCGACGCCGAGGGCGCGCAGCGGTGGACGTCCGCGTGCCCGTTGCCGGACAAGGGCTTCTACTTCGCGCCGACGGTGTTCTCCAACGTGTCGCAGACGATGCGGATCGCGCGCGAGGAGATCTTCGGGCCGGTGCTGTCGGTGCTCACGTTCCGCACCCCGGACGAGGCGGTCGCCAAGGCGAACAACACGCCGTACGGGCTGTCGGCCGGCATCTGGACCGAGAAGGGGTCGCGCATCCTGTGGGCGGCGCAGAAGATGCGCGCCGGCGTGGTGTGGGCCAACACGTTCAACCGCTTCGACCCGACCGCCCCGTTCGGCGGCTACCAGGAGTCGGGCTTCGGCCGCGAGGGCGGCCGCACCGGGCTGGAGGCCTACCTCGATGTCTGAGAACCGGATTTCCCTCGGCAAGACCGAGAATCGGATCGCGGTCGCGAAGACGTACAAGCTCTACATCGGCGGGGCGTTCCCGCGGTCGGAGTCGGGCCGGTCCTACCCGGTGGTCGACGCGAAGGGCGCGTTCCTGGCCAACGCGGCGCAGGGTTCGCGCAAGGACGCCCGGGACGCGGTCGCGGCGGCGCGCAAGGCGTTCCCCGGCTGGTCGGGTGCGACGGCGTACAACCGGGGGCAGGTGCTGTACCGGGTCGCCGAGGTGCTGGAGGGCAGGCGGGAGCAGTTCATCGCCGAGGTGGCCGCCGGCGAGGGGGTCACGGCGAAGAAGGCGCAGTCGCTGGTGGACGCGGCGATCGACCGGTGGGTCTGGTACGCGGGGTGGACCGACAAGGTCGCCACGGTGCTCGGCGCGTCGAACCCGGTGGCCGGGCCGTACTTCTCGTTCTCGGTGCCGGAGCCGACGGGTGTGGTGGCGGTGCTCGCGCCGCAGCAGTCGTCGCTGCTGGGGCTGGTCAGCGCGGTCGCGCCGGTGATCGCGACCGGCAACACGGCGGTGGTCGTGACGTCGCAGGACCGGCCGCTGCCCGCGGTGACGCTGGCCGAGGTCCTGGCGACGTCCGACCTGCCCGGTGGTGTGGTGAACGTGCTGACCGGCCGCACGGCGGAGATGGCGCCCTGGCTGGCGTCGCACGCGGACGTGAACGCGCTCGACCTGACCGGTGCGCCGGAGTCGGCGCGGGCGGACCTGGAGCGGGCGGCGGCCGGGACGGTGAAGCGCGTGCTGCGGGCCCGTCCGGCGGAGGACTTCACCCGCGAGCCGGACCTGGCCCGGCTGCGGGCGTTCCTGGAGACGAAGACGGTCTGGCACCCGGTGGGCGTCTGACGGCCGGTGGGCGTCTGACGGCCGGTCAGCGGCGGCAGCCGAACCAGCTGTAGGCGAGCAGGCCGGTGCAGCCGAGCACGACCGCGGTGACGGTGGCCGAGGTGGTGCCGGCGGGTTGCACCGGCCAGGTCAGCAGGCGGCTGAGCCAGTGCTCGTCGACGGGTGGGACGACGAGGGTGACGCCGGTCCACCCGACCGGCAACGCCCAGGCGGCGCGGGCGCCGAGCAGGAGCGCGCCCAGTGCCGCCAGGCCGCCCAGGCCGATCACGTCGCGGATGACGAAGGCGTCCGGGGCGATCGGGTCGGCGACCAGGCCGGCGACCACCAGCAGCGTGGCGACGAGCGTGCCGCCGAGCAGCAGGTGCGCGGCCCGGCGCGGCGGCCAGCCGAACGCGGCCGTGCGGTCGAGTGCCCGGTCGTGCCCGCTGAGGCCCGTCGCCACGGCGGCCACCCCGACGGCCGCGCCGAACGCCGCCAGCTGCGGGCTGCCGTGCGGCGGGGCGACCGCGGCGAGCGCCGCCACCCCGACCACCACGGCCGCCGCCGACGCCGGGACCTGCCGCGACCGGGCGTGCAGGACCAACCACCGCGTCACGGCTTCCCTCCCGGTGCAGGCACCGGTGCGACCCGGCGAGACCGCGGAATTGTCAGACCCCGTCGGTAGAATCGAACCAGGGGTCCCCTGGCGGGGACCTCTGCGGAGCGCGGCTCGTCGGTCACGTGGTGCCGCCCGTGAGGGTGGTCAGCGCGTCGCCGGAGCAGGCCGCCTGCACCTCGCGGGCCGCTTGGACCCGGGCCGCCTGCTCGGGCTCGGGCAGGGCGCGCAGGTGCTCCCACGCCCGGGCGGCCAGCCCGTCGGTCTCCTCGCCCAGCCAGAGCCGGTACACGGGCAGCGGTTCCAGCCGGCCGGTCAGCCACGCGGTCATCACGGTCCGGGCCGCCACCTCGCGGGTCAGCGTCCTCGGGATGTGGTCGCCGTAGCAGGTCCGCGTCCCGGCGCCGGCCAGCCAGTACGTCGTCATCTGGTCCGGGGTCGGCGGCGTGGCGCGGAAGTACGTGAACTCGTCCAGGTCGACCCACACCGCGTCGGTCGGCTCCGGCAGGCGCATGTCCAGCTCCCCCCGCTCCGACAGCCCCGCCTCCCGCACCGACGTGGGCGGCGACGGCAGTTTCGCCATCAGCCGCAGCACCTCCCGCGCGGGTCCCGTCAACGCCGCCCGCTCGTGCTCGTGCGCCCGCGTCAGGCACAGCTGCCCGGCGCACACCAGCTCCGCGGCCACCGGGTCGGCGGACATGGCCTCCTCCGCCGTGGCGGGCAGCAGCGGCACCACGACGGCGGCCGCGACCAGCACCGGCAGCGCGCCCAACCACCGCCGCCGCAGCGACACCAGCAGGAACCCCGACAGCGCGATCCCCGCGAACCACACCGCCTGCACCGCGCTCACCGACCCGTCCACCGCCGTGAACACCGACCTCGGGAACGGCAGCGTCGGCAGCAACGCGGTCCACGGCAGACCGTCCCCCGGCCGGCCGAACCCCACCGACGTCACCGCCAACCCCGCGACCGCCAGCACGGGCGGCATCAGCGGCGACGGCACGAGCCGGCCCAGACCCATGCCCAGCCACGCGACGCCGACCAGCGCCAGGACCCCGACCAGGGCGGCGGGCAGCCAGCCCCAGTGGAAGTAGCTCGTCGAGGACCGCACCTGCACGGCACCGACCGCGAACACCACCGCGTACGCCGTGACGAGCCCGACCGCCAGCGCGACGAGCGTCCACCCGACCCGCCACGCCCGCGGCCGCGGCGTGGAGCCGAACAGCTCCTCCACCCCGGACCGCCGGTCGCGCAGGCCCTGCAACGCGCCCACGCCCAGCGCCAGCGGCCACGAGAACGCCAGCATGAACCGGACCCACTCGGCCAACGTCGTCCACTGCCGGGTCCAGGCCGTGCTGTTCTTGGTCGACGGCCCCCAGGACAGCAGGCCCACCATGACCACCGCGACCAGCACCCCCAGCAGCAACGCCGTGGTGCGCCTCAACTCGATCCCCAGGATCCTCACCAGCCACCCGCCTCACCGAGCAGGGCCGAGTACCCGCGTTCCAGCGGGCTGTCGCCGACGTCGGCCGGACCGCCCGCGGCGGCCAGGTCGTCCGGCGTGCCCTGGAACACCAGCCGGCCCGCGTTGAACAGCACCACGTCCGTGCACGCCGCCGCGACGTCCTCGACCAGGTGCGTCGACACGACCACGCACGAGTCGGAACCCAGCTCCTGCAACAGCTCGCGGAACCGGACCCGCTGACCGGGGTCGAGCCCCGCGGTCGGCTCGTCCAGCAGCAGCACCTCCGGGTCGTTGACGATGGCCTGCGCGATGCCCGCCCGCCGCACCATGCCGCCGGACAGCGTCTTCATCCGGTCGTCCGCGCGGTCGGCCAGCCCGACCCGTTCCACGGCCCGCTGCACCGCGCCGGGCACGTCCCGCTTGGGCATCTCCTTGAGCCACGCCACGTACTCGACGAACTCGCGCACCGTGAACCGCTTGTAGTAGCCGAAGTCCTGCGGCAGGTAGCCGAGCGCGCGTCGCACCCGGCGCAGGTCCAGCCGCCCGGACACCGACGAGCCCAACACCTCCAACCGCCCGGACGCGGGCCGCAGCACGGTCGCCAGCGACCGGATCAGCGTGGTCTTGCCCGCGCCGTTCGGCCCGAGCAGCCCGTGCACGCCGCGGCCGAGCCGCAGGTCGAGCCCGTCCACCGCCATGGTCCGGCCCGCGCGCACGCGCAAGCCCTCCGCCTGGACCTGCCAGGCGTACCCCGTCGGCGCGACTTCCGCCGCGCTCACCGCACGTGCCACCAGCCCACCCTCCGTCACAGCCGCGTGTAAGCCGCGGACCTGAAGAACACGGCGGCGGCGCCCCCGACGAGCACCGCCGCCCACACCGGCGCCGCACCGGGTGCGAGCACCACCGGGACCGCGCCGACGACCAGCGCCGGACCGACCACCAGCGCCGCCCACGAGGCGGTGGCGACGACGGCGGCGCGGCGCACCCCGATCACGCCGCCGAGCGCGAGCGTCACCGACGTGACCGCCAGGCACGGCAGCAGCCAGTACGCGGGCGAAGCACCCGCCAGCCAGCCGCCGAGGAACAACGCGGGCAGCACGACCACCAGCACCGCGACCGTGCGGCGCAGCACCAGCGGCAACCCGGCCCGCGCGGTGGACACGACCAGTTCGTGCGCCGGGTCCATGCCCCGCGACCACGCCGCGACCACACCCAGCACGGGCACGATCGGCGCGATCAGCAGCACCGCGGAGGACGTGGAGCGGGCGGGCAGCAGCCCGTCCAGCGACAGCGCCGCCAGCACCACGAACGCCGTCATGACCAGCCACGGCAGTAACGACGGCGTGGCCCACCGGGTGAGCGGGCGGCGTCGGCGCACCGGCGTGCCGGTGGCTGCCAACTCCGCCCACACCGCCGACGTCAACGCCGTGACCTGCGGCGGAGCCACGTCGGCCAGGCGCAACCGGCACGTCGCGCACGTCTCCAGGTGCGACTCGACCGCCCACGAGAGGTCGGCGGGCAGGTCGTCACCGGCCGCGTAGCGGGCGATCGAGCCGGCCGAGGGGTGCTCGTTCATGACAGTGCCTCCCGCATCGCGATCCGAGCCCGCCGGGCGCGGGTCTTGACGGTGCCCTCGGGCACCCCGAGCAGCACGGCGGTCTCGCGCACGGTCAGCCCGTCCAGCACCATCGCCTGCAACACCTGCCGGAGTTCCGGTGCCAGGTCGCGCAGCGCGCCGCCGACGTCGTCGCTCAACGCGCCGGCCAGCACCTCGTCCTCGGCGGCGGGCGCGGCCTCGGCCACCGGCAGCGGCCGGGCCTGGAGGGCGCGCCGGCGGAACGCGTCGACCAGCCGCCGGGCCGCGATCGTCCACAGCCACCCGACCGCCGTGCCGTCGACCGCCGCGCCCGCGAACGACCCCGCGGCCCGCCACACCGCCAGGTACGTCTCCTGCATGACCTCGGCGACGACCTGCTCGTCGGCGCACCGGCGGCGTAGGCGCACCGCCAGCCACGGCGACGTGCGGCGGTAGAGCTCCTCGAAGGCCGCGCGGTCGCCACGGGCCACCGCGCGGACCAGCTGCTCCTCGTTCACATCCGGCAAGACGACCCGCTCGCGGAAAAGGTTCTCACCGGAGAGTGACTTGGGTCACATCAGTACCAGGTGTCCTGGTCCTTCGCGGCGCTCAGGTCGGCTTCGGAGGTGGCCCGGTGCGCCAGGGCCGCGACCGCCTCCTCCAGCTCCCGCCGCACGTCGCCGGGCTCGTCGGTCTCCACGGCGATCGCCACCTCGCTGCGGCCGTCGCCGTCCTCGACCACGCTCAGCTCGCCCCGGTAGCGGTTCTCCTCCCAGGACAAGCGGCGGAGGTCGTGGTCGATGCGCGGGGTCGAATCGGACAACCCGGGCAGGTGCTGGGGCAGGCTCTCGGGACGGGCGAGGAACTCGAATAGCTCCCGCGCGGACATCTCGACCGGCGCCCGGTACTCGTAGCTGGTCATGGCTGCGGGTACCCGGTCAGGCCTGGCTCAAGACGGTGTCGAACAGGTCGCGCAGCGCGTCGTTCGTCCGGGTCAGGCTCTGCTCGCAGGCGTCGATGAACGCGACCCGGTCCAGCGTGTGCACGGCGACCCGCCAGCCCGCCTCCCGCGCCAGCTGGCGGAAGAACGCCCGCTGCGCGCGCCCGTTGCCCTCGCGGAACGGGTGCACGGCGTTGACCTCGGCGAAGTAGTGCGTGAACCGGTCCAGGAACGCCTCGCGCGGCAGGTCGCGCAGGTAGCGCTCCTTCCTCAGGTCGTCGAACACCCCGATCGCGTAGGCCTCGATCTGCTGCCAGGCGGCGAACAACGCGGACTTGCCGATGTTGACCCGTCGGACCTCACCGGCCCACGGGTAGAAGTCGCCGAAGATGCGGCGGTGGAAGGCGCGCAGGTGGGCGAGGTCGTACAGACCGGGCAGGGAGGCCATCGCCAGCTGCTCGACGCGCATCGTGCTCAGCCGGGTCTCGGCGAAGTCGCACTCCAGCGGGTCGGTCAGACCCAGGTTGTTGCGCAGCACCCCGGACACGGGGTCCAGGTAGGGGTCTTCGTCCACTACCGGCGCAGCGCCTCGATCTCCCGGGCGATCGCCTCGTCGGCGGTCAGCTCACCGGCCGCGACGGCACGCATCGTGGCCACCACGTCGTCCGGGACGGCCAGGCCCTCCAACCGGGCGCTGCCGACGGCCTCCGCGATCGCTTCCTCGGCGCCGCTGGTCAGCCGGCGGAAGTAGCGGGCCATCACCTCGTGCGAGAGGGGCGCGCTGCTGGGCTCCGACTCGGGCAGGTCGCCCCGCGCCGCGCGCCACGGCTCCTCGTCGTGCGCCATGTCGCTCAGCTCGTGCCTGCTGAAGTGCCCGTACCGCTCGACCACCGACGCGACGACCGCGCGTTCACGCTCGCTGAGCCCGCTCGGGTCGCCCTCTTCCCACGCGCAGACCTCGGATTGACCCTGGTGGCGGTAGTAGACCTCGGGCACCACCGGACCTCGCCGCCACGCCTCGATCCGGGCGTCGAACAGCGGCTCGCCGTACTCGGCCAGGTGCCACGCCTGGGTGTAGTACAGGAGCTTCTGCAGCTTCATCGGCGACTCGGGCCCGGTGGCGTCGAGCACGGCCGCGGCAACGTCGTGGACGTCCGCCATGCCACCTCCAGCGAGTGCTCTGAGCTGCGACTACTCATTCTACCGGAGATCGCGGCGCAGCGGACCGACCTCGCCGCCCACCACCGCGACCAACCCCGCGCGTCCAACCTCCAAACCGCGCGTGTCCTACGTTCAGAACGCGCGTGTCCTACGTTCAGAACGCGCGTGTCCTACGTTCGGGACCTCCGAGTTCAACGCTCAGGACGGCGGGGCGCTAGTTCGTGCACCAACCCAGCCGGCCGTCCGTGGTGATCAACGGCTCGCAGTGGCCGAGCCGGCTGCGGTGCTCCAGGGCCGTCGCGACCTGGTCCAGCATCTCGTCCAGGCTGGTCCACTCCGGCTTGAGCATCTCGCCCGCCTCGCGGTCCCACTCGACCACGCACCCCGACAGCACGCCGGGCCTCAGGTCGAGCGCCAACGCGTCACCGCACCCGTCGAACGCGATCGGCAGCCACATCGGGTGGAAACCCCGCGTCGGCGTGCCGGCCTCCGTGTCGAGGTCCGCGGGCCAGAACCGCTCCTTCAACCGCCACGACCGCAGGGCGTTGGACGGGCCGAGCGGCGTGTAGAACGGCGGCAGCACCTCGGCGAACGCCAAGTCGGCCGTGCCGCCGCACACCGCCCACCACGCGCGCAGCTCGTCCGGCGGCTCAAGCCCGCTGGCGGCCGCCAACGCCTCGACCGCGGCGCTGTCCTCGGGGGGCACGAACGCCGATCCGGTCGAGGGGGCGTGGTGGTCCAGCCACGCCACAATCCGTTCCCAATGGCGCAAAACACCCACCCACACATGATCAGGTGACCGCACCGCCCGTGGTACCGCTCATCGGGGCAGGATCTGGCCGAACGCCGCACGACGCACCCGCGGATGGGGCAGGATCGCCCTCGCACGGCACCAAAAGGGGGACGAACGTGGAACGGGGTTTCGGCGTCGACACCGCGGCGCTGTCGGCGTACGGCAGCACGGCGAAGGGTCTGGCGAGCGAGGTGGGCACGGTCGGCACGGCCACGTTGGCCGGCACGACGTCGTTGGCCGCGGGCAGCTTCGGCGAGATCGGCGACGAGGTCGGCCTCGGCGCGGCGTTCCAGCGCGCGGCACAGGCCCAAGTGGACGGTGTGGCCGCCGCGTCCGCCGGGTTGTCGGCGTTCGCCGCCGCGGTCGGGCAGACGGGCCAGGCGTACGTCGAGCAGGAGGCGCGCACCGGCGCCGACCTCGACCGGTCGGCCCAGGTCTGACGTGGACGTCGGCGGTTTCCTGGCGGGCCTGGTCCAGCCCATGAAGGACCACCTGGCCAAGCTCGAGGGCGACACCGGCGGCGCGACGAGCGCGGCGGAGGCGTTCAGGCGGGCGTCCTCGGCGTTGACCGAGATCGACGGCAGGCACACGGGCGCGGCGAACACCGCGTTGAGCGCCTGGTACGGCGAGAAGGCGACCGCGTTCCAGTCCCGCGTCGCCACGTTCTCCGGTGGCGTGGGCACGTTGGCGCGCAACGCGACGACCACCCAGGAGGCGGCCACCACGGCGGTGGACGCGGTGAACTCCGGCAAGACCGCGATCCAGGGCCTGATCGACGAGTTCACCGGCTGGGCGTGGCCCCGGCTGGCGGCGGCGGTCGCGGCCGGGGTGTTCGGCGGGATCGGCGCGGTGCTCGCGGTGGCCGCGGAGGTGACCGCGAAGGCCCGCGAGTACGAGGGCAGGACCGCCCGGGAACTGGACGCGGTGCGCGCCGAGCTGACCGCCGTGGTCACCCGGTTGCAGGGCCTCCAACAGCCGGACTTCGCCGGGCTCGGCGACCCGTTGGGCGTGGAGAGCGGTGGCACCACGTCGACGTCGTCCGCGGGCGACAGCGGCGGGTCCTCCTCGTCGGCCGGAGGCAACGGCGGCAACAGCGGCAGCAGTGGCGGCGGAGGCGGGAGCAGCGGTGGCGGAGGCGGCAGCGGAGGCGGTGGAGGCGGTGGCGCCGTCGGCCCGCGCCTGCCGGTGGCCATCCCGCCGCAGCCCGGTACCGGCGTCGGCGTGAACCTGCCCGACGGCAGCTCCGCCGAAGCGCCCAACGAGACCGCCGCACGCGCCGTGCGCAACGCGTTGTCCGCCTTGGGCACCCCGTACGTGTGGGGCGGTGCCAACCCGCCGCAGGGCACGGACTGCAGCGGCCTGACCCAGTGGGCCTACGGCGGCGCCGGCTTCGACATCCCCCGACCCGCGTCGTCGCAGGCCATGGGCGCGTCCGTGCCGCCCGGCCAACTGCTGCCCGGCGACCTGGTGGTCTGGGACGGCCACGTGGCCATGGTCATCGGCAACGGACAGATGGTGGAGGCGGGCGACCCGGTGCAGGTGAACCCGATCCGCACGAGCAACAGCGGCATGGGCTTCATGGGCTTCTACCGACCGACGGGCTGAGGACGTGGACGAGACGCAGCGGGCGGCCGAACGGGTCGCCGACACCGAGCGGCGGGTGGCCGAGCACGTCGCGCGCACCGGACCGGTGCTGGGCCGGGCGTCCTCACCGGACGGCGCGGTCACGGTCGTCACCGCGCCCGGCGGCCCACCCCGGGAGGTGCGGCTGTCACCAGCGGCGCTCAACGCGGGACCGCGGGCGTTGGCGGACGAGATCCTGCGCGTGTCCGCGCGGGCCTCCCGGGACGCCGCCTCGCGGATGCACCGGGCGCTGGAACGCGTGGCCGACCCGGCGACGCTGCGGGCGTTGACCGAGATCGGCTTCGAACGCGGTCCGGACGACGACGACTTCGGCGGCTCGTACCTGAGGGGTTCGCGGTGACGCGGGAACAACGGCTCGCGGCGGCCGAGGGCCTGACCGAGGTGCTCGCCCGCACCACCGGCAGCGCCGAGCACCCCACCCGCCTGGCCCGCGCCACGGCGACCGCGACGGGCGAGCTGAAGGCACTCGATTTGCACCCCAACGCGTTGGCGCAGGGACCGGACGTGGTCGGCAGGCTGGTCGTGGAGACGGCGCGGCTCGCGACGGACGCGGCCGTGCAGAAGAGCTACAACGAGCTGGCCAAGTCGTTGGGCGACGGCGTGGCCATGGCGGTGGAGGCGTTCGCGGGCCCGCCGCCGCTGAAGGCGTCGCCGAAGACCTCGCTGGTGGAGACCTCGCCGGCGGAGGCGTCGTCGGTGAGGACCGCGCCGCCGCAGGCCGCGCCCGCACCGCCCACGACGTCGCCCGTCGCACCACGACAGGGGGCCGCCGGACCGACCCCGCCACCGTGGGCGGGGCAGCGGCAGACCCGTCCCGCGACCCGTCCGGAGCCCCCGGAAACGGACGACGACGACTACTTCGCGGACCCTTTCCGTGGTCAACGGCAGTAGCGCGTGATCGACCCCGTACTCTTGCCCCCGCATCGCAAAGGGGCATGGCGTGACCGGGAGGTCGGATGGCACAGGACATCGTCCCGATCGAGCTGGGGCTCACCCAGGGTGATGTGGTCACCCTGTGGGCCCCGCGCTGGCGGGAAGAGGGCGAGGAGTGGGAAGCCTTCCTCGGCCACGAGGAGGACCTGTACGCGTTCCCCGATGCCGCGCACTTGGCGGCGTTCGTGCGCAAGGCCGAGGAGCACGACCTGACCGACCACCCGGCGTGGCACGTCGTGCCCGCGTTGTCGGTCGGTGAGCTGTCGCCGGACGACAACCACCAGTTCGACCTGGTCGGCGTGCCGGAGCTGGTCGCCGAGGAGCCCGACACCTGGGTGATCGGCGAGCTGGCCGACGTCATCTCGATCGTGCGGTCGCTGGCGGACGTGTGCGAGCTGGAGAAGGTGCACGAGATCCTGGACTCGGCGGAGGGCTTCGCGCTGCTGCCGCAGGGCACGCTGCCGTTCACCGGCCGCGAGGGCCAGGCGCTGTGGTCGGAGATCTCGCAGGTCGTCGCCGAGAAGTGGGACGAGGTGCTGGACGCGATCGACGAGGTCGTGACCACGCCCGAGGTGGACGAGCCCACGCTCAAGGCCGCGCAGGACGAACTGGCCGAGTTCGAGGAGGCCAACGCCGCGGCGGCGGTCTCCAAGGACGACGACGCCGACGACGAGGACGACGAGCCGGTCGGGTTCTGGGGCGAGGTCGGCATCG
Source organism: Actinosynnema sp. NPDC050801 (assembly GCF_040673975.1). NCBI lineage: Bacteria > Bacillati > Actinomycetota > Actinomycetes > Pseudonocardiales > Pseudonocardiaceae > Actinosynnema > Actinosynnema sp. NPDC050801. The sequence goes on along the minus strand of NZ_JBFAQZ010000007.1, from coordinate 99,149 downwards.
ACCCGATCAAGATCATCAGCGGCGCGGGCGAGTACTACACGCTGCGCTGCTACCTGGACGACCACCCGGTGTTCCTCGGTCGCAAGGGCAAGATCGACGTGTTCACGTCGCCGCGCGGGCTGGCCCGGTTCATCGTCGAGGCCGACGACAACGACCTGGCCGAGGTCTCCACCTGGGGCGAGCTGGTCACCAAGGCGACCGGCGGCGACCTGGACGTCGCGGTCGACCCGGACAACGTCTACGTGCTCACCGGCCTGGACGAGGACATCGTCGACGGTCCGGACGCGGTGGACCCCACGCAGCTCGACCTGGTGGTCGAACTGCTGGAGGACGCGGGCGAGTGGGCCCACGACGACACCGTGAAGGTCGCGCTGAACCAGTCCGAGCGGCTGGGGTGGCTGGTGTCGTACGTGCTCAAGCCGGACCCGACGCGGCTCGCGCCCAGCGCGCCGTTCGACGACGAGCAGGTGGCGTGGCGGTCGCTCGTGGCGGCGTTCGAGGACCGGCTCAAGGTGCACTAGGCATCGGCAAGCCGTACTGAGCGGAGGTCGCGGGCACCCATCGGAGCCCGCGACCTCCGCTTTTCGCCGTCCTCGGGTCAAGGCGGTCCTCGTCCCCCGTCCGGGGACGGTTTCCCTCGTACGGCATCGCTGGATGGTGGGGCGGTGTTGCCCGGCCGACGGGCCGGAGTTGCACTGGGGGCACCGGCTCGTCGGATGAGGTGAGGAGATGATCGACGTGCCTGCGCCCGCCGCCGCCGATCTGGCACTGGTCCGGGAGGCGGTGGCGGCGTTCCCGGTGCAGCCCGACTCGTCGGTGGGTCGCCGCCTTCGCCGCGACCTCGGCCGGCGCCCGCGTCCACCACGCCGCAGTCTGACCCGGCCGGGGGTGCGGAGCCGATGATGGACCTGCGACTGGTGCACCAGGTCGGAGCGCGGGCGTTGGACTGGATCCACGGCCGGCGGGAGGGCTTCCGCCCCCGACCGGACCACGAGGTGACGCGGGTGCAGGCGGTGGGGGACCTCGCGCTGACCGCCGGCGCGATCCTGCGGGAAGGCGCGGGCGGCACCCGGCAGTCCGCCGTGGCCCGGCGGTTGCTCGACTTCGCCTGGCACGACCTGCTCGACGGCGGCGCGTGCCTGCACCGGCTCCAGCAGGCGGAGCCGTCCTCACCGGTCCGCTGGAGCTCTACGCCGCGTTCTCCGCCGGCGGCTACCGCAACCTGCTGGTCGAGGACCTCCTGCGGACCACCCGGCCGCTGGTCGACGGGACGGCCGTGAGCCTGCCGCCCGCGCGGCGGTTGAGCGTGGTCGCGGCCGAACACCGGCTCGGCCTGGCCTCGGCCGCCGACGTCCGCGCCGCCGCACGGGAGACGTGGCCGGGCCACGCACCCGCGCCGTGGACCGTCGAGCGCTCCACCGCCCACGACGCCTCCCACACCGTCCTGCACCTCACCTCCTGGGGCGGACGCCCCGACGCGCTGCCCGCCGAGACCGTCGACCACCTGAGGTGGCGGTTACCCGCGTGGCTGGAGGAGTGCGCCCACCGGCACGACTGGGACCTGCTCGGCGGGCTGCTCGCGGTGGACGCCTGCCTACCCGCGCCCGCCCTGCCCGAGGACGGGTGGGCCCGGCTGGCCGCCGCCCAGGCCGAGGACGGCGCCGTGCCGGCGGGCGACGACCCCCTCACCGGCGACCGGCGGGAGGTCTTCGACCAGGTGCACCACTCGACCCTGGTGGCCGCCTTCGCGGCGACCCTGGCCACCTCTCGCGCGCTGACGGCGCTGCTGCCCGGTCCGCCGTGACGGGCACCCGCAGCCACCACGACGACGTGGGCCGGCGCCTGCACCGGGCCGCCTGCGGCGTCCGCGCGCCCGGTGTCGTGTTCGCCCTGTCGTGCCACGGCCACCGCACGATCACCACCGCGGGCACCGACCCCGTGCCGGGGGCGGCGGACCTGCACCACGAGCTGGGGTCGGTGTCGAAGACGTTCGCCGGGCTCCTGCTGGCCCAACTCGTCGCCACCGGCGACGTGGACCGGGACACGCCGGTGCGTTCCTGCCTGCCGGATTCCCCAGTCCGGAGGAGATCACCCTGCTGCACCTGGCCACGCACACGTCCGGGCTGCCGACCCTGCCGCACGACCCGTTCTTCTACCGGCAGGGCCTGCCCCGGTGGAGGACCAACGCCTACGCGGGCTACCCGCGTGAACGGCTGCTGCGCGAGTTCGGCCGGCACCGCGTCCGCACGCCACCGGGCGTCCGCTGGAGGTACTCCAACTTCGGCGTGGCCCTGCTCGGCCACGCGTTGGCGCACCACACCACCACGCCCTACCCGGACCTGCTCGCCCGGCACGTCCTGCACCCGCTCGGGCTGGACGGCATCCGCCTGCGTCCCGGTCCACCCGGCGCCGACGCGGTCGGGCACGGTGCGCGCGGCGGCCCCGTCCCGCCGCTGGACCTGGGCGGCTTCACCGCCGCGGGCGCCGTGCGCGCCACCGCGCACGACCTGCTCACCTACCTCGAAGCCCACCTCGGCCCCGACGACACACCGCTGGCCGACGCGCTGCGCGCCGTCCAGGCCGACCACACCGCGCCCCAACCCCGTCGCGCGCCCGCACGCGCCCTGGCGTGGTTCCGCGCGGACACCGACCTCGGACCCGTCTTCTTCCACGGCGGCGCCACGTTCGGCCAGCACGCCTACCTCGGCTACCGGCCCGCCACCCGCACCGCGCTGGCCGCACTGGCGACCCGCCGGCACACCCGCCGCCACAACCTCATCGCCACCGCCCACGGCCTGCTCACGACCTTGCCGGCGTGATGCCGCGGTGGCCCCACGAACACGAGGTCGCGAACCCCGTGGGGCCCGCGACCTCGTGCTCGTGGTCCGAGAGCTCTTGTCCGGAACGCGTCAGTCGCGCAGCGCGGCGTACGCGGGCTCGATCACGTCCTGGATCAGCGCGCGGCGCTCGTCGTGCGAGATGAACGCGGCCTTGGCGGCGTTGACGGTGAACCGGCCCAGGTCTTCCCAGCCGAACCCGAAGTGCTCGACCACGGTGGCGAACTCGCTGCTCATCGACACCTGGCTCATCAGCCGGTTGTCGGTGTTCAGGGTGATCCGGAAGCCCAGGTCGGCCATCCGCTTGATCGGGTGCTCGGCCAGCGACGCCACCGCACCGGTCTGCACGTTCGACGTCGGGCACATCTCCAGCGCGATGCGGCGGTCCCGCACGTACGCGGCCAGTGGGCCGACGACGTCGCCGTTGATGTCCTCGATCAGCCGCACGCCGTGGCCCAGCCGCTCCGCACCCGCGAACTGCACGGCCTCCCAGGCCGACACGGGGCCCTCGGCCTCGGCGGCGTGGATGGTGAAGTGGCAGTTCTGCTGCCGCAGGTACTCGAACGCGGACAGCTCCTTGCTGGGCGGGAACCCGACCTCGGGGCCCGCGATGTCGAAGCCGACCACGCCCGCGTCCCGGTAGCGGACCACCAGGTCGGCGATGCGCAGCCAGCCTTCGTTCTGGCGCATCGCGCACAGCAGCGTGTTCACCTTGATGGGGGAGCCGGCGGCGGCCCGGCCCTGGGCGATGCCCTCCTGCACGGCCTCGACGGCCTGCTCCAGGCTCAGGCCGCGATCGGTGAACAGCTCGGGCGCGTAGCGGATCTCGGCGTAGACGACACCGTCGGCGGCGAGGTCCTGCACGGCTTCGGAGGCGACGCGGACCAGCGCGGCCTCGGTCTGCATGACGCCGCAGGTGTGCGTGAAGCCCTGGAGGTAGCTGACCAGCGAGCCGGAGTCGGCGTTCTTGCGGAACCACTCACCCAGCACGACTGGGTCGGTGGTGGGCAGGCCGTGGTAGTCGCAGTCCTGGGCGAGTTCGATCACCGTCAGAGGGCGGAGGCCACCGTCGAGGTGGTCGTGCAGCAGCACCTTCGGCGCGCTGCGAAGGGCCTCCTGGGTAAGCGGGGTCGGCATGGGCGTCACCGTATACCGGTGACACGCCGTGTCGTTCCGCCACTCGATGATCTTGATGCGGTATCATCACCCCCGCGTCACCGAGTGTGTCCAGAACCACTCGGTTGGGCGTCGCATTCGCCGTTGTGCACTCGTGATGCAGAACTTTCCGCTACCGCCACCAGGACTTTAGTCACTCACACGGCGGATGCTCACACGGAGCAGTCACAGGGGCGCGTCCGGTTACTTTCGGGTAGGGTCGGCCATCGTCACTCCAACGGAGTACATGCAAGGTCGATCCAGGCTGTCCCCGTCGGGGGGCGCTACTGCCCACCGGCCCAACCTGGTTAGGCTCCCGGAGGTCTCCCCTCCCCTGGACGAAGGCACCCGAGCCGTGAACGAGAACAGCAACTCCACGATGTCCTTCGATCGGATGCGCAACATGCTCACGCGCGCCGCGGAGATCCGTGAGAGCGAACAGCAGCAGATCTTCGACGCACTGGACGAGATCCACGCGCGGATGTCCCCGCTCGAATCGCTGGGTTCCGTTCGCAAGCGCCTGTCCGAGCTGCCCGACCGGACCGAGGTCGGCGTGCTGGCCGAGCGGCTGGACGAGGCGCTCACCAGGTTGGAGGCGCAGGACAACGCGGTGCAGAGCATCGGGCGGGCCGTCGAGGGCCTGGTCGACAAGCTCGCCAAGCCGTTCGCGCAGCTCGACGGTCGGCTCGACGGGGTGGCGGGCCGGTTCGAGGGCGTCGCCGGGCGGATGGACGGCCTGGAGGACAAGCTCTCCCACATCCACAAGCGCATCGACGACCTCGACGGTCACCTGGACAAGCAGGACGGCAAGGTCGACCAGGTGCCGGGTGCGGTGACGGGGCCGCTGCGGGAGCGCATCGAGGCGTTGGAGGCCGCGCTGCGCGGTCGTCTGGACGAGGTCGACGAGGGCGTGCACGAGCACCTGGACGGCACGCGCGAGGCGTTGCAGCGGTCGGTGACGGACTCGACCAACAACCTGCACGGCCGGTTGGACGAGACCCGCGACAACCTCAACAGCACGCGGGACGGGCTGCACTCGGCGCTCACCGAGACCCGCGAGTCGCTCTCGTCGTCGTTGGCCGACACCCGCAGCACGTTCACAGGCAAGTTGGACGAGGCCCGCGAGGCGCTGCACGCGGCGTTGGACGAGACCCGCGACCAGGTCGACTCCACCGACCGGCTGGAGGCGCTGGCGCAGCGCCTGGAGCAGGTCACGTCCCGGCTCGACACCATGGCGACCAGGCTCGACTCGGTCGAGGACGACTTCGCCGCGCGCCTGGGCGAGCTGTCCGGCGTGGTGGAGCAGGGCATCGCCAAGGTCGAGGGCACCCTGTCGACCCGGCCCGACGCCGACTCGCTGGCCGGCCTGGTGCGCAAGAGCAACCAGGAGTCGGAGCTGCGCATCGGCGGCCAGCTGGACGAGGCCATGGCGACCTTCGCCGAGCTGATCCTCGGCGGCGGCTCCCCCACCCCGCCCCCGCCGCCCACCGCGCTGCCCAGGCCGCAGCGGCGGACCCGGAAGAACGGCCCGAAGCCGGGCGACAACCGCAACGTGGACGACGACGACCTGACCGCCGAGGGCGCCTGATCGCAGGCGCCGCACCACCGGCGCCTGATCGCTCGCGCTTGACCACGGCATCCGACCACCGCATCCGACCACCGCGTCTGATCACCGCGTCTGATCACGGACACCGAAAGGCCCGGCCCGCCTCCCGCGGACCGGGCCTTTCGCGCTTTCACCCGCAATGCCTTTCGCGCATTCACGCCGTGGTGCCCGGCATTCAACGGAATGCTCCGCAGGCGTCCCCGCCCAGGGATCCCTGTTTTTATTCTGCCCGAAGGGTCCGACAATTCCGGAGTCCCGCCGAGCGTGCGACCGACAACCGGCGTTGTTCAGCCCCTGATGGTGTCGATCACCAGGGGTCCGCGAGCGGGAGGTTCGTCGCCCACCGCGTAGCCGCCCGCCAACGACTCCAGAGCACCGGGAACGGCGTCCGGGGTGTCGGTGTGCAGCTCCAGCAGCGGTTGGCCCGCGGTCACCCGATCACCGGGCTTGGCCAGGCACAGGATGCCCGCGCCGGCCTGCACCGGGTCCTCCTTGCGGGCCCGACCGGCGCCCAGCCGCCAGGCCGCGACACCGACCGCGTACGCGTCGAGCGAGGTCAGGTAGCCGTCCGCAGGCGCCGTGACGACGTGCTTGTGCCTGCCCACCGGCAGCGGGGCCTCCGGGTCGCCGCCCTGGGCCCGGATCATCCGCGCCCACGTCTCGTAGGCCTCGCCGGAGGCCAGGACCTCGCGCGGTGACGCGGAGATCCCCACGCGGGACAGCATCTCCTCGGCCAGGGCCACGGTCAGTTCCACGACGTCCGACGGGCCACCGCCGCGCAGGACCTCGACCGACTCGGCGACCTCGACCGCGTTGCCCACGGCCCGTCCCAGCGGCACCGACATGTCGGTCAGGAGGGCGGACACGCGCAGCCCGTGGTCGACGCCGATCGACACCAGCGCCGTCGCCAGCGCACGAGCCTGCTCCAGGGACTTCATGAACGCCCCGGAGCCGACCTTCACGTCCAGCACCAGCGCTTCGGCGCCCTCGGCGATCTTCTTGGACATGATCGAGGACGCGATCAGCGGGATCGCCTCGACGGTTCCGGTCACGTCGCGCAGCGCGTACAGCTTCTTGTCGGCCGGGGCGAGGCCGGACGTGGCGGCGCAGATGACGGCGCCCACCGACCGCAGCTGTGCGACGACCTCGTCCACGGACAGCTGCGCACGCCAGCCCGGGATGGACTCCAGCTTGTCCAGCGTCCCCCCGGTGTGGCCCAGGCCGCGCCCGGACAGCTGGGGCACGGCCGCGCCGCAGGCGGCCACGAGGGGCGCCAGGGGCAGGGTGATCTTGTCGCCGACCCCGCCCGTGGAGTGCTTGTCCACGGTGGGCCGGCCGACGTCCAGCGCCAGCTTCTCGCCGGAGTCGACCATGGCCCGCGTCCACCGGGCGGTCTCGGCGGTGTCCATGCCGTTCAGGAAGATCGCCATGGCCAGCGCCGACATCTGCTCGTCGGCCACCGCCCCGCGCGTGTAGGCGTCCACGACCCAGTCGATCTGCTCGTCGGTCAACCGGGCGCCGTCGCGCTTGGCCCGGATCACGTCCACGGCGGTGTGGGTCATGGCAGGTCCTCCGGACCGAACGCGTCGGGCAGCACCTCGCTCATCGGCAGCACCCCGGACGGGGTGTCGACCAGGCACGGCGCGCCGCCCAGCTCGTAGATCACCTGACGGCACCGGCCGCACGGCATCAGCAGCTCACCGGTGCCGCTGCGGCACGCCAGGGCGACGAGCCTGCCGCCGCCGGTGAGCACGAACTGGCCGGCCAACGTGCACTCGGCGCACAGCCCGACGCCGTAGGCGGCGTTCTCCACGTTGCACCCGACCACGATCCGCCCGTCGTCGCAGATCGCCGCCGCGCCCACCCGGAGCCCGGAGTACGGGCAGTAGGCGGACTGCGCGGCCTCGACGGCACGCGCCCGCAACAGCTCCCAGTCGACGTCAACCACGGCGGTACACCACGCCGTCGGCCGCCGGCATCCGCAACCGCTGCGACGCGACCGCCAGCACGATCAACGTCACCAGGTGCGGCGCGTAGGTGGTCAGCTCGCTCGGCACCTCGTCCACCGAGTAGTACACGGCGTACAGCAGGCCGGCGGCCAGGATGCCGAACGCGGCGGCGAACCAGCGCCGGCGCACCAACTGCCAGATCACGATCACGACCAGCAGCAGCACCGCGCCGTAGACCAGAGCCAGGAACGTCTTGCCGCCGGACCGCAGCTGCAACCCGTCGGCGTACCCGAACAGGGCCGCACCGCCGAGCAGGCCGCCCGGCCGCCAGTTGCCGAAGATCATCGCGGCCAGGCCGATGAACCCGCGCCCGTTGGTCTGGCCCTCCAGGTACCCGGGCTGGCCGGGGTTGAGCACGAGCGCCGCGCCACCGATGCCGGCCAGCGCGCCGGACGCGATCACCGCGACGTACTTGTACCAGTAGACGTTGACGCCCAACGACTCCGCGGCCACCGGGTTCTCGCCGCACGACCGCAGCCGCAGCCCGAACCGGGTCCGCCACAGCACCAGGTAGCTGCCGACCACCAGCAGGATGGCCAGCATGGTCAACGGCGACACCCCGGTGACCAGACCGCGCAGGATCCCGGCGACGTCGGACAGCCCGACCCGCTGCTGGGCCTCCAGCTCGCCGAGCCACTCCGACAGGCCGGAGGCCGAGTAGGTGTCGAACTTGGGCACCGCGGGCGACTCGCGCGGGTTGTTCGACAGCGGGAAGAAGATCAACGTGGACAGGTACTTGGTCAGCCCCGCGCCGAGCAGGTTGATCGCCACACCGGAGACGATGTGGTTCACCCCGAACGTCACGGTCGCGATGGCGTGCAGCAACCCGCCCAGGGCGCCGAACACGGCCGCGGCGACCAACGCCGCCCACGGGCCCCACTGGTACCCGGCCCACGCCGCGCCCCAGGTGCCCATGATCATCATGCCTTCGAGGCCGATGTTCACCACGCCCGCGCGTTCCGCCCACAGCCCGCCCAGCGCGGCCAGCAGGATCGGCAGCGCCAGCCGCACGGCGGTCTGGATGGTGCCGGTGGACGTCAGCTGCGGCACACCGGTCAGGTACGACGTGGTCGAGAGCAGCACGACCGCGCCCGCCACGCCCAGCGCGCCGACGGCCCAACCGGGGATCCGACGCGCCTTGCGGGGTGGCGGAACGGTGGAGGGAGCCTCCGACGGGTTCATCAACGAGGTACTCATGCCGCATCCACCGTTCCGAGCTGCCGACCGACCTGCCGCTGCTGCGCGGCCAGTTCGAACCGGCGGACCACCTCGTAGGCGACGACGACCGACAGCACGATCGCCCCCTGCATGATCGTCACGATCTCCCTGGGCACCTGCACGTTGTCCAGCGCCAGGCCGGACTTGTCCAGGAACGCCCACAGCAGCGCGGCGAACGCGATGCCACCCGGGTGGTTGCGCCCGAGCAGCGCGATCGCGATGCCGGAGAAGCCGATCCCGGCCGGGAAGTTCAGGTTGTACGTGTGGTCGCGGCCCAGGATCTCGGGCATCGACACCAGACCGGCGATCGCGCCGGACAGCAGCATCGCGACCAGCACCATCTTCTTGGCGTTCACGCCACCCGCGGCGGCGGCCGTGGACGACTCGCCGGAGGCGCGCAGCTCGAAGCCGAACCGGGTGCGGTTCATCATCACCCAGTAGCCCACGCCCAGCAGCGCGGCCAGGAACACCAGGCCGAACACCGTGCCGGACGAGCCGAACGGGATGCCGGGCACCCAGCCGCTCTCCGGGATCTCCGGGGTGCGGATGTTGTTGCCGCGCAGCTCGCCGAACACGTCGGCGCCGATCAGGTACGCGGCCAGGCCGAGCGCCAGGCCGTTCATCATGATCGTGGAGATGACCTCGTTGACGCCGCGGGTCACCTTGAGGATCGCCGGGATCGCCGCCCACAGCGCGCCGGCGACGGCGGCCGTCAGGATGATCACCAGCGCGTGCAGGCCGGGTGGCAGGGCGATCGAGCCGCCGACCACGGCCGCGACGACCGCCGCGACCCGGTACTGGCCCTCGACGCCGATGTTGAACAGGTTCATCTGGAACCCGATCGCCACCGCCAGCGCCGCGATGTAGTAGGTGCCGGTGCTGTTGATGATGTCCACCGCGGTGGTGCCTTCACCGACCTGCGCGAACATCACCCCGAACGCCCGCAGCGGGTTCGCGCCGGACACCACCAGCGCGACACCGCACAGCAGGGCGGAGAACAGGATCGCCAGCACGGGCGGCAGCAGTTTGCCGCGCAAGATTCCCATTACTCGCCTTCCGATTCCGACGCCTTCTCGGCGCCAGGGGCGTGCTCGGCGACGGCGGCGCTCGTGGCGCCCGCGCCGGTCATCGCACTGCCGAGGTCTTCCGGGGTGACCGTGGCCGGGTCGGCGTCCGCGACCAGCCTGCCGCGCAGCATCACCCGGATGGTGTCGGACAGGCCGATCAGCTCGTCCAGGTCCGCCGAGATGAGCAGCACGGCCAGGCCGCGGGCGCGGGCGTTGCGGATCTCGTCCCAGATCAACGCCTGCGCGCCGACGTCCACGCCGCGCGTCGGGTGCGACGCGATGAGCAGCACCGGGTCGCCGGACAGCTCACGGCCGACGACCAGCTTCTGCTGGTTGCCGCCGGACAGCGCGACGGCGGCCACGTCGATGCTCGGCGTGCGCACGTCGAAGTCCTCGACGATGCGCTCGGTGTCCTTCTTGGCGCCCGCGAGGTCCAGCCACTGGCCCTTCGAGACGGGGCCGCGGGTCTGGTAGCCCAGGATGCGGTTGGCCCACAGCGGCTGCGTGAGCAGCAGGCCCTGCCGGTGCCGGTCCTCGGGGACGTAGCCGATGCCCGCCTCGCGCCGCGCCAACGTGCCCAGCCTGGTCAGGTCGCGGTCGCCGAGCAGCACGCGGCCGTGGTGCGCCCTGCGCATGCCCATGATCGTCTCGACCAGCTCGGTCTGCCCGTTGCCCTCGACGCCCGCGATGCCGACGATCTCGCCCGCGCGCACGACCAGGTCGATGTCGTCGAGCACCGGCCGGGTGCCCTCCGCGGCGACCAGGCCCAGGTTCTCGACCCGGAGCACGACGCGGTCGGTGACGGTGGACTCGCGGGTCTCGGGGCTGGGCAGCTCGCTGCCGACCATCATCTCGGCCAGCTGGCGGGAGCTGACCGCCTTCGGGTCGGCGGTGCCGACCGTGGTGCCGCGGCGGATGACCGTGACGGCGTCGGCGATCGCGCGGACCTCGTCCAGCTTGTGCGAGATGAACAGGAAGGTGAAGCCCTGCTCCTGCATGCCGCGCAGGGTGGTGAACAGCTCGTCCACCTCCTGCGGCACGAGCACGGCGGTCGGCTCGTCCAGGATGATCACCTTGGCGCCCCGGTAGAGCACCTTGAGGATCTCCACCCGCTGCCGGTCGGCCACGCCGAGGCGTTCGACCAGCACCGCGGGGTCGACGGCCAGGCCGGTCGCGTCGGCCAGCTCCAGGATGCGCTTGCGCGCCTTGGCGCCGATGCCGTGCAGCGACTCCGCGCCGAGCACGACGTTCTCCTGCACGGTCAGGTTGTCGGCGAGCATGAAGTGCTGGTGCACCATGCCGATGCCGGCCTTGATCGCGTCGGCGGGGGTGCGGAACCGGACCTGCCTGCCCGCCACCTCGATGGTGCCCTCGTCGGGCTGCTGCATCCCGTACAGGATCTTCATCAGGGTGGACTTGCCCGCGCCGTTCTCACCGCACAGCGCGTGCACCTCGCCGACCTGCACGCTCAGGTGGACGTCGCTGTTGGCGACGACACCGGGGAAGCGCTTGGTGATGCCCGACAGGACGACGGCAGGGGTGGTGTTGCTCATGGAAGCTCCGTCTGATCTCCGGCTGCGCCGGGGCTAACCACGCACTGGGCCCCGCGAGGGTGCTCGCAGGGCCCAGCGCGCCGGAGGCCGGATGGGGTTACGGGGCCGACTTGACCTTGATCTTGCCCGAGATGATCTGGGCCTTGTAGCCCTCCAGGACGCCCTTGAGCTCCTCGTCGATCTTGCCGCCGGAGGTGGAGTAGCCGACGCCGTCCACGGACAGGTCGAACACCTTCGGCAGGCTCGCCAGGTCGTTCTTGGCGACCGCCTTGACGAAGTCGTACACCGCGACGTCGACCCGCTTGAGCATGGACGACACGATGACGTCCTTGGACTCCTCGACCGTCTTCTGGTTGTACTGGTCGGAGTCGACGCCGATGGCGAGCGCGTTGCCCGACTTCGCGGCCGAGAACACGCCCTTGCCGGAGGCGCCCGCGGCGTGGTAGAGCACGTCGGCGCCGGCCTCGATCTGGCCGGTCGCGGCCTCCTGGCCCTTGGTCGGGTCCTGGAAACCGGTGAAGTCGCCCGCCGGGGTCAGGTACTTCGACTCGATCTTGATGTCCGGTGCGGCGGTCTTGGCGCCCTGGACGTAGCCCGCGTCGAACTTCTGGATCAGCGGGATCTCGACGCCGCCGACGAAGCCGATGTGGCACTTCTTCGTCTGGTAGGCGGCGATGACGCCCGCCAGGAAGGAGCCCTGCTCCTCGGCGAAGACCAGCGGCGTCACGTTGGCCGCGCCCTCGACCGCACCGTCGACGATGGCGAACTTGACGTTCGGGAACTCGGGCGCGACGACCTTCAGCGACTCGGCGTAGGCGAAGCCGACACCGATGATCGGGTTGAAGCCCTCGCTCGCGAGCTGGCGCAGGCGGGTCTGCTTGGCGTCCTCGGGCTCGTTCGGGGCCGCGGTCAGCTCCTTGACCTCGGCGATGCCGAGGTCGGCCTTGGCCTTGTCCAGGCCCGCCGCGGCGGAGTCGTTGAACGACGCGTCGCCCCGACCGCCGATGTCGTAGGCCAAGCCCACCTTCAGCGCGCTGCCGTCGACCTTGTCGCTCGACGCGGCGGCGCTGGAGGTCGCCGAGGCGGCGGCCGGCTTCTCAGCCAGCTTGCAGCCGTCGGCGGTGTTGGTCGACCCGGACCCGGTGTTGTTCCCACCGGTGTCCTTGGCACAGGCAGCCATCGTGAGAACGCTGGTCAGCGCGATCGCGGCCACCGCGAGGCCACGCATTCGACGACGCACGGCTCGTCTCCCTCCCTGCTCGGCTAGGAGCAGACACATCCCGACAGCGAGCGTCGGGGCTTCCGAGTGGCGAACCGTACCCCGTAGTAATGACGCCCACGCACGGACCGGTCCGCACGTGACCTAATCGTTGGTGCGATCAGGCGACTCCGCCACTCGTAGTGATCCGCCGATTTCCCCGCGTCGTAGCCGGTTACTGACTGTCAATGCGCGCATCGGGTGAAGTGGCCGATCGGGAAACGTGAGCCGATCTGGTTCGGGGGCCCGCAGGGGTTAACCCGTTGGTGCGGCGTTGGGGCGGCGTTGGTGGGGTCCGGTGCACTTCACCCTGCACCGATATCCCCCCTAGGAGGTTGACCTTGGACCCCCAGCAGTGGCTGGACAACTTCGAGGCGAAGCTGGCCGATCTCCAGCGCAAGTCGGCCGACCTCCAGGAGAACTTCGAGAACTCGCAGGCCACCGCGTCCAGCCCGGACGGCGCCGTGACCATCACCGTCGGCCCGAACGGCGGCCTGCTCAACATCCAGCTCGGCCACCGGGCGACCGAGCTCGGCTCGGCCCGCCTCACCGCGCTGATCATGCAGACGGCCAAGGTCGCGCAGAAGCAGGCCGCGCAGCAGGTGATGGCCGCGTTCGAGCCGCTGGGCGAGGGCACCGAGGCGATGCGGATGGTCAGCGACGCCATGCCGGACGACGAGGTCGACGGCGGCACCGACTACGCCGAGCGCGAGTACGCCGCGCCGGAGCCCGAGCCCGTGCGGCCGCCCGTGCCGCCGGCCCCGCTCGCGCCCCCGCACTCGCCGTCGTTCCCGCCCCCGCAGTCGCCGCCGTTCTCGGCGCCGTTCCCGCCCCCGCCCGGCAGGCAGCCGCAGATGCCCTCGTCCCCGGCGCGCCCCCAGCGTCCGGGCGACGACGAGGACGACGAGAACCAGCCCTGGTGACGAGGAGATCCTGACCGATGACCACCCCCGACACCCCGATCGCCGCGCCGCCCGGCATGGAGATCACCGAGCAGAACAAGTTCAAGGGCTCCCTGTTCATCTCGGCCTGGGACGAGATGATCACCACGATCGGCAAGGACGCGGAGACCGAGACCGAGAAGGCGCTGGACATCACGTTCGCCGCGATCGGCACGGCGTCGTCCATGGCCATGCTGGCGGTCGACCCGTTCGGCACGATCCTCGGCGCGGGCATCGGCTGGTTGATCGAGCACGTGTCGTTCCTGAAGGAACCGCTCGACCAGCTGATGGGCGACCCGGACGAGATCAACGCCAACGTCGAGGCGACCAAGAAGCAGGCCGCCGAGCTGCGGGTGCTGGCCGAGGACCACCGGCGCGAGCTGGCCACGGCCGAGGGGTGGACCGGCGCGGCCTCCGACGCGTTCCGCAAGAACATGGAGTCGATGGGCCAGGAGCTGGACTCGCTGGCCAACGCGGTCGAGCAGAAGGCCAAGATCGTCGCGATCTGCGGCGTGCTGGTGTCCGTGCTGCGCGACATCGTGCGCGACCTGATCGCCCAGCTGCTCGGGTCGCTGCTGGCGGGCGCGATCGTCGCGGCCGCCGCCGCGTTCTTCACCTTCGGCGCGTCGATCGTCGCGTTCATCGGTGTCGCGGTAGGCAAGGCGGTGGCGCTGGGCGTGAACATCGCGTCCCGGATCGCCAAGGTCGTCGCGGCGCTGGGCCGGCAGATGGGTCGGATCAAGAACCTCGACGAGATCACCGAGAACGTCGGCAAGGGCTGGAAGCGGTTCGAGAACATCGCCGACGTGGCCGAGGTCGGCTACGAGTCGTGGAAGGCGCAGAAGGGCGTCGACCGCGAGATCGACAAGGCGCTGGCCAAGGACGTGCAGGACGACAAGGTCGCCGCGGCCAACACCAAGGCCGACGAGGCCGCCAGGAAGTACGAGCAGGCCAAGGAGGCGGAGGCCACGGCCGCCGCGGAGGCCAAGGCGGCCAACGAGGCGCTGAACGCGTCCTCGAAGCAGGCCACCGCCGCGAACGAGAAGGTCAGCTCCGCCATCAACGAGGCCAACGCCGCCGCCGCGCGCGGCGACCAGGCCGGGTACGACGCCGCGATGGCGAGGTACGAGTCGGCCAAGGGCGAGGCGGACGCGCTGCGCTCGGAGGCCGCGAAGGCGGCCGAGACCGCCGCGAAGGAGAGCCGGGACGTCGCCGACGCGGCCAAGACCAGCAACGACGCGCTGATCGCGGCGAAGCCCGCCGACGACGCCGCCGAGGCCGCGTACGAGGAGTACAAGCGCAACAACCCCGGCCAGGACGACCCGGGGCGCACGGCCGCCGAGAGCGACATGTCGGCGAAGAACGACGCGGCGAAGGAGGCCAACGCCAGGTACTCGCAGGCCAACGCCGACTACGCGGCCGCCAACGCCGCGGCGGCCGAGGCCAACGCCAAGGCGTTCGCGTCGGGCGACGAGGCCGACATCAAGGCCGCCGAGGAGGCCTCGCGCCGGGCCGAGCAGTCCGGCCGCACCGTCGAGCAGGCGGTGGGCGACGCGAAGTCGGCGGGCGAGGCGGCGAAGTCGAGCTACGACGACTACCAGTCGCGGTACGCGCAGTCCTCGTCCGGGTCCGGCGGGACGTCCACCAGTCAAGTCCAGCGGTAGCGGAACCCGGAGAAGCAGCTATGGCACGCGGTGGCGGCGTCGACGCCAACCCGAACCCGAACAGCTCGGGCAGCACGTCGTCACCGCCGCCGGGGCCACCGCCGCCCGGCGGCGGGCCGGCCGGCAACTCCGGGTTCGGCGTGAACGAATCGTCCATGCAGAACCTCCAGAGCAGGGCCGGCGGCCTGCAGGAGCGGCTCGCGACGATCTCCGGCGGGTTGCAGGGGTTGAAGCTCGCGCCCAACGCGCTCGGTCCCATCGGGATCGTCGCGGTGCCCGCGTTGAACAACTCGAACGACGCCTCGGTCGACCAGGCGAACAAGGCCTCCACCGCGATGGGCAACGTGCAGTCGGGGTTGAAGGCGACCTTCCAGACCCACGTGCAGAACGACCAGTTCAGCAAGGACCAGTTCACCAAGATCGACCCGAACTCGAACGCCCAGCGACCACCCGGCTCCCCCGGCACCGGGCCGCTCGGGAGCAAGGGACCGGGTGGGCCCGCCGTCACGCCGATCACGAACGTGCCCGGCGCGTCCGGGCCGAACGGACCCGGCGGGACCAAGGGGCCGGGCGGACCTGCCGTCACGCCGGTCACCACCGTGCCCGGGGCGTCGGGGCCCAACGGATCCGGCGGGGTCAAGGGGCCCGCCGGATCCGTCGGGCCGATCACGAACGTGCCCGGCGCGTCCGGGCCGAGCGGACCGGGCGGGGTCAAGGGACCCGGTGGGCCCTCGGTCACGCCGGTCGCCAACGTGCCGGGTGCCACGGGCCCCAACGGGCCCGCCGGGACCAAGACCCCGGGTGGGCCTCCGGTCAGCCCGGTGCGGAACGTGCCCGGCGCCACGGGCCCCACCCTGCCGGGTGGGTCCAAGGCGCCCGGCGGGCCTCCGGTCACGCCGATCACCGCCGTTCCCGGCGCCACCGGTCCCCACGGGACGGGTGGGCCCAAGTCGCCGGGCGGGCCTCCGGTGGGGCCGGTCGGCGGTGTCCCCGGCACCGGCGGACCGACCGTGCCGGGTGGGTCGAAGTCGCCGGGCGGGCCTTCGGTCGGGCCGGTCGGCGGTGTCCCCGGTGCGCCGGGTGGCGCACCGGGTGGTGGACCGGCGGTCAAGGGCGGTCCGACACCGGGAGCCGGCCCGGTGACCGGTGCGGGTGCCACCACCCCCGGCGGGAGCACCGCGGCCCGGGGCATCGGCGGTGGGCTGCCCGGCACACCGACCGCGACGCCGCCCCCGATGGGCGGCGCACCGATGGCTCCCGGCGGCACGCCCGGTGCAGGCGGGACCGACCGCTCCAGCAAGTTCACCGGCGGACCCGGCAAGAGCGTCTTCGACGCACCCAAGCCACCCACCGGCGACGGCACCATCACCAAGGCCCCGGGCGGCTCGCCGTCCGCGCCACCGCCGGCCCCGAAGCCCACGATCGGCGCTCCTTCCACGACCACGCCGCCACCCATCACCTCACCGACGACCGGCGCACCCACCACCGGCGCGCCGACCGCCGCAACAGCCCCGTCGACGAGCCCGAAGTCGCCCACGGGCGCCACACCGTCGGTGAGCCCTCCGGCGGCACCCCCGATGGCCGGCGCACCGATGGCCCCCGGCGGTACCCCCGGCGCTGGCGGGAACGACCGCTCCAGCAAGTTCACCGGCGGACCCGGCAAGAGCGTCTTCGACCCACCCAAACCGCCCACCGGCGACGGCACCATCACCAAAGCCCCGGCCGGCTCGCCCTCGACGCCACCGCCAGCGCCGAAACCGACCATCAGCACACCGAATCCCAGCGCCCCGAATCCCGGCGCCCCGAATCCCGGCGGCCCCACTCCCAGCAGCCCGACCGCCGGCAGCCCGACCACCAGTGGGCCGACCACCAGTGGGCCGACCGCCACTGGGCCGACCGCCACTGGGCCGATCCACAACAGCCCGGCCGCCGGCAGCCCCACCAACAACGGGCCGGGCACCAGCACGGCTCCGCCCGCGGCCGGTCCGAAGCCGGCCGCCACACCCGCGCCCCCGGTGAGCGCACCGGCCGCGCCCCCGATGGCGGCACCTCCCGTCGCGGGCGCTCCGGTTGCGAGCCCGTCGACGGACCGTCCGGGCAAGTTCACCGGTGGGTCGGACAAGGGTGTGTTCGACGCCGCCAAGCCGCCCGTCGGTGACGGCACCATCACCAAGGCCCCGGCCGCCTCGCCCTCGACGCCACCGCCAGCGCCGAAACCGACCGTCAGCGCACCGCAGTCACCGAGCCCGGCCGGCACCAGCTCTTCCGCGCCCGCCGCACCTCAGCCGAACACCCAGCCCTCACCGGCCAACACCACGCCACCGGCCACACGATCGGTGCCTCCCGCCGGCACGGTCCCGCCGTCGGCGGCGCCTGCCGGCAGCACGGTCCCGCCACCGCCTCCTCCACCGCCCCCGCTCCCCAACACGACAGCACCCCCGGTCGGCGGCCCGGTCCCGCCACCGCCTCCCCCACCGCCCCCGCTCCCCAACACGACAGCACCCCCGGTCGGCGGCCCGATCCCGCCACCGCCTCCTCCACCGCCCCCGCTCCCGCTCCCCAACACGACAGCACCCCCGGTCGGCGGCCCGGTCCCGCCGCCACCCCCGCCCATGCCGGGCGCCGGCATCCCGCCCGCACCCGGCTTCGGCAACACCAACGCGCCACCGCCGCCACCACCCCTCCCCGGCGGTGCGGTTCCCCCACCGCCACCACCTCCGGGCGGTGTCATGCTCCCCGGCGCGCCGGTGCGGCGGTGGCAGATCGTCGACCCGACGCCGCCGCCGGCGACCGAGCACCCCAACGTCAAGCCCTACGCCGCCGACCCGCACGTCACCCCGGAGGCGATCCGGCCGACACCGGTCTGGAACACCAGTCCCGACCCGCTCTACCGGTTCGACACGCGCCCGCCGGTCACGGAGGACGGGAACATCGACCCGAACGGCCCGTTCGTCCAGGGGATGAAGCCCCGCACCGGCGGGCGGACCGACGGCGACCTGTCCACCTACCAGTCCGCCAACAAAGAAACGATGTTCGTCGGCAGCACGAAGAACGTCTGGATCGGCGGCAAGTGGGGCCGTCCGGGCATGTGGCGCTACGAGATCGCCACGCCCGCCGGCGCGGGTGTCGACGTCAACGCCACCCTCGGTGACAAGACCGCCAAGCCGGGCGAGAACGAGATCGTCTTCCCCGGCGGCGTCAAGCCGGAGTTCATCGTGTCCGCCGAGCCGGTCGTGCAGCCACACCTGTCACTGACACCGCCCCCGCCGAGCACGTTCGGCCCGAAGATCCTCAACCCGAACCACGTCCCCGGCACCCGCGGCTTGCCCCCGGACGCCTCCGCACCGCCGGCACCGCCCGCGGACACCACGCCACCCACCACCACAGCGCCCACCACAGCGCCACCCACCACGCCGCCGACCACCACGCCTGCCCCGTCGAGCCGCGGCATCCCGCCCGCGCAGCCGCCGATCCCGCCGCCGAACGTCCCGCCCACCGGCCCGCTGCCCCCGGTGCTGCCGGGCGTGCCGCTGCCGTCGTTCTTCCAGGACAACCAGGCGCTCGGCTCGGTCGCCGTCAACGACGTGCGCGGCACGGACCAGGTCGTGACCGCGGTGAACAGCCTCCTGCCCACCGTGAACGGCGTGGCGCCGCGGGGCCTCGACCGCATCGGCAACGCACTGGGCGACAACTTCGAGTCCTTCCTCGGCAACGGCCGCAGCTTCCAGGTCCAGGTCGGCAAGAACTCCTACGACGCCAAGGTCACCGCAGTCCTCGAACCCACCACGGCCCCCGGCACGGCGTCACCCGCCAAGGTCGACAGCCGGGTGGACAGCGGCGCGACCACCACGACGACCACGAGCCTGACCACCGGCAACGACGTCTCCCTCAACGCCACCGCGAGCCAGGGCATGGGCGCGTACGGCACGGTCGGCGTGAAGACCACGCTCTCCACCCCCGTCACCGGCAACACCGCCACGACATCCGCGCTGGACGACCGCGAGGTCCGCGGCGGCGACAGCTCGACCAAGCACGACGTGCCGGTCACGTACCGGGTCACGCTGACCGACGCGCAGGGCGTCGTCGTCGGCGACACGGACGTCCGGACCGACGGGACCACCGTCGCCCTCCAGATCCCGGACGACCTGCGCAACCTGGCCAACACCGACAACACCCTGGGCACGGTGCGGCCCGCGGACGCGGCGTGGGGCGCGAAGGTCGAGCACCTCGTGCCCGAGGCGGTCACGGGCATCGACGCGGACCAGGCGTTCAGGGACGTGGCGGCGAAGTTGCACCCGTCGGTCACGAAGCCCGGTGCGGACGGCCGCACGGTGCTCCGGGACTTCCTCGGCGCCACGAACATCCGCGACAACCTGCACGTGATGCTGAACGGCTGGGTCACCTCGCCGAACCTGACCAGCCCGCACTCGGCGTACGGCTCAGCCGTGCAGATGAAGGCGAAGCTGGTGGACGCCGAGCTCGTCGGCACGCACGGCGGCACGCAGTTCCGGATGCACGACACGGCGACCACCAACACGGGCGTCACGGCCACCACCGGCTCCGGCGTCGAGGTCAACGCGGCCGTCGGCGGCGGTGTCGGCACGCCGGGCGTGCCCATCGGCACGGCGGGCATCACGGGTTCGGCGTCCGCCAAGACCTCCGAGAGCTCCTCGGCGGGCGTCACCTCGGTCAACCGCGCCGGCATGCAGGTCGGAGGGCAGACCGGCCTGTACAGGGTGACCGTCGAGGTCGAGGTGCGCACGCCCAACGGCGACACGGTGACCATCCCGGCGACCGCGCACGTGCGGCTCGGGCTGCCGGAGGCGGGCGCGCACGGCCTGCCCGTGCCGGCGGGCACCCCGACCGCGATCACCAAGCCGGGCACGCAGGACACCCGGTTCGAACCGCCCTACCTGGCCGAGGGCCTCGCGGCGGGCAACATCCGCGTCGGCGAGTTCGCCACGGCGAACCAGGTGCAGGCGCAGGTCGAGAACGCCCTCAGGGGCCTGCCCGACTTCGACGGCTTCCTGCCCGAGTGGAACCGCGGCACCGACCCGCGCGCGGACGGCAAGAACTTCGCCGACGTGGTGGAGATGCTGAACAACCAGCGCAAGCTCGACGCGGAGCTGTCGCCGACCGCGCTCAGGGCGAAGATGGACAGCCTGCTCGGTCCCGGCGTGCAGGTGCAGCTCAAGCGGCAGGGCTTCGCCACCAACGACTTCGTCAACGTCACGGTCAAGGCCAGGCTGAGCGAGGGCAAGCACCTCGGCGAGGCGGACGCCCGCCAGGTGCGCGGCCTGTCCTCCTCCGCGCCGAAGCTGGACAGCGCGACCACCACGACGAAGGGCTGGAGCGCGGGCGTCGAGGGTCGTGGCGGCGCGAACGTCAAGCCGGGCACCGCGGCGCTCGCCCCCACCGGCAACGCGGCCGTGAAGTACAGCAGCACCACGGCGAACAAGACCGCCGCCGGTCCGGTGGTGAACGACGTGGCGCTCAACGTCGGCGACACCAAGGCGCAGGTGTTCGCGCACGACGTCGAGTTCGACATCGAGATCACCACGTTCAGCCGCAACCAGTCGTGGGTCAAGCGGGTCACGCCTGGTTCGCCGTTCCTCAAGGTGCCGAAGGAGAAGACCGCCGTCCGGACGGTCGACCTGAACAACCAGCTGGACCCGACCGCCCGCGACAACCCGAAGATCCTGCCGCAGATCGGCGGCAGGGTGCAGCTGTGGGTGCCGGACGGCTCCGCGCTCAAGACCCCGTCGGCCGACTTCAAGCCCGGCAAGCCGGTGGACGGCGACCTGCCGCCGAACACCACGATCTCCACCCTGCTCAAGCCGGGCACGACCCGTCCGCCACGCCACGAGTGGCTGCACGTCGAGGCCGTGGCGAACGCGGAGGCGTTGCGGGGCAGGGCGATCGAGCTGCTGAACACCTCGGCGGGCGCGGACGGGTCGCTGACCGTGCCCGGCACGGAGGCGCGCGCCCAGATCGACCGGATGTTCAGCCCGGAGAACCTCAAGGCGAACCTGCGCAGGATGGCCGAGACGGGCATGGTCGAGGACAGCCTGCGGTTCGACCGCCGCGTCACCGACCGCACCGGCGCGATCGGCGTGACCGTCAAGCTGGGCAAGCCGAAGCTGGTGTCCACCTCGGACACCACGCCGGTCGAGACGTGGACGACCGGCGGGTCCAAGGCCGGCGACAGCGTCGCGCACGGCCGGTCGGTGGAGGGCTCGGCGGGCGTCGGGCTCGGCGGCAAGCCGAACGACGCGACGCCCCAGGGCGGTGCGACGTTCACCGCGGGTGCGAAGTGGACGCCGTGGTCGAAGACCGCGACGACGGCCCGCGAGGTCGGCGGCAACGTCGACCGCAAGCTGGTCCGCCCGTCCGGTGAGCGGACCGTGCTGGTGCAGATGGACGCGGACTTCTCCATCGTCGGCGAGAGCCGGTCCGGCAACGCGATCTACAAGGGCACGCCGCGCGCCAACGGCGGGACGGTCACCCTGCCCGGCGGGGTGTTCGTGCGGGTCAGCGAGCAGGTCGCGCGGGACATGGGCCTGCTGGACGACGTGCCGCCGCACGACTCGCCGGACCACGGCCGGATGCGGCCGCCCAAGCGGCTCAACCCCGGCGAGCCCGGCGGGCTCGGCCTCAGCCTGGTGGACGACGTGCCGGACCTGTCCACCGTGGTCGCGCAGCTCACCACGGTGGTCAACCAGAACACCAGGGGCAGGCTCATCCCCGACTCGGTGCTGGACGACTCGATGCGCAACCTCCAGCGGCTGGTCGACCTGACCTCGCCGACGAGCGTCAAGGGCCTGATCGACTCCGCGGTGGACGGCGGCGTGCCGCTGCTGCTGCACAAGCCGGGCACGGTGATCGGCAAGGACACCTACCAGGTCACGCTGAAGGCCAAGGTCGGGCAGCCGAAGTTCCTGGAGGCGGTCAACGACGGCCGCGACGTGGAGCACATCCTGGCCGGCTCGAACAAGAACTCCGACGCCGTGACCAAGGGCTCTTCCTGGGGCGTCAACGCCAGGGCGGGCGGCCAGCACCTGCCGGACGTGCGCAACGGCCAGTCGCCCGCCGTCGGCGGCGCGGTCGGCGCGAGCCTCAACTTCTCGCAGAGCAAGACCACCACCGACACCACGACCGAGCTGTTCGGCCACAAGCACGCCGCCACCGGCCCGGCCGTGCGCTACGAGGTGCCGGTCGAGTTCGAACTGGTGGTGCACAAGGGCGACAAGGAGGTCGGCCGGGTCAAGGCCGACGAAGCGCCGATCACCGTCCGGCTGCACGCCGACAACGTCCGGGTGGACTCGCCGGACGTGCCGGACAACCGCCGCCCGTACGGCGCGGAGGCCACCAGCCGGCCGGCCGCCGAGGCGTCGCAGGCGAGCATCGACGCCTGGAAGCAAGGCGGCCACGAGGTGCCCGCCGGCACGTCGGTCGAGGGGATGCGCGGCGTCCAGGACGTGCGGATGGCGGCCATCGCGGCGCTCGAACGCGCAGGCGCGGGCACCGGCATCACGGGCAAGGGCACCGGCTCGCTGAACTCGCTGCTGTCCACGCTGAGCTCCGAGACGCTCCAGTCGATGCTGCCCGGCATGGCGAAGGGCCTGCTGGAGGTGCCGGGCCTGCACGAGGCGACGCTCGGCAGGGCTCAGCACGCCGACCTGAAGGTGTACGCGAAGCTGGTCGACCCCCGGCTCGATTCCCTCAGCGACGGCGTCAAGCTGGAGAACCCGACCTCCACCACGCACACCACCACGTCCGAGGCGAAGCACACCCAGAGCGGGGACGTCGTCGTCGCGCCGACGGGCGGCGTGAACAAGAAGGCGGACGACGCGCAGGGCAACCCGGACCTGGTCAACTCGGCCAACTCCGCGTTCGCCCTCCCCGAGTTCAAGCACACCAGCGACGACTCGACCGCCGACTCGGGCGGCCCGATCAGCGGCACGCAGCAGAACCTGAAGCCGACCGGGCGCACGGGCCTGGTGGAGTTCACCGTGCAGTACCGGTTCGTCGCCGACCTCGGCGGCGGCAAGGTCGGCGTCTACGACCTGACCGTGCCCGACTCGGTGGACCTGCGGATGCCGCTGGCGGACGCGGAGGCGACGCTGGGCCGCACCGTCCCGCCGGCGCTGGCGACCGCGCAGGACGGCGTGCGGGACGCGGCGAAGACGTGGCGCACCGCGGAGGCCGCCGTGGAGGCCGCGCGCCACCAGGCGCAGGACCTGCTCGCCCAGCGCACCGCCGCGGACGCGGAGGTCACCAACCGCCGGACCGTCCTGGACACCCGGTCGCAGGAGGCCCGGACGGCGGACACCACCTTGCGGGACGCCGAGGCGGCCCTGGCCCGGCACGACCGGGCCAACCCGCCGAGCACCGACCCGAACGCGGCGCCGAACACCGACCCGAACACCGCGCCGAACACCGACGCGAGCACCGTGCCGAACGTCGACCCGAACACCGCGCCCGACCCGGTGCGGCCGGGCCTGGTGCAGGCCGTCCAGGACGCCACCGAAGGCCGCGACAACGCCCACCAGGCCAGGCAGACGGCCGAGCGCGACCACCAGCGGGCCGTGCGGGAACGCGCCGACCTGGAGACGCGGATCACCGCCGCCCAGACCGACCTGGCCCGCAAGCAGGACGCGGCCGACGTCCGGCAGGCGAACTGGTGGCACGGCAAGACCGGGGCCGACCGGGAGCTGGCGGCGTTCAACACCCCGTCCGCCGGCACCTCCGCGCCCGCCCCCGCGACCACCGGCCCCCGGTCCGGCTCGACCTCCGCGCCGCCGCTGGTCGCGCAGACCTTCGGCGCACCGGCGGCCACCGCCGCGCGCGGCTTCGGCGCACCCCCCGCCGGCGGCACGCCCACCCCGAGCGCCGGCACGTCGACCCCGAGCACGTCGAGCACGCCGAGCACCACCGCCAAGCGCGACGCCGACGCCGCCGCCCTCGCCTCGCGCCACCAGTCCGAGCGGACCACCGAGAGCAACGCCGTCGCGGCCCGTCAGGCAGCCGAGAAGCAGGCCGAGGGGCTGGCGCTCAAGGCGAAGCAGCAGGCCGAGGTCACCGCGGAGAGCGCCGCCGTGGCCGCGAAGCTCGACGCCGAACGCCTCAAGGCCGAGTCGAACCTGCTCGCCAAGCAGCAGCAGGACCGCGTCAGCGAGAGCAACGCGCTCGCCGCCCGGCTCCTGGCCGAGTACAACCGCGTCTCCGCGGAGCTGGCGACCAACCAGCAGGCGCACCGGCAGCAGGTCGCCACCCAGGTCCTGGCGAACCAGCAGCTGGAGCGCAACCAGGTGGAGGCGCAGATCCAGCAGCAGCTCGCCGTCGCGCCCGGGTCGTTCGACCCGAACCAGGTCCGGCAGCAGGTCGCGATCAACCAGGCGGCCGTCCAGCGCAACGTCGAGCAGCAGCTCGACAACGAGCAGGCCGCCGAGCGGCTGCGGGTCGAGCAGAACCTGCGCCTCCAGCAGGACACCGAGCGCCGGACCGCCGAGCAGCAGCTCGACCAGCGGCAGCTCGCCGAACGGCAGCAGGCCGCGCAGCAGCTCAAGGTCCAGCAGGACGCCGAGCGCCTCAAGGCGGAGCAGGACCTCAAGGCCAAGCAGCTGCTGGAGCAGCAGCAGGCCGAGGCGGCGCTCGACGCCCGCCAGGCCGCCGAGCGCAAGGCCGCGGAGGACGGGCTGAACGCCAGGCAGGACGCCGAGCACGCGGCCGAGCTGGCCAAGTGGCTGCCGGCGGGCACGAAGCACTTCGCCGCGTTCGCCGACGACAGCGCCGCGGCCACGTGGGCGAACACGGCCTACCCCGGCCTGTCGAACGTGAACCGGACGAACTTCGAGAACAACGTCCCCGGCCACGACGTCAACTGCACGGAGTGCGTGATCGCCACCCACCAGACGCTGCACGGCCGCCCGGCCACCGCCCCGCCGCTACCCGCACCGGCGTCGGGCGCGTACCTGGAGAGCACCTTCAAGTCGACGTTCCAGGTCGTGGCGAACTACCACGAGGTGGTCGACTACCTGGCCGCGCAGCCGGGCCGGCACGCCAGCGTCGGCATCACCCGCGCCGACGGCAGCGGGCACGTCTTCAACGCCTGGAACGACGGCGTCGGCCTCACGTTCTTCGACTCGCAGAACCACCGCCCCGCCAAGCTGGAGCGCGACGCGGTCAAGATCCAGTTCATCCCGCTGCCGGACCTGCCGAAGCCGGTCCCGCCGCCGGTCACGCCCCCGGTCACCGCGGCGCCGACGACCGGCTCCGTCCCGTAGCGTCGTCGGACGACCGAACCACAGCAGCAGTCCTCCGGAACCGATGAGGTGCGCGTGACGCAAGCACGAGACACTGCCGACCAGTGGCTCGACCGGGTCTACGCCGGCACGGTGAAGTCCAGCAGGCACCCGCTGCTGGAGACGCCGCGGGTCGCGGTCTTCGGCTGCCGGTTCCGCGAGAGCCGGAACCCGATGCTGGCCGCCGCGATCGCCGTGCCGACGACCGGCGAGGCCCCGTACCCGCTGCCCAACGACCGCCCGTTCGACGACCTGGGACTGAACGAGGACGCAGCGGCCTGGCGCGCGCCGGTCGAAGCCGACTGGACCAGGCGCGTCAACGCGCGCAACTGCGTCATCGCCCTGGACGCGGCCGTCGACCGCGCCCCGGCCTCCGCGCTGCCGTGGCGTCCCACCGACGAACGGCCGGGCTGGTGGGACCGGCTCCGCACCGGGCACTTCCCGGAGGCGGAGGTCGCGACCTGCGCGACGTGGCCCGAGGCGGTCGAGGCGGTGCGGGCCGGCGGACCGGACACCAGGGGCGTCATCTGGGTGCGGCGGGAGCTGGTGGGCGTGGAGGTGACCGGCCACCTGCTCTACGCGCACAACGACAACGGCGAGGTCGCCGTGCTGGACGCGATGCGGGGCACGCTCGCCGACCTGGAGACGGCGACCGTCGGCAGCCTCCTGCTGGCCCGCTTCCACCGGCCGCGGCCGGTCGTGTCCGAACTGGACTTCGCCGCCGCCGTCCGCGCGGCCGAGCAGCACCTGGCGGGGGCCTACGGCGACGAGGTGGTCCTGGTGGACCCGTCCCCGGAGGACGAACTGGCCAACGG
This sequence comes from Actinosynnema sp. NPDC050801, assembly GCF_040673975.1. NCBI lineage: Bacteria > Bacillati > Actinomycetota > Actinomycetes > Pseudonocardiales > Pseudonocardiaceae > Actinosynnema > Actinosynnema sp. NPDC050801. Next base: position 72,722 of record NZ_JBFAQZ010000007.1, on the reverse strand, counting down.
CTGGCTGTTCGCCTGCACGACCCGCGCCTTCCGATCCTCGGGGCACCACCGGGACCAGATGCTCGACGCGGCCCTGGTCGTGCCGAAGGACCCGGGCCGCACCCCCTTCGCGCTGCCCAACGCCGACCCCTGGCAGTGGCTGTCCCGCTGGGACGCGGGCGAGGCGGACCTGCCGGCACCCCCGGCGCCCGGCCCCGCCGCCTGGTTCGCGCCCACCCTCGCCCGCCTGGGCGACGTGACGGACACCACCACCCACGCCCGGTGGAGTGACGTGCTGGCCGACTTCGCCACCCGCCCGGTCGGCACGGCCGCCGTGATCTGGATCCGCCGCCACGACCGCCGCGGTCGCGAGTCCGTGGGCCACCTGGTCAACGCGCGCCGGACGGAAGGCGGCCTCCACCTGGCCGACGGCACGACCGCGACCTCCTTCACACCGTCTGACGAGGGCACGAGCGCCCTGCACGTCGTCTACTACCAGTGACGCCCCTCCCGGCGAGTCCGCAGTGGACGGTGCATGTCACCCGTCCGAGGGACGGAAGCCGCACAGCGGAGCGCCTGGCAGTGTGAGCCGAATCGATCCAGCGGCCACCCGGTGTCTCGTCGCTCACAGACGGGTCGGGCTGTTGGGTCGGGTGGCGCACGCGGGTCTAGCATCCGAGGGTCAAGGTCCGAGTACGCACGTACCGGAGACCAGTCCACCACTGACGCTGGAGGCCGTTGCGCATGGCCGGCACCACCGCACCCGAGCGGGCGGGCACCTCTAAAGGGGGCGGAACGCTCTACCGCGGCGACCTGGGGATGTGGTCCTGGGTCGCCCACCGCATCACCGGTGTGTTGACGTTCTTCTTCCTGTTCGCGCACGTCCTGGACACCGCGTTGGTGCGGGTGTCGCCGGACGCGTACGACAAGGTCATCGAGACCTACAAGAACCCGGTCGTCAACCTGTTCGAGGTCGGCCTCGTCGGCGCGGTCCTCTACCACGCGCTCAACGGCATCCGCGTGATGCTCGTCGACTTCTGGGAGAAGGGCGCGCGCTACCAGAAGCAGATGCTGTGGGCGGTGCTCGGCGTCTGGGTGCTGGTGATGGTCCCCGGCACCTACTACATGACGGTCCGCATGGTTGCCGACCTGTTCGGCGGGGGTCACTGAACATGAGCGAACTGACCCTGGCCAAGCCGCGCGCACCGCGCCGCCCCGCCGCCCGCCGCAGCAACTTCGAGCTGTACAGCTGGCTGTTCATGCGCATCTCGGGTGTCGCGCTGGTGGTGCTGGTGCTCGGGCACCTGTTCATCATGAACATCCTCGACGGCGGCGTGCACCGCATCAACTTCGGCTTCGTCGCGGGCCGGTGGGCCTCGCCGTTCTGGCAGTTCTGGGACCTGGCGATGCTGTGGCTGGCCCAGATCCACGGCGGCAACGGCCTGCGCACCGTGATCAACGACTACGCCCGCAAGGACGCGACCCGGTTCTGGCTCAAGGTGCTGCTCTACGTCTCGATGGTGCTGATCATCGCCCTCGGCACGTACGTGATCTTCACCTTCGACCCGAACATCACCGACTGACCCGCTGCGGGGAGTGCACAGAGCCATGCAGTTCCACAAGTACGACGTCGTCATCATCGGCGCGGGTGGCGCCGGGATGCGCGCGGCGATCGAGTCCGGCCAGCGCGCCCGCACGGCCGTGCTCACCAAGCTCTACCCCACGCGTTCCCACACGGGCGCCGCGCAGGGCGGCATGTGCGCCGCGCTGGCGAACGTGGAGGAGGACAACTGGGAGTGGCACACCTTCGACACGATCAAGGGCGGTGACTACCTGGTCGACCAGGACGCCGCCGAGATCATGGCGAAGGAGGCCATCGACGCGGTCCTCGACCTGGAGAAGATGGGCCTGCCGTTCAACCGCACGCCCGAGGGCAAGATCGACCAGCGGCGGTTCGGCGGTCACACCCGCAACCACGGCGAGGCGGCCGTGCGCCGGGCGTGCTACGCGGCCGACCGCACCGGCCACATGATCCTGCAGACGCTGTACCAGAACTGCGTCAAGCACGGCATCGAGTTCTTCAACGAGTTCTACGTGCTCGACATCTGCATGACCGAGACCGAGGACGGCCCGGTGTGCACGGGCGCGGTCGCCTACGAGCTGGCGACCGGCGAGATCCACGTGTTCCAGGCCAAGTCCGTGGTGTTCGCCACCGGCGGCTTCGGCAAGGTCTTCAAGACCACGTCCAACGCGCACACGCTGACCGGCGACGGCATGGGCATCGTGTTCCGCAAGGGCCTGCCGCTGGAGGACATGGAGTTCTACCAGTTCCACCCGACCGGTCTCGCGGGCCTCGGCATCCTGCTCACCGAGGGCGCCCGCGGTGAGGGCGCGATCCTGCGCAACGGCTCGGGCGAGCGGTTCATGGAGCGCTACGCGCCGACCATCAAGGACCTGGCGCCGCGCGACATCGTGGCCCGGTCGATGGCGTTGGAGGTGCTGGAAGGCCGCGGCGCCGGTCCGAACAAGGACTACGTGCTGCTGGACTGCACGCACCTGGGCGCCGAGGTGCTGGAGAGCAAGCTGCCCGACATCACCGAGTTCGCCCGCACGTACCTGGCGGTCGACCCGGTGAAGGAGCCGGTGCCGGTCTACCCGACCGCGCACTACGCGATGGGTGGCATCCCGACCAACGTGCACGGCGAGGTGTTGCGGGACAACGACAACGTCGTGCCCGGCCTCTACGCCGCCGGTGAGTGCGCGTGCGTGTCCGTGCACGGCGCGAACCGGCTCGGCACGAACTCGTTGCTGGACATCAACGTGTTCGGCCGCCGTGCGGGCATCGCCGCCGCCGAGTACGCGTTGGCGCACGACCACGTCGAGCTGCCCTCGGACCCGGCCGCCGCCGTCGAGGCGCAGGTGGCGCTGGTGCTGTCCGAGCACGGCGAGGAGCGCGTGGCGGACATCCGCACCGAGCTCCAGGCCACGATGGACGCCAACGCGTCGGTGTACCGCACCGAGGACACGCTCAAGACGGCGCTGCACGACGTGCAGGCGTTGAAGGAGCGGTACCAGCGGATCACCGTGCAGGACAAGGGGAAGCGGTTCAACACCGACCTCCTGGAGGCCGTCGAGCTCGGCTTCCTGCTGGAGCTGGCCGAGGTCCTCGTCGTGGGCGCGCTGGCGCGCAAGGAGTCCCGCGGCGGTCACGCGCGCGAGGACTACCCGAACCGCGACGACACGAACTTCATGCGCCACAGCATGTACTACAAGCAGGGCGACGGCTTGGCGGCCGACATCCGGCTCGACTACAAGCCCGTGACGTTCACCCGGTACCAGCCGATGGAGCGCAAGTACTGATGACCGCTACCGCTGAAGTGTCCACCGGCTCGCGCGGGAACCAGCCCCCCGTGCCGGACGGCGCGATCACCGTCACCGTGAAGGTGCGCCGGTTCAACCCGGAGTTCGACGACGAACCGCGCTGGGACTCGTTCGAGATCCCGGCCCTGCCGTCGGACCGCGTGCTGAACCTGCTGCACTACGTGAAGTGGTACCTCGACGGGACGCTGACGTTCCGCCGGTCGTGCGCGCACGGCATCTGCGGCTCGGACGCCATGCGCATCAACGGCGTGAACCGGCTGGCGTGCAAGGTGCTGCTGAAGGACCTGCTGGCGTCCGGCGGGAAGCCGACCACGATCACCATCGAGCCCATCAAGGGGCTGCCGGTCCACAAGGACCTGCTGGTCGACATGGAGCCGTTCTTCGAGGCGTTCAAGGCGGTCAAGCCGTACCTCATCACGTACGGCAACGAGCCGACGCGTGAGCGGGTGCAGTCCATCGCCGACCGCGAGCGGTTCGACGACACCACCAAGTGCATCCTGTGCGCGGCGTGCACCACGTCGTGCCCGGTGTACTGGACCGAGGGCTCCTACTTCGGCCCGGCGGCGATCGTGAACGCGCACCGGTTCATCTTCGACAGCCGGGACGAGGGCGCCGAGGAGCGCCTGGACATCCTCAACGACGTCGACGGCGTGTGGCGCTGCCGCACCACGTTCAACTGCACCGACGCCTGCCCCCGCGGCATCCAGGTCACCAAGGCCATCCAGGAAGTGAAGCGCGCCCTGCTCTTCAAGCGCGTCTGACGCACTTCGCGAGAGTCCTACGCTCACGCCCCGAGAGTCCTACGTTCAGCACACCCGAACGTAGGACTTTCGCGGTCTGGGCGTAGGACTCTCGCGCGTGTCCTACGTTCGGAACGCGCGTGTCCTACGTTCGCGTACCCCGAGTTGAACGCTCAGGAGCGTTGCTGGGCGGCGGCGCGGGCGGCACGGGCGGCCTTGGCGCGGCGGCTGCGCAGGTACATGACGAAGGCGAGCACCAGGCCCAGGCCGGCCACGGCGGTGATCGGGCCGCCCACGTTGCCGAACGCCGTCTGCATCGCGGAGGACTGGGTGCCGTCGGGCGTGGAGTTGGCCACCTCGCCGACACCGGCGCTGGTGGGCGTCGGCCGGGGCTCGGTGGTCTTCTTCTTCGCCTGCGCCGCGCCCTCGACCAACCGGCCGACGGGGTTGCCGGACGCGGACGGCTCCAGCGCGAACCCGTAGTCCAGCAGCCGCGCCGCCTGGTCGGTCAGCCTGGTCGGCTGCTGCTGACCCCGCAGCAGCACCACGACGAGCCGCTTGCCGCCGCGCTCCGCCGCACCGACGTAGGTGTGCTGCGCGTCGTCGGTGAACCCGGACTTGCCGCCCAGCGCACCGTTGTACGTGGTCAGCAGCCGGTTGTCGTTGACGATCGGCACGGTCCCGTTGCCGTTGGCCGCCGGGAAGTCGATGCGCTGGGTCCGCACGGCCTTGACGAAGTCCGGGTACTTCATCGCCTCGCGGTAGATCAACGCCACGTCGTAGGCCGACGTCGAGGTGCCCGGCGCGTCCAGCCCGGACGGCGTCACGGCCCGCGTGTCCAACGCGCCGAGCTCGGCGGCCAGCGCGTTCATCTTCCGGATCGCCGACGGCACGCCGCCCAGCCGACGGGCCAGCGCGTGCGCCACGTCGTTGCCCGACGCCATCACCAGCGCGTGCAGCATCTGCTCGACGGTGTACTCGGCGCCGACGCGCAGCCCGACGCAGGTGCACTCCTGCGCGAGGTCCTCCGGCGTCGCCGCCACCGTGGCGTCGGGCGCCAGCTCCTTGGCCACCACCATGGCGAGCAGCACCTTGATCACCGACGCGGGCCGCTGCCGACCGTGCGGGTCGACCGCCGCCAGCACGGCGCCGGAGTCCATGTCGGCCAGCAGCCACGTCCGGGCGGTGATGCCGTCGGGCGGCACCGGCGCGTTCGGCGGCAGCACGAGGCCGCACTCGCCGAGGCGCTGTCCCCCGATCGGGCTTTCCGGTACCTCGATCGGGGGTGGAGGCTTCTCACCGGGCGCGACCTGTTCGGACGTGTCGACCGCCGGGGGCGGGGACACCTTGTTCTCGCAGGCCGGCTGGGCCGCGACGACCGGTGCGGCCACGAACGACGCGCCGGCCATCAGCGCGCAAGCAGCCAGGACCAGGGCGACGGGCCGTCGGAACGCGGAGGAACGCACCTGCCCAGGCTAGCCACCCCGGATGAGTGACCTGCACCCGCCACGTCCGATACTGCTCCGGTGAGGCTCTCCCGAGGCACGTCCGCGTCGGCGCACCTGCCGCTCGTTGTCGCGTCGCTCACATTCGGCACGGTCACCGGCATGTCGGGCGCACGCGGCCTGCGCGCCGTCGGAAGCACCGAGAACGAATAACCCACCACACCTGGAGGCTCCGCCGTGGAGTTCGTGCGCCTACTGCTGGTGTTCCTGCACCTGCTCGGCATGGGCATGCTGATCGCGATGTTCTTCGTCCAGCGCCGGACCGGGGCCGACGCCCCGCTGAACAAGGGCTGGCTGCACGGCAGCGCGTTGCAGCTGCTGACCGGTGTGGCGCTGATGGGCCTGGCCCCGCTCACCGACCAGGACTACAACAACATCAAGGTCGGGGTGAAGCTCCTGGTCCTGGTCGTGATCGCGGCTCTGGTGGCGGTCAACCTGAAGAAGAGGCCCGCCGCCTGGCTCACGCCCGTACTGGCCGGCCTGGTCGTGGTGAACGTCGGCATCGCCGTCTTCTGGACGTAGGCCTCGACCGCCGGGGACGACGGCCTCAACGCCGCCGGAACAACGCGCCCAGCAGCAGCCCCGCGCCGACCAGCCCCGCGGCGGCGCGCGGGCTGGGGCCGGACCTGACCTCCACCACCGGCCGGATCACCGCGGGTGGCGGCGGCACGGGCGGGTCGCGCAGCAGGTTCTCCCGCGCGGTGGCCGTCCAGGCCGTGATGAACAGCAGCGACTGGGCCACCAGGTTCGCGAAGAACAGCACACCGATGACCGGCCCGAACGCCGCACCCGCGGGCGACGACGTGACGGTGCTCAGGTAGAGCGTTCCGCCCTGCTTGAGCACCTCGAACACCACCGCCGCCGCGGCCGCGCCCTTCGCGGCGCTGCGCAGGCTGAACGGCTTGCGCGGCAGCTTGGCCAGCACCCACAGGAACACCAGCCAGTTCGCCACCAGGCCCAGCGCGATCGTGCCGATCTTCAGCAGCGCCTCGGCCCACCCGACGCCGTCCAGGCCGATCCACCGCAGCACCAGCTCGGCGAGCCCGCTGCCCGCCGCCGTCAGGCCGAACGACACCACCAGCGCCGCGCCGAGCGTGACGAGGGCGAGCAGGTCCTTCAGCGCCGTCTTCAGGACCGGCAGGTCCTCCTTGGCGTGGCCCCACTGCGCGGTCAACGCGTCACGCAGGTTGCTCATCCAGCCCAGGCCGGAGTAGGCGGCCGTGAGCAGGCCGAGCACGCCGACCGTGCCCTTGGAGTCGATGGCCTGCTCGACGATCTTGTTGATGGTGTCGCCGAGCGAGCCGGGCACGGCCTCGGCGATGCTCGCCTTGAGCTCCTCGATCAGGGCCGGCTCGGAGGCCAGCACGAAACCGGCGACCGCGAAGCCGATCATCAGCATCGGCACGAGCGACAGCACGCTGAAGTACGTCACCGCCGCGGCGTAGTGCGCCCCGTAGCTCTCGGTGTAGCGCGCGGCGGCGCGGAACAGGTGGTCCAGCCACGGCCGTTGCCGGCGCATCCGGTCGAGCTTCGACTCGGTCCCAGCGTTTTCCGCCACCCGGAAAAGCTAACCGGTGAGGTGATCACTCGCCAGTCGGGAGGAAGCCGATCCGGTCGTAGGCCCGGGCCAGGGTCTTCGCCGCGACCGAACGCGCCCGTTCCGCGCCGCGCGCCAGCACCTTGTCCAGCTCGGCGGTGTCGTCCAGGTACTCGGCCACCCGCGCGCGCACCGGCGTGACGAACTCGGTGAACACCTCGCCGAGGTCCTTCTTCAGGTCGCCGTAGCCCTTGCCGTCGTAGTCGGCGACCAGTGACTCGACCGATCGACCGGTCAACGCGGAGTAGATCACCAGCAGGTTGCTCACACCCGCCTTGCGCTCCGGGTCGTACACGATCTCGCGCCCGGTGTCGGTGACCGCCGAACGGATCTTCTTGGCCGACCGCTTCGGGTCGTCCAGCAGCTCGACCACGCCCGCCGGCACGGACTTCGACATCTTCGACGTCGGGTCCTGCAGGTCGTAGATCTTGGCGGTGTCCTTGACGATGTAGGGCTCGGGCAGCCGGAACGTTTTGCCGTACCGGGTGTTGAACCGCTGCGCCAGGTCGCGGGTCAGCTCCAGGTGCTGCCGCTGGTCCTCGCCGACCGGCACGTGGTGCGCCTGGTACAGCAGGATGTCCGCGGCCTGCAGGATCGGGTAGGTGAACAGGCCGACGCCGACACCCCCGGTCGTCTGGTTGCCGGCTCCGCCGTCGGCGGCCCGATTGCCGGCTCCGCCGGCGGCTTGCCGCGCCGACTTGTCCTTGAACTGGGTCATCCGGCTGGCCTCGCCGAACCCGGTCAGGCACTGCATGACCCAGGCGAGCTGCGCGTGCTCGGGCACGTGCGACTGCACGAACAGCGACGAGCGGTCGGGGTCGATGCCCAGCGCGAGCAACTGCGCGGCCGACACGCGCGTGTTCTGCCGCAGCACCTTGGGGTCCTGCTCGACGGTGATCGCGTGCAGGTCGACGACGCAGTAGAACGCGTCGTGCGTCTCCTGCAACGCCACCCACTGGCGCAGCGCGCCGAGGTAGTTGCCGAGGTGGAACGAACTCGCGGTCGGCTGGATGCCGGACAGCACGCGGGGACGGCTCACCGGAGCCGGGGCGGCCTGCTCGGACTGCTCCGCCTGCCCGGCCCGGTCGGCCTGGAGCTCGGCGGGCCGGCCGACGGCATCGCCAGGGGCGTTCTCACGGGGGTTCTCGACGACCACGGGAGTGATTCTCCCAGGCCGATCAGACCCCGGTGGTAGCGGGCCGCACCTCGACCGCGCCGTCACCGACGGTCGCCCGGGGTGCGACGGGCTCGTTGACCGCCGCACGCACCACCGCGCCCCTGCGGTGGCGGACCAGGCCGGCCACCAGACCGATCACGCCGAACGCCACCGCGGCGATGCCGACCGGCGCCTCAAGGGAGACGGGAGCCGCCACCGCGCCGTCGGCCGCGACCGCGACACCTTCGACGACCAGGGATGACGCCGCGCCCAGGACCAGACCCAGGACCGCAAAGCGACCGCGCACTGCCCAGCCTCCTCACCAACACCGTGCCACTCCACGGAGGAGTGATCCTTGTTGACGGACGGCCGAGAACCTACCGAAGCTGTGGGGCTGGCATGTTCGGTTCGGGTAAACGCGGCCGGCGGCAGACTAACCACAGCCGCGCCCGCCCCCGCCCGCAGGGGGCTACCCCACCACGTCCACTCGGCCATATGTCGTAGTGCGCTGCCGGGCCGGGCGACCGGCCAACGCCGCCGTGGCGTGCAGCTGCCCGGCGGTGCGCGCGGAGCCGTGCTCGGAGCCCGCCATCCGGCTGATGGTCTCCTCCATGAGCGTCCCGCCGAGGTCGTTGGCGCCGCCGCGGAGCACTTCGGCGGTGCCCTCGTCACCCAGCTTGACCCACGAGCACTGGATGTTGTCCACGCGGCCGTGCAGGGCGAGCCGGGCGAACGCGTGCACGGCCCGGTTGTCGCGCCGGGTGGGTCCGGGCCGGGCCACGCCCGCCAGGTAGATCGGGGCGTTGCGGTGCACGAACGGCAGGCCGACGAACTCGGTGAGGCCGCCCGTGCGGTCCTGGAGCGCCGCCAGCGCCCGGAAGTGCCCGAGCCAGTGGCCGGGGTGGTCGACGTGGCCGTACATCATCGTGGACGAGGAGCGGATGCCCACCTCGTGCGCGGTGGCGACCACGTCGAGCCAGGTCGCGGCGGGCAGCTTGCCCTTGGTCAGCACCCACCGCACGTCGTCGTCCAGGATCTCGGCGGCCGTGCCGGGAATGGTGTCCAGGCCCGCGTCGCGCAGCTCGGTCAGCCACTCGCGCACGCTCACGCCCGCCTTGGCCGCCGCGCTGACGACCTCCATCGGGCTGAACGCGTGCACGTGCATGCCCGGCACCCTCGCCTTGATCGCGCGCACGACGTCGGCGTAGTAGGTGACCGGAAGCTTCGGGTCGATGCCGCCCTGCATGCAGACCTCGGTGGCGCCCGCGTCCCACGCCTCCTGGGCGCGGTCGGCCACCTCGGCCACGGACAGCCGGAACGCGTCGGCGTCGCGCTCGCGCTGGGCGAACGCGCAGAACCGGCAGCCGACGTAGCAGACGTTGGAGAAGTTGATGTTGCGGTTGACCACGTAGGTGACGTCGTCGCCGACCACCTCGGCGCGCAGCTCGTCGGCCAACCGGGCCATGGTCTCCAGGGCCGCGCCGTCGGCGGTGAGCAGCGCCATGGCGGCGTCGGTGTCGTCCAGCAGCTTCCCGGGGCTGTCGGCGGCCAGCCTGAGGGCGCGCGCGGTGTCCTCGGGCAGCCGTTCGACGGCCTTGGGGACGTTCAGCGACGCCCAGTCGCCGTAGACGCTGTCGAAGTCGCCACGCCGGTCCCCGGTGCGGCCCTCGGTGTCGATGGCGGTGTTCAGGTCGGCCCGGCCGTAGGTGTCCAGCCCGCCGTCGGGCTCCTGCCACTCGCGGCCGACGACCGGGGCGGCCGGTTCGGCCAGCCCGTCCTCGCGCGCCAACGCGGACACGTGCGCGGTCAGCCGGGTGTCGATCCACTGGCCGGCGGGCGCGGTCACGTACCGGGGGTAGACGGCGAGGCGTTCACGCAGGTCGAAGCCCGCTTCGCGGGTGTGCCCGGCGAGCGCGTCCACCTGCGGCCACGGCCGTTCCGGGTTGACGTGGTCGGGCGTGACCGGCGACACGCCGCCCCAGTCGTCGATGCCCGCGCGCAGCATCAGGCCGAACTCGCCGCCGACCAGGTTCGGCGGCGCCTGCACGCTCGTGGACGTCGGCATGACCAGCCGCGCCACCGCGATCGTGGCGGCCAGCTCGTGCAGGTCGGCGTCGGGCATCCCGCGCATCGCGGTGTCCGGCTTGGCCCGGAAGTTCTGGATGATCACTTCCTGGACGTGCCCGTACTGGCGGGCGACGCCGCGCATGGCCAGCAGCGACTCGGCGCGCTCGGTGACCGTCTCGCCGATGCCGATCAGGATGCCGGTGGTGAACGGCACGTTCACCCGGCCCGCGTCGGTGAGCACCCGCAGCCGGACCGCGGGCTCCTTGTCCGGGCTGCCGTAGTGCGGGCCGCCCGGCTCCGACCACAGCCGCTCGGCCGTGGTCTCCAGCATCATCCCCATGCTGGCCGCGACCGGCCGCAGCCGCTGCAACTCCTCCCAGCTCAGCACGCCGGGGTTGAGGTGCGGCAGCAGGCCGGTCTCCTCCAGCACGGCGATCGCGCTGGCCCGCACGTAGTCGAGGGTGGACGAGTACCCGCGCGCCTCCAGCCACTCCCTGGCCTGCGGCCACCGCTCCTCGGGCCGGTCGCCCAGCGTGAAGAGGGCTTCCTTGCAGCCCTGGGCGGCGGCCCGGCGGGCGATGTCGAGCACCTCGTCGCGCTCCAGGAACGCGGCGGGCAGCCGGTGCGGCACGGTCGCGAACGTGCAGTAGTGGCAGCGGTCGCGGCACAGCCGGGTCAGCGGGATGAACGCGTTGCGGCTGTAGGTGACGACACCCGGTCGGCCCTCCGCCAACAGGTGGGCGTCGCGCACCCGGCCGGCGGCCTCCAGCAGCGCGTCCAGGTCGTCACCGCGGGCGTGCAGCAGCACGGCGGCCTCGGTGACGTCGAGCACCGCGCCGTCGGCGGCACGGCGCAACGCGCGTCGCATCGCCGACGGGCTCGGCGTCGGTTCCGGCTGGGTGATCGAGATGTCGACGGCCACGACATCGACCTTAGGTGCCGCAAATCCCCGGTCACGCGCGGAGTGATCGGCGGCACGGCCCGCGCACGGCGTCCCGCCGGGAGTTCACCGGATCGGACTCCTCCCGGCGATCAGGAGCTCGGTGTTGCGGTCGGTGGCGGCGCCGACCGCGTTCGCGTTGGCGTGCGGGTCGTTGAACGCGAACTCCCGGGCCAGCGAGGCCAGGCCGCGCGGTGAGAAGTCGTCGTAGTCGGCCTGGTAGGGCGCGTCGCCCTCGACCAGGGTGGTGAACAGCGACAGCGTGCCGTCGCCGTTGTCGGCGAGCTCGATGACGCGGGCGTGCTGCGGGTGGTCGACGTGCGCGGCGGTGTTGATCTCCCAGAACGCCCGGTCGCCCGTGCCGTGCGGGACGATCCGGTTCTCGTGGGTGTGGCCGTTGACCCAGGCGACCACGTTCGGGAACCGGCCGAGGAGGTGCACGAGCGCCTGGCCGTCCAACCGCGGGTCGAGCGGGCGGCGGCGGTCGGGCAGGAGGTTGCCCATGGTCCAGCTGGTGTGGTGGCTGAACAGGACGAACAGCTCGTCGGTGACGTCCTGGCGGTGCCGCAGGCCGAGCACGTCGTAGTAGCGGGAGCTGTTGCGCTTGAGGGTCCGTTCCAGCCAGAGGTACTGGTGCAGGCCGATCGAGCCGTCGGAGAAGCCCCCGGTGGTCGTGGTGTCGAGGCTGATGCCGGTGACGCCGGGCGCGATGGGGAAGGTGTAGAAGACGTCGACGCCGTCGGCGTTGTCGGGGGTGAAGCCGTGGCCGTGCGGCCCGGGGCCGGTGTGGCGCGGGTCGAGGTGGGCCTGGACGAACTCGGCCGTGGTGAACGGCCGGCGCCGGGCGTCCGGGGTGACCGTGCGGACCAGCCCGCCCTCGGCGATCACGGCCGCCGCGTCCAGCACCCTGGTGGGGTCGGTCATGGCGGTGACGAGCCGGCGCACCTGCGCGTCCGCGAAGCCCATGATCTTGCGGTTCGAGGTGTAGAGGGCGTCGACGGGCGGGATGCCGTCGGGGAGGGTGCCGACCACGCTGTCGTCGTGGTTGCCGAAGGTGCAGTACCAGGGGATGCGCAGGCCGGGGCTGTCGAACGGGCGGATCGCGGCGTCGAGCAGGCCGGGGACCAGCGGGAAGCCCTTGGCCTTGTAGTCGTCCAGGACGGTGGAGTGGGGGTTCCAGTAGGTCTTGGCGCCGGAGTCCTGCACGCCTTCGTACCGGGCCGGGTCGCCGGTGTTGGCGGTGATGCGGCCGCCGTTGAGGGTGGTGAGGAACCAGTCCAGCTCCACCAGCTCGTGGTTGTCGGTGTTGTCGCCCGTGGTCATCACGAAGTCGACGGGGCGGTTGGTGAACGGGCCGGTGCGGATGGCGTTGACCTTGTCCACCAGGGCGGTGGACGTGTGCTGGGCCAGCGTTTCGTGGGCGCGGAAGGCACCGGCGCCCAGCAACGGGTGGGTGTACTCGAAGCGGGCCGGGCTCTGCGCGTCGACCACGTGCATGTCGGTGAACTGGACGAAGCAGGCCAGCGGCGTGCGCCGATCGGCCCGTCCCGCGCCGGGCGGCGCCAGGTCCGACCGCACCACCAGCGGCCACCCCGGACCGGCCTGGAGCCGCCGGTACCCCGCGGTGCCGACCGCCGTGGCCGCGACGTCGAGCGTGGTGCCGGTGGTCGCCGCCCAGGCGGGCCCACCCCACACCAACACCGTGCCCGCCGCACCTGCCGCCTGGAAGAAACGCCGCCGGCTGATCCCCATCGAACGCTCCCGTGTCTCGGTTAGGTGAAAAGTTCTCACGAACCGTGGAGCGGGTCACGAACTCGGCGTGAAGTGCGGCCGAACGAGCGAAGTCGATCGTCGGGTTGATCGGTTCTGTTGCCGGACAACGCTTCCAGCCGCCGTCGACGACAAACGCCCTCCGAGGTGGGCGCGCGGGTCAGGCCGCGTACAGCTGTTCCTTGGTCTCCATCACTCGCTGACGGAAGTACGGGTTGCGGATGCCGGCACCGCTCACCAGATCGACCGGTCGGCCGAAGATCCGCTCCAGCCCTTCCTTCAGGGCGAAGTAGCTGTCGAAGTAGTCGAAGCCCGGACCGGCGTCGAACTCCACAAGGATGTCGACGTCACTGGACACCACGTCGAACGAGTCACCGACAGCGGATCCGAAGACATCGAGACGACGAACCCCTAGCGCGCGGCACAAATCCTCGACCTCGGGCCGCTTGGCCGCGATGACCTCGTGCACGGGCGACACCTCCTGGCCACGATTGTGCCCGATCTCAGGTCCTCGGCCAGTCGAAGCTCACCGTGACCGGCGCGTGGTCGGACCAGCGCTCGGCGTAGGTGGCGGCACGCTCGACCACGGCGGAGGTTGCCGAGGCCGCGATGCCCTCCGTTGCGGCAACCAGGTCGATCCGCCAGCCGGAGTCGTTGTCGAACGCCTTGCCCCGGTACGACCACCAGGTGTACGGACCGGTCACGTCGGGGTGCAGGGAACGCACCACGTCGACGTAGCGCGCCTCGCCGAACACCCGGTCCAGCCAGGCCCGCTCCTCCGGCAGGAAGCCGGACGACTTCTGGTTCGTCTTCCACGCCTTGAGGTCCTCGGCCCGGTGCGCGATGTTCCAGTCGCCGCACACCAGCACCTCACGCCCGTCGGCGGCGGCCTTGTCGCGCAGTTCCACCAGGTACGGCAGGAACGCGGCCATGAACCGGTCCTTCTCGTCCTGCCTCGGCGTGCCCACGTCACCGCTGGGCAGGTACAGCGACGCCACGACCACGTCGGCCAGCTCGACCTCGACGTACCGCCCCGAGTGCTCGAACTCGGCCACCCCGAACCCGATCCGCACGGCCTCCGGCACGGCCCGGGTCAGCACGGCGACCCCGTTGCGCCCCTTGATCTCCGAGTACGCGTGCGCCACGTGCCAACCCTCGGGCGAACGCACCTCGTCCGACAACTGCCCCGGCTCGGCACGCACCTCCTGCAGGCACACGACGTCCGCCGACGTCGCGGCCAGCCAGTCGAGGTAGCCCTTCTTCGCCGCGGCACGCAGCCCGTTGACGTTGATCGTGGAGACGGTCAGCACCGGGGCAGCCTAACCGCGCGGGGCGACCGCCCAGCCGTACGGGTACTCGGCGCCGCACCCGGTGCAGGACGCGGTCAGGCCCATCATCAGCACCAACGGGCTGCTGCCCTCCGGCGAGGGCACCCCGGCCACCTCGGCACCGTCCACCCGCGCGCGCAGACCCGGCCACTCCGGCTCGCACGCGCACGTCACCACGTCACGGCGGAACGACCGCCACTTGAAGAACATCCACCCATCAGATCACGCGCAACTGCTGTCCGACGTCGGTGTCACGAACTCGTCCTTGACCCAACGGCCGTCGGTGAGCAACCGGAACCCGTTCTCGACCCGCACCTCGGCCCGCACCACCGCGTCACGCGGCATGGTGGCCACGATCGGCTCGGTGTCGGCGGGCCCGGACCGGACGTTGAGGACGTCCGCGACCACGGTCACCCTGCACTCGCGGGCCACGACCTCCTCCACCCCGAGCCTGCGGCCCTCGTTGGCGACGTACATCAACCCGGCCGCCGCGAGCACACCGACGACGACCATGCCGCGTACCGGAATCCCGAGCATCACGCCTCCTGACACCTCTGCTGAAGTGCAGATATAGCGCGCCGGGGGTGGTCGCGGGCCGGTCGGCGGCACATTCCACCCCACCGGGAACCCCGACGGGTGACGTCGTCACGGAGACGGAACAGGAGCGGGAACCGAGGCCGGGACGGAGGCGGGAACGGGAACCGGGACGGAGGCGGGAACGGATCAGGGGACCGCCCGGAGGCAGTCCCCTGATCGCGCGAGCCGGAGGGCAGGCGTCAGCCGGCCATCTTCTTCTGCAGGTTCTCGTCCAACGTGCCGAGGAAGTCCTCGGTGGTCAGCCACTCCTGGTCCTTGCCCACGAGCACGGCGAGGTCCTTGGTCATCCGGCCGCTCTCGACGGTCTCGACGATGACCTGCTCCAGCGTCTCCGCGAAGCCGGTCACCTCCGGCGTGCCGTCCAGCTTGCCGCGGTGCTTCAGGCCACCGGTCCACGCGAAGATCGACGCGATCGGGTTGGTGGACGTCGGCTTGCCCGCCTGGTGCTGCCGGTAGTGCCGGGTGACCGTGCCGTGCGCGGCCTCGGCCTCGACGGTCTTGCCGTCCGGCGTCATCAGCACCGACGTCATCAGGCCGAGCGAGCCGAAGCCCTGCGCGACCGTGTCGGACTGCACGTCACCGTCGTAGTTCTTGCACGCCCAGACGTAGCCGCCCTCCCACTTCATCGCGGCGGCCACCATGTCGTCGATCAGGCGGTGCTCGTAGGTCAGGCCCGCGGCGTCGAACTGCGCCTTGAACTCGTCCTCGAACACCTGCTGGAAGATGTCCTTGAACGCACCGTCGTACGCCTTGAGGATGGTGTTCTTGGTCGACATGTACACCGGGTAGTTGCGCTGCAACCCGTACGAGAACGAAGCACGCGCGAAGTCCTCGATGGACTTGTTGAAGTTGTACATGCCCATCGCCACGCCGCCGTCGGCGCCGTAGTTGGCCACCACGTGCTTGATCGGCTCGGAGCCGTCCTCGGGCGTGAACGTGATGGTCAGCTCGCCCGCGCCGGGGACCTTGAAGTTGGTCGCCTTGTACTGGTCGCCGTGGGCGTGACGGCCGATGATGATCGGCTTCGTCCAGCCCGGCACCAGCCGCGGGATGTTCGAGATGATGATCGGCTCGCGGAACACCACGCCGCCGAGGATGTTGCGGATCGTGCCGTTCGGCGAGACCCACATCTTCTTCAGGCCGAACTCCTCGACCCGCGCCTCGTCCGGCGTGATGGTGGCGCACTTGACGCCGACGCCGTGCTTCTTGATGGCGTGCGCGGCGTCGATCGTGACCTGGTCGTCGGTCGCGTCCCGGTACTCGATGCCCAGGTCGTAGTACTCGAGGTTGACGTCCAGGTACGGGTGGATCAGCTTGTCCTTGATGAACTGCCAGATGATCCTGGTCATCTCGTCGCCGTCGAGTTCGACGACGGTCCCCTGAACCTTGATCTTGCCCATACTCAGGGCGCTCCTCTCGCGACAATGCAAGCAAGACAAGCGTACTGCTATGTCAGGCTGCTTGCGTCCACCCGGGCGGAAAAAGGGAACGGCGTCACATCTGGGCCGACGCCGCGACCGCCGGTGGCACCGGTGTGCTCCGGGCCAATACAACCAGCCGCACCGCCGGCCCGCCGCACGGGACCGACCCGCGACGACACTCGAACACGCGTTCGCGGATTGCCACCGCCGGGCGCGTTCGCCCCGCTAACCTCGCACCCGTACGAGTGATCAAGGGGGCAGCGTTGTCGACGGGTCCGACCCACGCCATGAGCGGTCTGCTGGCCTGGGCGGCGGTGACCGCGCTGGCCGAGAACCACCCCATCGGCCAGCTCACCCCGCAGAGCTGGGCGGTCGGTGCGGTGCTCGCCACCGGCGCCGCCCTGCTGCCCGACCTCGACCACCCGTCCTCGACGATCTCCCGCACGTTCGGGCCGGTCAGCGCGGGCGCGTCGGCCCTGATCAACACGGTGAGCTCGTTCGTCTACCGCACCACCCGCACCCGCAAGGACTCCAACCGCGACGGCGGGCACCGCGGCCTGACCCACACGCTGGCGTTCGCGCTGGCGGCCGCCGTCGGCACGACGGCCGTGGTGCAGCAGTCGCAGAAGTGGGCGCTGCCCGCGCTGATGTTCGTGTTCGCGGGCCTGGCCGTGCGCGGGATCATGAACGACTGGTGCCCGCAGAAGGACGCCCTGCTCATCACCGGCGTCTCGGCCGCCATCACGGTCGCCTGCGTGGCCTGGACCGCGCAGACGCCGGCCAGCGCGGCGGCGTGCGGCGTGGCGGTCGGGATCGGGTGCGTGGCCCACTACCTCGGCGACGCGATCACCGAGCAGGGCTGCCCGATCCTGTGGCCGATCCCGCTGATGGGCAAGACGTGGTTCCCGGTCGCGCCGCCGAAGATCATGCGGATGAAGACCGGCGGCACGGTCGAGATGGCGATCGTCGGCCCGCTGATCACGGTCCTGAGCGTCTGGCTGTCCGCCGCCGCGCTCCAGCAGGCCGGCGCGCTCCCGTTCTTCGAAACTTTCGACCTGCTACCCATCTGAATTTTGGATAACGGCCATTCGGCGGCTACCACATCATCACCCGATCGGACTAACCTCCACGAAATCCTGACCCGCGCAGACCGCGCCGAGGAGGACTTCGTGCCCCACCCCACGCACGACGACGTCGTCGAGGCGGCCGGATGACCACCTGGCTCGGCCTGAACCTCGGTCATGAGGACCGGGCGACCGCGGACACCACCGCGGTGTCGCTGTACGAGACGCTGCTGTTCCACGCGCAGCTCGTGTGCGTGCACGACGTGGAGGGACGGCACGCGATGTCGTTCCGGCTCACCGACCAGCCGTCGGAGAACACCGTGTCGACGCTGATCGAGCGCGGCTACGGGTTGGCCGTGCACAACGGCTCCCTGCAACGGCTCGCCGGGCCGGAGGCGCTCACCC
This sequence comes from Actinosynnema sp. NPDC050801, assembly GCF_040673975.1. Lineage (NCBI taxonomy): Bacteria > Bacillati > Actinomycetota > Actinomycetes > Pseudonocardiales > Pseudonocardiaceae > Actinosynnema > Actinosynnema sp. NPDC050801. The sequence goes on along the minus strand of NZ_JBFAQZ010000007.1, from coordinate 54,772 downwards.
GCGGCGCGCTGCGGGCCGTGTTGGCCCACCGCGACCGGAGGGAGGGCCGGGTGCTGCGGTTCCCCGGCCAGCGCACGCTGCGCGGTCGTTACGGCGTGTCGGACATCCTCGCGTTCAGCGCGATCGAGGAGGTACTGCCGCACGGCACGAAGAGCGTGGACGCGCGGGGCGACCTGCAACCGACGTTCGTCAACGGCCGGCTGGTGCTGGACTGCGGCTGACGCGTCCGGCTGAAGCCTCGGACCGAGGCGGCTGGGGTCGAGGGGTCGACCGGTGGGCCGGTCAGCCCGGGTGGGCGCCGACGGTGTCCTTGATCTGGGCGCCGAGGCTCTCCGCGCTGCGCGCGCAGTGGGCGCAGCAGAAGAACCTGCCCCGCACCTCCACGCCGTGGCCGATGATGCGGCAGTCGCAGTGCTCGCAGCGCGGCGCCAGGCGTTGGATCGCGCACTCGAAGCTGTCGAACGTGTGCACGCCGTCGCCGGCCGTCCGGACCTCGAAGCTCATCCAGTAGTCGTTGCCGCAAACGTCGCAAGTCGCCATGGCCGAAGCCTGCGCCGGCCCACCGGCACCGGCAACTCGACCTCGAACCCCGCGGACCAGGCCGGACTCGAACCGGCGTCCTCCCTCCCAGGGGGAGGGCGCGTCAACCACTGCGCTACATGGTCCCGAGCCGGGCCGGATTCGAACCGGCGTCCTCCCTCCCAGGGGAAGGGCGCGACAACCACTGCGCTACCGGGCTCTTGCCCAACACTAACCATGACCACGGTCCCGGAGACAGGGCCGCTAAGGTCTGCCCTCGTGCGCGGAGTCGACTACTACGAACTCCTCGGGGTCGGCCGCTACGCGTCCGAGGCGGAGATCAAGTCCGCTTACCGCTCCCTGGCCAAGGTCATGCACCCGGACGCGGGCGGGTCCTCCGGCACCTTCCGAATGCTGCAAGAGGCATATGACACCCTGCGGGATCCCTCCCGGAGGCGTGACTACGACCGGGGGTGGTCGTTCACCCGTCCGGGCGCACGGCCCACGTCGCCGACCCGCCCGCCGCGCTCCGGTCGGACCGGTCGGCTGCGCAACTTCGGCGAGGATCCCGACTTCGTACCTCCGAAGCCAGTGGTGGACCTCGGCGGCCTCGCGTGGTGGCACCTGGTCGACGTGGCGCAGCGGGTGCGGTACGTCCCCGCCGCCGGGCCCGGGCACGCGCCCGCGCTGGCCGCGATGTGCGGGTGGTTCTTCCTGCTGCTGCCCGTGGTGGTGATCGACTTCTCGCCGTTGGCGCTGGGCGTCTGGCTGCTGCTGGTGGCCGCCTCGGCGGCCGCGGCGTTCCGGTTGGTGCGGCGGTACCTGGCGGCGATCCGGGCCGACCGGGCGTTCACCCTGGACCACGACACCGGCGTGGTGCACGGCACCACGGACGACCGGGTCTGCGAGCAGCACACCGCGGACCTGCTCAGCCGGTACCTGACCCGGCTGCCCGGCGCGCGGATCTTCCACGGCCTGGCCTGGCCGGGTTCGGTGTTCGCCGATGTCGACCACGCCGTGCTGTGCGGGCGGAAGCTGGTGCTGATCGAGTCGAAGTCGTGGCTGCCCGGGCACTACGAGGCCGAGGACGACGGCACGGTGTGGCGCAACGGCCACCCGTTCCGGGGCGGTGGGATGCGGATGCCGCGCAGCCTGGCGGTGTACCGGAAGCTGCTGCCGTGGCTGGACATCCGCACCGCGCTGCTGGTGTACCCGAGCCGGGACGGCGTGGTCACCACCGAGGAACCGGCGGACGCCATCGTGCCGCCGATGACGCCCGCCCAGTTCGTCGAGGAGATCGGCGACTGGCTGGCCGAGGACCCGGCCACGGTGGACCGGGAGGCGTTGCGCCTGCTAATCGGTCAGGTCGTGCCGATCGTGCATACCCCTAGCTGAGCACGCTCACCTCCCAGAGCGAGTAGCCGTACGGGGTGGCGCGTTGGAAGGCGTACAGCTTCAGGTAGCGCGCGCTCGTGTCCAGCGCGATCTCGTCCGTGCCGCCGTCGGCGGCGTAGTCCTGGTGCACGGTGGTCCAGGTGGTGCCGTCGTCGGACACCTGGAGCTGGTACTGCCGGGCGTGCGCGGCCTCCCAGTCGAGCCGGACGCGGCGGACGGGTCGCGTGGCGCCCAGGTCGACCCAGAGCGAGTGCTGGTCGGTGAACGCGCTGCTCCAGCGGGTGGCCGGGTTGCCGTCGAACGCGTGGGACGACGGGTGGGCGGCGCTTTCGGTGGCGGTGGACCAGGACGGGCGGTTGAGCGCGAGGTTGTCGCCGGTCAGCCCGCCCTGGTTGACCGCGCGCGACGAGGCGTAGGTGGCGCGGACGGTGCTGTCGGGGTTGAGCTGCTTGTCGTCGAAGAACTCCGGCCACGCCATGAAGTACGCCCAGTCGGGTTGGGACGCCAGCTCACCGGGCGATGGCACCCGGCCGACCTCGGCCAACGCCAACGGCTTGCCCGGGGCCAGGGACTTGAGGGTGTTGTAGTAGGTCTTGGCGGGCCAGAAGCTGTTCCACGCGTCGAGCGACACGACGTCCGCGTACGCCGGGCCCGGGTAGTAGGCGGCGATGCCGGCCGGGTCGAGGTCCTTGACGTTCCAGACCCACGCCATGCCGGTCAGGCCGCGGGTCCGGACCAGGTGGTCGTGGGTGAGCTGGTAGAGGCGGCGGCTGCCGCTCGCGCCCGGCCGCCCGCCCCACCAGGACCAGCCGTCGTTCATCTCGTGCAGCGGTCGGAACAGCGGCTGCACGCCCGCATCCAGGAGTCGGCGCAGGAACGGGACGACCTCGTCCAGGCGGGCCTTCCAGGCGTTGTTGAGCGCGGTCCCGTCGGTGATCAGCTGGGACCACTGGGCGTCGGTGAGGTCGTCGTTGACGCCCTCGTCCCAGCCGCACGCGGTCGGCCGGGTCGGCGGGCAGACGTGCCAGGTCAGCGTGACGAGCGAGCCGTTGCGCCACTCGGTCTCGGCCTGGGCGACCATCGTCGCGCGGTGGTCGACGTCGTCCTGCGCGAAGAGGAAGTCACCGCCCCAGAGGCCGGGATAGGCGTCGGTGATCGCGTGGACCTTGGCGGTGTGGCGGGCGGGGTCGGAGTTGGGCTCCTTGTTGTGCATCCCGGTCACCGTGCGGGTGCCGGTGATCCGCTCCAGGTAGTCGACCACGGGTACGGGCGGCGGTGCGGCCGCGGCGGTCGTGGGTGCCGCGAGGGTGATGAGGAGTAGGGCTACCAGCGTCATCGCTGTGCGCACTGCGTCCTGCCTCTCGAAGGGTGGCGGCCTTCAGAGCGTGGCGGCGGAGTGGTCGAACCGTAGCGATTAACCGGTTAAGCAGTCAACCGAATGGCGCATGTCCCGGCGGGCGTCCGCGGGCTAGGTTTCGGCCAGCCCACGGGAGGAGACGGGTATGAAGATCGACGTCTTCAACGAGATCCAGGACCCGCGCCCGTGGCAGGAGGGTCACCAGCACGCGCGCATCACGGAGGCGTTGGAGCAGGCCAGGCTGGCCGACGAACTCGGCTACGGCTGCTGGTGGCAGGTCGAGCACCACGGCGCCGAGGAGTTCAGCCTGTCGTCCGCGCCGGAGCTGATGCTGGCCGCGATCTCGCAGCAGACGTCGAGGATGAGGCTGGGTCACGCGGCGGTGCTGGCGCCGGCGCGGTTCAACCACCCGATCAGGGCAGCCGAACGGGCCGCGATGCTGGACCACCTGAGCGGTGGGCGGCTGGAGTTCGGCCTGACCAGGTCCACCACGCCGGAGTGGCGGCTGTTCGGCATCGACCCGGCGGACGTGCGGCGGCAGACGCAGCAGGCGTTCGAGATGATCCCGCGGATGTGGACCTCGGAGCGCTTCTCGCACTCCAGCGAGGACTTCGAGATCGACGACGTGCCGATCGTGCCCAAGCCGCTGCAACGGCCCCACCCGCCGCTGTGGCAGGCGGCGGCCAGCCCGGCGTCGTTCGAGGAGGCCGGGCGCCGGGGCGTCGGGGTGCTCGGTACGACGATGTGGGAGTCCGCCGAGCGGGTGCGCCGGATGGTGGACCTGTACCGGGCGGCGGCGCGGGCGTGCACGTCACCGGTCGGTGCGTCGGTCAACGACCAGGTCGCGTTCTTCACGTTCGTGCACTGCGCGGAGACCGACGAGCAGGCGGTCCGCAACGGCGCCGTGATCGCGGCGGCGTGGTACACGGTCAAGGCGCTGACGTTCTTCGAGGCCGCGGACACGTTCGTGGAGACGGTGCGGCGTCAGGAGGAGCTGCTGAACGACCCCACCGGCGGCGGGCTGACCGGGGACTTCCTGCGGGCGGAGGCGGCCACGTCCACCGGGCCGAACCGCGCCCAGGTGGTGATCGGCCGGGTCCTCCAGGGTGACGACGTGGAGCCGGAGGAAATCTTCGAGGCACTGAACGAGCAGGACTCGCTGATCGTCGGCAGCCCGGAGACGTGCCGCAAGAAGCTGCGCGTCTACGCGGACCTGGGCATCGACCGCCTGATGGCGTTCCACCAGGTCGGCAGCCTCAAGCACGAGGACGTCATGCGGAGCCTGCGCCTGGTCGGTGAGCTGATCCCGGAGTTCGACAAGTGAGGTCGCGGGCTGTGGTGCGAGGATGGCACCCATGCCGAAGAAGCTGCGCCTGACCGGTGACCCGGCCGCCGACAAGCTGCTCAGCGAAGATCCCTTCGCGCTGCTCACAGGGCTGCTGCTGGACCAGCAGTTCCCGATGGAACACGCCTTCGCGGGGCCGCGGAAGATCGCGGACCGGATGGACGGGTTCAGCATCACCAAGATCGCCGAGGCCGATGTGGACGAGTTCGTGGAGCTGTGCGTCCAGCCGCCCGCGATCCACCGGTACGGCGGCTCGATGGCACGTCGGGTCCACGCGCTGGCGTTGCACGTGATCGAGCACTACAACGGCAAGACGGCGAACATCTGGAAGTCGGGCAAGCCGGACGGCAAGGAAGTGCTGCGCCGGGTGAAGGCCCTGCCCGGGTTCGGTGACCAGAAGGCGCGCATCTTCGTGGCGCTGCTGGGCAAGCAGCTCGGGGTGACGCCGGAGGGGTGGCGGGAGGCGGCCGGGGCGTACGGCGAGGAAGGCTCCCGGCGCTCGATCGCGGACGTGACCAGTGCCGAGTCGTTGGTGGAGGTACGGGCGTTCAAGAAGGCGGCGAAGGCGGCCGGGCAGGCGACCACCACCGGTTAGAGTCCCCGCGTGCAGTTGCCGGGTCTCGCCGATCTCACGCCGCTGGGTCAGGGTGGTTTCGCCACCGTCTACCGCGCCCGCCAGGTGCAGCTGAACCGCGAGGTCGCGGTGAAGGTCGACGACCGGGTGCTGCGCACCGAACGCGACCGGCGGCGGTTCCTGCGCGAGGCGCACGCCGCCGCCAGGTTGTCCGGCCACCCGCACGTCGTCGCGGTGCACGACGCCAACGTCACCCCCGAGGGCATTCCTTACCTGGTGATGGAGCTGTGCACGGGCGGTTCGCTGGCCGACCTGGTCCGGCGGGAGGGGCCGCTGTCCGCGGCGCGGGTGCGGGAGGTGGGCGTGCAGTTGGCGGACGCCCTGGCCGCGGCCCACGCGGAGGGCGTGCTGCACCGCGACATCAAGCCCGGCAACATCCTGCTCGACCGGTACGGCACGGTGAAGCTCGCCGACTTCGGGTTGGCGGCGCTGCTGGACGCCGAGGGGTCGAGCACGGTGACGCGGGACGCGTTGAGCCCCAGCTACGCGCCGCCCGAGGCGTTCGCGATGGCCCAGCCGACGCCGGCCGCGGACGTCTACGCGTTGGCGGCGACCCTGTACGACCTGCTCGCCGGACGGCCGCCGCGTCCCGTGCCGTGGCCGGTCGAGTCGTTCGACCACCTCGGCGCGGTGCTGCGATCACCGGTTCCGCTCGTGCCCGGGGTGCCGCAGGACCTGCACGAGACGCTGGTGCGTGCGCTGCACCCGGACGTCGCCCACCGCACGCCGAGCGCGGCCCGGTTGCGCCAGGAGTTGCAGGACGGGTTGCGGCGGGAGTCCCGGGACGGGTCCGGGGAGGCTCCCCGGAGGGGGCCGGTGTCCGTACGCAGTGGCTCGGGGCTCGGGCTGAACGCGCCGCAGGTCGGTCGGCCGCACACCGTGCAGGGTGGCGCCCCCCGGAAGCCGTTGGTGGTCGGTGCGGTGGTGCTGGCGGCGGTCGTCGCGGGCGGCACCTGGTGGGCGGCTACCCGCGACTCCGGGGCTGCGGAAACCACCGGCACCACCACTCCGGCTACCACCACGACGACGCAGGAAGCCCTGCCGCCGCCGAGGCTGGAGGCGTGCGATTCGGGCTTCTGCGTCGCCGAACCCACCTGCTACCACGGCATCAACCACGCGGGCGGGCAGGCGGCGACGGCACGACGTGCCGGTGACTGCTCGGTCGAGCACTTCTGGGAGGCGTTCGCCGGCGGGTGGTTGTCCGGTGCCATCCCCCAGGTCGGCGGCGAGGACCTGGTGAAGGCGCCGGAGGTCGCCGACGTGTGCACGGCCGAGGCCATGAAGGCCAACACGCGGCCGACCGTGGACACGTCGACGTGGCGGATCACCGCGGTGGCGTTCGCGGACGGCGACCGGAACTACTTCCACTGCTTGGCGAGCGAACCCGGGGTCGGTGAGGTCACCACCAGCGCGTTCGGGTCCTGAGGGGACCGGGGCGGCTTGAGGGCGAAGATCAGCATCACCAGCGCGACCAGCGCGAGGAGAGCGGCGATCGGGGCCAACGGCAGCAGGCCCGCCCAGCTGATCACCAGGCCGCCGACCACCCCGGACAGCCCGACGCCCAGGTAGATCGCGGACGCGTTGAGCGAGAGCAGCAGACCGCTGTTGGCGGGGGAGAGTTCGATGAGCCAGCTCTGGATGGGCGGGTTCGCGGACCAGGTGAGCGCGCCCCAGACGAACAGGGCGATGGCGGCCGTGACCGGGGTGGTGGCGGTCAGCGGCAACGTGGCCAGCACGACGGTGAAGCAGCTGAACAGCACGACCAGCAGCTTGCGGGTGTCGAAGCGGTCGGTGAGGCGGCCCGCGGCCCAGTTGCCGAGCACGGAACCGAGCCCGTAGGCGACGAGGAGCGCACCGATCGCGGCGCCTTCGACGCCGGCGGTCTCGGTGAGCAGGGGCGCGATGTAGTTGAAGACGCTGAACACGGCGAGGCACGCGAGGACCGTGAGCCCCAGGACCATCAGCACGCGCCGGTCGGCGGCGGGGGCGAACCGCCGGCGCAGGCTGACCACCGGAGGGGCCTCGACCCGGGGCAGCCAGAGCCGCACGGCCACCGCCGCCACCGCCGAGACGACCGCGATCAGCGCGAACACGCCCTGGTAGCCGAGGGGGCCGCCGAGCAGGTTGCCCGCCGGCACGCCCAGGACCAGGGAGAACGTGAGGCCGCCGAAGACGAGCGCGACCGCTCGGCCGCGGTGTTCCGGCGGGGTCAGGACGGTGGCGACGAGGGTGGCGGCGGGTGTGTAGACGGCCGCGCCGAGGGCGCTGACGACGCGGGCGCCCAAGAGCAGCGGGTAGTTCGGGGCGAGGGCGGCGAGGAGGTTGCCGAAGGCGACCACGGCCAAGGCGACGACGAGGAGCGTGCGGCGTTCCCACCGGCCGGTGAGGGCGGCGAGGAGCGGGGACGAGATCGCGTAGGCGATGGCGAACGCGGTGAGCAGCTGACCGGCGGTGGCGTGGGAGACGTGCAGCTCCTCGCTCACGGCCGGCAGCACGCCGGAGACGATGTAGCCACTCGTGCCGATGGCGAACGCCCCGGCGGCGAGGAGGTAGGTGCGGGCGGTGCGGGCCGACATGAGGATCAACGTACTACGATGTTCATCAAAGTTCGACAGGTCTCGTAGTATTACCGCCATGACCACCGCCCTCGCGCACCCGGAGCGGGACGAGATCCGGATAACGTCGGTGCTGCACGCCTTGGCCGATCCGGTGCGACTGCGGATCGTGCGCGCGTTGGCGCGGCACGAGGAGGGCCTGTCCTGCGGGGTGCTCGACCTCGGTGTGACGGCGTCGACGCTCACGCACCACGTGCGGACGTTGCGCGAGGCGGGCGTGGTGCGGGTGCGACCGCAGGGGACGTCGAGGATCAGTTCGCTGCGGCGGGACGACCTGGACGCGTTGTTCCCCGGGTTGCTGGACGGGGTGTTGGCGGCGCGGCGGTGAGTTCCCCACCGCCGCCCGGTCGGTCGCGGGCCCGTCGGGGCGCGGTGGGCTAATTCGGTTGCCGTGGTTCCTAGGGTGAACAGACGTGCGTGCCTACGCCCGTTTAGCGCTGGCAGGATTCCGCAGGTACTCCACCTATCGACGGGCGATGGTCGCCGGAATGGCGACGAACGTCGTGTTCGGGCTGCTCAGGCTGGCCGTGCTGGTCACGGCCGTGGGGCAGGGCCCGATCTCCGGCTATGACGTCGCCGCCACCGCCACCTACGTCTGGCTCGGCCAGGGGTTGATCGCCGTCGTGGTGCTCTGGGGTGACAAGCACCTGGCCGACCGCGTTCGCAGTGGCGACGTCGTGGTCGACCTCTACCGCCCGTGGCACTTGCAGATGGCGTTGTTCGCCGAGGACATCGGCCGCAGCGGGTACGCGGTGGTCGTGCGGTTCGCGCCGCCGGTGCTGTTCGGTGCGTTGTTCTTCCCGTTCCGGTGGCCCGCGGCTGGGACGTGGGTCGTGTTCACGGTCAGCGTGGCGCTCGCGGTGGCGGTCAGCTTCGGCTTGCGGTTCCTGCTGAACGCGACGACGTTCTGGCTCCTCGACAACCGGGGCGTGGCGGCGCTCTACACGGCGGCCACGTGGCTGTTGTGCGGGTTGGCCGTGCCGTTGGCGTTCTTCCCCGAATGGGCGGTCCCGATCGTGTGGTCCACGCCGTTCGCGGCGATGTTGCAGGCGCCGATCGACGTGTTCCTGGAGCGCGGCTCGCCGTGGCCGTTCCTGGCGGGGCAGGCGTTCTGGGCCGTGGTGGTCCTCGCGGTCGGCCATCTGGTGCTGCGGCGCGCTGTGCGCAAGGTGGTGGTCCAGGGTGGCTGAACGCGTCTACGTGAAGCTCGTCGGCGCGCGCTTGCGCGGTCAGATGTCCTACCGCGCCTCGTTCGTCCTCCAGTGCGTCGCCCAAGCCGTCAACCAGCTCGCCGAGCTGGTCATCATCCTGGTGCTGTTCAACCGGGTCAGCGCGCTGGGCGGGTTCCCGGTGAACGAGGTCGTGCTGATGTACGCGATCGCGGGCACGGCCTTCGGCATCGCCGACATGGTCGCGGGCCAGCTGGACGAGCTCCCGACCTACATCCGCACCGGCACGTTCGACGTCCTGCTGTTGCGCCCGTTGGGCACGTTGGCGCAGATGATGGCGTCCGACCTGCACCTGCGCAAGATCGGGCGGATCGGTGCGGGCGTCGCCGTCCTGGTGTACGCGTTGGACCAGAACGACATCGCCTGGTCGCCGGCGACCGCGGTGCTCGTCGTCGCCGCCCCGCTCAGCGGCGCGGTGATCTTCTCCTCGATCTGGATCACGGCCAGTGCGATCTGCTTCTGGGTGGTCGACGGCCAGGAGCTCTCGAACGCGGTGACGTACGGGAGCAACGCGTTCACCTCCTACCCCGCCACGGTATACGGGCCGTGGTTGCGGCGGTTCTTCGCCTTCGTCATCCCCGGCGCGTTCGTCGCCTACTACCCGAGCCTCGCCCTGCTCGACCGCCCCGACCCGCTGGGCGGTCCGGTGCTGCTGGGGTGGATCTCGCCGTTGGTCGCCTTGGCCGCGGCCGTCGCGGCCGGGTTCGTCTGGCGGACGGCCGTCCGCCACTACCGGGGGACTGGATCATGATCGAGGTGCGGGACCTGCGCCGCGAGTTCACCGTGACCACGAAGGTCGGTCGGTTCCGGCGCGACAAGCAGGTCGTGCGGGCGGTGGACTCGGTCTCGTTCGACGTGGCGGCCGGTGAAGCGGTCGGGTACGTCGGGCCGAACGGCGCGGGCAAGTCCACCACCATCAAGATGCTGACCGGGATCCTCGTGCCGACCTCGGGGTCCGTCCGGGTGTGCGGGGTGGACCCGTCGCGCGCCCGGCGTGACCTGGCGCGGCGGATCGGGGTCGTGTTCGGGCAGCGGAGCCAGCTGTGGTGGGACCTGCCGCTGCGGGACAGCTTCGACCTGTTGCGGGCCATCTACCGGGTGCCGAAGGCCGATTTCGAGGCCCGGTTGCGGGAGTGCGCGGAGCTGTTGGAGCTCGGTCCCTTCCTGGGCACGCCGGTTCGGCAGCTCTCGCTGGGGCAGCGGATGCGGGGCGAGGTCACGGCTTCCTTGCTGCACGGGCCGGAGTTGTTGGTGTTGGACGAGCCGACGATCGGGCTCGACCTGGAATCGAAGGAACGGCTCCGGGAATTCCTGGCGGACCTGAACACGCAGCGCGGCACCACTTTGTTGCTCACCACGCACGATTTGGACGACATCGAGCGGCTCTGCCCGCGGTTGGTGGTGATCGACCGCGGCACGGTGCTGGCCGACGGGCCGCTGGAGGAACTGCGGGCCGAGGTGGCGCCGGAACGGGTGCTGGTCGTCGACCTGGAGCGACCGGCGGAGCTGGACGGTCTGCACGGCGTCACGTCGAGCCGCAGTGAGCCGAACGGTTTGCGACACCACCTCACGTTCCGCCGTGCCGACACCACGGCGGCGGCACTGATCTCCGCCGTCGCCGCACGGGCCGAAGTGCACGACCTCGTCGTCGTCGAGCCGGAAATCGACGACGTGGTGCGTCGTTTGTACGCACGTCGGTAGAGTCGGGCGAAACGGTCAACTCAGAACGGGAGCACCTCATGCGCGCAGGTCGTCCGGTAGCCACCTTCCTGCTGGCGATGGGCCTCGCCGCCGCGGTCTCCGGCTGCGAGGCCGTCCAGCAGGCCTCCGACACGGCCAACCAGGTCGGCCAGGCCGCGGACAAGGCGCAGGTCTGCATCGACGCCCTCCAGCTCGCCAACTTCGCCCCCGACAGCACCGACCCGCAGAAGGCGCTGGAGGAGACCCAGAAGAAGGCGCAGGAGCTGAACGACCTCGCCGCGAAGGCCGGCGACGCCACGGTCAAGGACGCCATCACCGGCATGTCCGACACGATGAGCAAGGTGACGCTGGAGGACCTGAACCCGGCCAACGCCGCGGCTTGGACGCAGCAGAAGCTCGACCAGGCGGCGAAGTTGTCCAAGGCTTGCAGCTGAGCGGAAATGCCAGGCTGTCGGTACCTTCGGATCAGCCCTACGCTGTGACGCACCGGAGGTGTTGCAGATGCACGCGACAGTAGGCGACCGGTTGCACATCCACAGCCGCGCGGTGGGTCTCGACGAGAAGGTCGGCGAGATCCTCGAAGTCCGCGGCGAGAAGGGTGCGCCGCCGTATCGGGTCCGCTTCTCCGACGGCCACGAAGGGCTGGTCTACCCCGGCCCCGACAGCCTGGTCGAGCCCCGGACCTCCGAATCACCCAGGATCAAGGACTCGACCTCGGCGCGGTAGAGCAGCGCCGGGTCGATCCCCATCGGCCCGAACTGGCCGGAGACCTCCAGGCTGAGCACGCCGTGCAGCCTGGTGAACGCACGCAGGCCGGTGAGCAGCACGGCGGGGGGTACGTCCCCCTCGCCGCGCGAGCCCGCCCACGCCACGAGCTGGTCGTCCAGTGTGGACGACCCGGTCGTCGCACCCTCGTGCGGCAGCACGCCGAGCAGCGCGCTCATGGTGCGGTGCGCCATCAGGACGGTGTCCTGCGGCGCGTGGTATCCGGGTAGCGGCGTGCCGAACAGCAGCAGGTACCGGTGCGGTTGGGTGACGCCCCACGACCGGAACACCTCGGCGAACGCACGCAGCCGGTCGGGCGCGGGGGAGCCCTCCGTCGCCGCGACCGACGCCTCCACCGCGTCCGCGAGGTCGTGCCAGGCGTCGCGGACGAGGTCGTTGAGCAGGTCGTCGCGCCCCCTGAAGTACCGGTAGAGCGCGGGACCCGTCACGCCCATGCGCTTGGCGATGGCGTTGACCGAGACCCCGGCGATCCCCTGCTCGGCCAACTGCTCCAGCGCGATGCGCTTGGCCTCGGCCTTGGTTTCCTCGCGGAACCGCTCACGGCGGACGTTGACCACGACACCCTCCTTGACAAAGACACTGTAACTTGTGTTAGAACCTCTAACTCAAGTGACATGGTGATACGAGGGGGCGTCATGACCGCGGTCGTGCTGGGAGCGGGTCGGGGCATCGGGCGGGAGATCACCCGGCAGCTGGTGGCCGAGGGCCGAGAGGTTCGGGCTGTCACACGTTCGGGTGGAGTTCCCGAAGGCGCGCAGGACGTGCGCGGCGACCTGATGGACCGGGCGTCCACGCTGAAGGCCGTCGAGGGCGCCTCGGTGATCCACCTGGCCGCGAACGTGCCGTACACCAGGTGGGTGCAGATGTTGCCGACGATGGTGGAGAACACGATCGCGGCGGCGGAGGCGGTGGGCGCGAAGATCGTCTACACGGACAACCTCTACGCGTACGGGCCGGTGACGGGGCCGTTGCGGGAGAGCACGCCGGAGCGCCCGGCCGGACCGAAGGAGAAGCTCAGGAGTGCGCTGGGCAAGCGTTTGCGGAAAGCATCGGTGCCGGTCACGACGTGCCGGTCGTCCGACTACTACGGCCCGGGTGGCGTGGGGTCGCTGCCCGGTGAGCTGGTGATCAAGCCCATGTCGGCGGGCCGGGCGGGCATGTGGTTCTGGCCGTTGGACGTGCCGCACACGTTCGCCTACCTGGCCGACACGGCGCGGGCGCAGATCGTGCTGGGCGACGACGAGCGCGCCGACGGCAAGGTCTGGCACACGCCCGCGGCGGAGACGTTGACCGTGCGGGAGTTCTTCGCCCTGACCGGGCGGGTGCTCGGCAACGGGCGCAAGCCGATGCGCCTGCCGGCCGTCGCGGTGGCGGTGGGGTCGTTGTTCGACAAGCGGCTGCGGGGCTCGGGCGAGATGGACCACCAGCGGACCTCGCCGTGGCTGGTGGACCACTCCGCGTTCGACGCGACGTTCGGGCAGCTGCCGGTCACGCCGCACGAGCAGGCGATCGAGGAAACCGCCCGCTGGTACCGCGGGTGAGCGGAACGGCCACCTGGGAACGGTCTCAGCCCAGGATGGTCGCGATCAGGTCGTCGGCCAGCGCGGGCGTCGCGGCAGCGATGCCCGACCAGCGCCGGGAGAGGTCGAGGTCGAAGGTGAGCGGCCGGCCGCGCAGGTCGAGCAGCGCTCCCCCGGCGGCCGGGACGGTGACCAGGGCGGCGATCAGGTCCATCAGCCGGTGGGTGTCCGAGCCAGGATCGGCGAACGCGTCCACCGCGCCCTCGGCGACCAGCGCGGTCTCCAGGCACGTGGTGGACAGGATGCGCACGCGGTCGACCTGGTTCGCCACCCGCATCCAGGCGTCCTCGGTGCCGCGCTTGGGCCGCATCATGCAGATCGACGCGCCTGCGAGCCGGGTCCGGCCGGTGGTGCGGTAGGGCGTGGGCCTGCCCGCGTGGGCCGACCAGGCGCGGCCGGTGTCGAACCAGACCGTGAGGGCCTCGACGGGCTGCTCGTCGACCACCAGGGCGCCCGCGAAGCACGACAGCGGCACGCCGGTGGCCGCGTTCGCCGAGCCGTCCACGGGGTCGACCACGAGGGTGGCGGCCGAACCGTTGTCGATGAACCCGGCCTCCTCGGACAGCAGGTTCGCGCCCGCCCGCGCGGCGGCCTCGGCGATCGCGGCCTCCACGATCGCGTCCACCCGCATGGTGGGCGTGCCGTCCGCGCCGTCGGCGATCTCCTCGCGCAGCTGCACGCGGGTGAACTCGCGCCGGGCCCGGTCGTAGGCGGCGGACGCGGCGATCGCGGTGGCGGCAAGCGCCGGGTGCACGTCGGAGGGCAGGTTCGGGGCGGGCACGGGCCAGGAGTCCATGCCCCAAACATGCCACGGGAGGGCCACCGGCGGCGGCCCTCCCGTGTGCTTCCACACCGTGTGCTCCGACTCGGTGTGCTTCGACTCGGTGTGCTCCGACTCGGTGTGCTCCGACTCGGTGTGCTCCGACTCAGATCAGGCCGAGAGCCTTGACCGCGTCGCGCTCCTCGACCAGCTCGGCCGCGGAGGCGTCGATGCGGGCGCGGGAGAAGTCGTCGATCTCCAGGCCCTGCACGATCGAGTACTCGCCGTTGGTCACGGTGACCGGGAACGACGAGATGATGCCCTCCGGCACGCCGTACGAGCCGTCCGACGGGATGGCCATCGACACCCAGTCGCCCTCGGCGGTGCCGTTGACCCAGTCGTGGACGTGGTCGATCGCCGCGTTCGCCGCCGACGCCGCCGAGGACGCGCCGCGCGCCTCGATGATCGCCGCGCCGCGCTTGGCGACGGTCGGGATGAACTCGTTCTCCAGCCAGGCCTGGTCGTTCACGGCCTCGGCCGCGTTCCGGCCGTTGACCTCGGCGTGGAACAGGTCGGGGTACTGGGTGGCCGAGTGGTTGCCCCAGATGGTCAGCTTCTTGATGTCGGTGACCGACACCCCGAGCTTCTTGGCCAGCTGCGACAGCGCCCGGTTGTGGTCGAGGCGGGTCATCGCGGTGAACCGCCCGGCGGGCACGTCGGGCGCGTGCTGCTGGGCGATCAGGGCGTTGGTGTTGGCCGGGTTGCCGACGACCAGCACGCGCACGTCGTCCGCCGCGCCCGCGTTGATCGCCTCGCCCTGCGGCTTGAAGATGCCGCCGTTGGCCTCCAGCAGGTCGCCGCGCTCCATGCCCTTGGTGCGCGGGCGGGCGCCGACCAGCAGCGCCACGTTCACGCCGTCGAAGGCGGTCTTGGCGTCGTCGGTGATGTCGATGCCGGACAGCAGGGGGAACGCGCAGTCGTCCAGCTCCATCGCGGTGCCCTCGGCGGCCTTCACGGCCTGCGGGATCTCCAGCAGGCGGAGGCGGACCGGGACATCGGGACCGAGCAGGTGGCCGGAGGCGATGCGGAACAGCAGTGCGTAGCCGATCTGGCCGGCCGCACCGGTGACGGTGACGTTCACGGGCGTGCGGGTCATGTGCCTTCCCGAATGTTGTGGCTTCAGTCCTCGGGCACGACCACTAGGCAGGCTGACGACCTGTCAGCGGCGGTCTCTACTCCGGGACCGCGCACCGGGCGGGTTGCCCGGCAGGTCGGAGGTTACCAACTGCGCCACGATGACAAGGTGTGACAGTGGACATCATCGGCGAGGACTACTCCGACGCGGTCATGAACGGGCAGAGCTGGGAGGGCCGGTCGTTCGTCCGGTGCGACTTCACCGAGGCCGACCTGCGCGGGGTGACCACGTCCGGGTGCACCTTCACCGAATGCGCGTTCGACCGGACCGACCTGGGCGGTTCCGCGCACCGGGCGAGCGCGTTCCGGTCCTGCCGGTTCGACCGGGCGGTGCTCGCGTCCGCCGGGTTCACGGGGTGCTCGTGGCTCGGGTCGGTGTTCGTGGACTGCGCGATGCGGCCGATCGCGTTGGAGGAGACCGATCTCACGCTCGCCGGGCTGTCCGGCGCCGTGCTGCGGAAGGCGTCGCTGCGCGGGATGCGGTTGCGCGAGGCCAACCTGGAGGGCGCCGACCTGCGGGACGCGGACCTGCGTGACGCCGACCTGACCGGCGCCCGGCTGCGCGGGTGCCGGTTCGAGGGCGCCGACCTGCGCGGCGCGCGGCTGGACGCCGACGGGCTCGTCCAGGCCACCCTGCGCGGTGCGCGGGTGGACCTGGACACGGCCGTCGCCTTCGCCGCGGCGCACGGGGTGCGCGTCGGCTAGTGGGACGGGGCCTCCTGGCCCGCGACCTCGACCAGCACGCCGTCGGCGATCATGTCGTCGACCGTCTTCGGCATCAGGTAGGCGGTGCCGCCGCCGGGCTGCTCGAACCACGGCACCGCGACACCGGTCAGCACCTCGACCGGCCGGCGCAGCCGGTACACGTGGTACGGGCGGTTGATCCACGACGGCACCAGCGAGCGCTGGGGGAACGGGGTGCCCGCGGCGTAGACGAGGTTGCCCTCGCCCTCGCCGAAGCGGTCCACCTCCAGGCCGGCGGGCAGCTCGACCATCTTCTTGTGCCGGAACAGGGTGAGCGGCGGCTCGCCGTTCATCGGGTTGATCGGCCACGACCGCTGGGGCTTCGGCTCCTGGGTCGACGTCGTGGTGCCCGAGGGGTGCGCCGGGACCGGCGGCGGCACGTGACGACGCGGCGGGGGCGGCTGCTCCTCGCGGAACCCGTTGTTCACGTTCATCGGCGGGCGGGGGCGCTGCTGCGGCGGCGGGGGCGGCGGCATCGGGGCCGGGCGGGGCACGCGCCGGTTGGCGAGCACCAGCTTGCCGGTCAGGTACGCGGCGGCGTCCTCCAGCCGGTCGAAGCGGACCGGGTTGGTCGGGCCGCGGTCGAACCACGACACCTCCCAGTCCTGGCCCTCGGTGCGCAGCAGCCAGGTGCGGTCGGCCGGCTCGCCGAACCGGTAGGCGGCGGGTGGCACGTCGAGCTCGTCCAGCGCGCGGCGGATCGCGGACAGCTCGCGCTCCTCCTCCGGCGTGACCTGGCGCGGCTCGACCGGCTTCGGCGGCTGGACCGGCGGTGGTGGCGGCACCAGGGCCGGCGCGGGGGCCACGGGCGGGCTCACGTCGTCGAACGGCTGCACGGCCTCGGTGAACCGGGTCGCCTGGTCCGCGAACGGCGGCGGCACTTGCTCGACGAACGGCGGCTGGTCGGCGGGCTCGTCGTGGCGCTCGTGCGCTTCGGGGATCTCGCGGTCGGCGAGCTCGGTGTGGACGGCGTGGTCTTCGTGCTCGTCGTGCCCGTCGTGGTCGGCGAACCGGGACTCGGGCTCGTCGTGCCGGTCGTCGTGGGCCTGCTCGGTGAACGGCGGCTGGTCCGGCTCGGTGAACGCCTGCTCGTCGTGGTCGCCGAAGCGGGTGTCCTCGTGCGCGTCGAGCGGCTCGTCGTGGCGTTCCGGCGCGTAGAGGCGGGCCTGGTCGACCTCGAACTCGGCGGTGACCTCGGCCTCGTCGGCGGAGTGCCGCGACTCGGGCTCGGGCGCCTGCTCCTCGACCAGCTCCGGCTCGACCTCGACCGGCTGCTCGTGCTGGTCCTGCTGGTGCTGGTCCTGCTCGTGCTGGCCGAGCTGCCGGTCGTGCGCGGGCTCGTCGGTGACCGCCTCGACCTCGGCGGTCTGCTCGGCGGGTCCGGTCTCCGGTTCCTCGTCGGTGAACGGGTTCCAGGTCTGGGTGTCCCCCGGTTCGCGCTCGTACGCGGTCGGGGCGAACAGGTCCATCCCCTCGACGTAGGACTCGCGCCGGTACCGGTCGTCGATCACCGGGCCGTCCTCGTCGAACCGCACCCGGTACGGCGGACCGTCCTGCGCGTACTCGATGACCTCCGGCTTGAGCTCGGTGAGGTTCGCGGTCTCCTCGACGTCCACCGGCCCACCGGTGTCCTCGGCCTGCCGCGGCTCGTCGTCCGCGACCAGCTCGGGCAGCGGTGCGGCCACGGTCGCGCCCACCTCGACCGGCGGCTCGACCGGCGCGGGCACGGGTTCGGTCACCGGCAGCTCGGTGCCCTGCGGCGCGGCGGGGGCGCCCAGGTTCGCCGCGGCGGCGACCCGTGCCTCCTCGGTCACCTCGGGCAGCACGAAGTCCAGCGCCTTGGCCTGCTCCACCAGCTCCGGCTCCGGCGGCACGCCGTAGGCACGCAGGTAGTAGCCGACGGCGGCGGGCCAGATCCAGTGCCCGTCGGTCTGGAACCCCACCGGCACCACCGACGGCGCGTCCGGGTTCAGCACGTCGGCGTCGAAGCCGCGCCCGATCACCGCGACCGGCGCCCGGTCCAGGTAGCTCAGCAGCAGGTCGCGGTCGGCCTCGGCGACCGGCGGCCGGTTCACCGACGGGCGCCCGCCGGGACCGGCGCCGTCGAACACCCGGGCCGTGCGGAACGCGCGCGGCGGCTGCGGCTGGTCGGCGGGCGGCGGCGAGGCCTGCTGGAGGCGTCGGCGCAGCCAGTCCGGCACGTTGTCCTCGGTGCGCGGGAAGAACCGCATCTCGTCCAGGTACGCCTGCGGCGGCGGTGGCGTGGTCCAGGACGGCTCGGCGCGGTCGAAGTCCAGGTTGTAGCTGGACGGGTGGTCGAGCTGGTAGCGGGCGTTGGACCAGCTGCCCCGGCCGTCCCGGTACATGCCCGCGCGCAGGCGCGAGAACAGCCCGGCCACCTCCTGGGGCGGTGACCAGGCACGCAGTGCGCCATCAGCGGTGCGCACCTCGGCGGCCAGCTCGAAGTACCGGCCGGTCGCGCGGTACTCCGCGGTCACGTGCCGCCACTCCTCCGGCGCGGCCCGCATCAGCGTCAGGCCGATCTGCTTGACCAGCGCATCCTGCTCGGTCGGGTTCAGCGGCTTCAGCTCGGACACGTGCATCATCTTCCCCCGCGACGCACCGTGCCCGCACGTGGCCCCGCTGAGCCGAACGGAGTAATGACGCGGCGCGACGGACCCTAGACCCCCGGTTGCGGCTGCTGAACCGCCGCCGCGGGCACCTCGACCAGGCTCCCGTCGGCCAGCAGGTCGTGCACCGAGCTCGCCAGGAAGTAGCCGGTGCCGCCGCCGACCTGCCCGAACCACGGCACCGCGACGCCCTTCAGCGCGGGCACCGGCTTCTGCACCCGGTACACGTGGTAGCGGCGGTTCAGCCAATCCGGTGGCAGCGAGCGGTGACCGAACATCGTCCCGGCCGCGTAGACGAGGTTGCCCGACTCCGCACCGAACCGGTCGAGCTCGACACCGACCGGGATCACCACGTTCTCGCGGTCCCGGAACAGCGACAGCGGCGGCTCGTCGGGCAGCGGCTGGATGTCCGCGACCGGCAGCACCAGCGCGCCGGTCTCCGCCGCGGCCCGCGTCCGGTCCAGGTCAGCCCGCCACAGCAGCTCGGCCAGCAGCACCTTCGCCGCGTCCACCGCGTGCTCGTAGACGCGCGGCCGGCCGTGCGGGCCGCGGTCGGCGTCCCAGAACTGGACCTGCCAGCCGGACCGGCCGGGCGCGGGTTCGAGCACGAACGCGTCCGGCTTCGGCGCCACGATGCCGTACTCCGACTCGGGGACCCCGAAGTGCTCCAGCCGCTCCTTGAGGTGGTCGAGCGCGCGCTGGTCGACCTCGGTGACCACGCGCGGCTCGTGCTCGGGCAGCGGCGAGCCCTCGGCCTGCCCGGTGGCGACGGCGGCGGCCGCCCGCTCCGCCTCGGGCGTGACCGGCGGCACGCGGTAGTCGTTGTCCCGGATGTGCTGCACCAGCTGCGGCACCGGCGGCACGTGGTGGTTGCGCAGGTAGTACGCGACCCCGCCGGGCCACACCCAGGTGCCGTCGGTGTGGAAGGACCGCGGCACGGACGGCGTCGCGTCCGGCTTGAGCGCGTCCGGGCCGTAGGAGCGCGCGGCCAGCACGATCGGCGCGTTCTCCAGGTAGGCCAGCACGTCGTCGAGCTCCTGCGGGTGCACGCCGGGCCGGTCGTGCACCGCGGGGTCCGGCCCGTCGAACAGCGGCGCGGCGATCACGGCGCCGCCGGCCGGGCCGAGCCCCGCCCGTTCCCGCAGCCACGCCGGGAGGGCGTCGTCGTCGCGCGGGTAGAGCTCCAGCTCCTCGGCGTAGTACTGCGGCGCGGGCGGCTGCGTCCAGTCCGGCTCGCCGTCCCGGTCGAACTCCGCCGAGTACGTGTCGGGGTGCACGAGGTGGAACCTCATCGACAGCCACGTGCCGTGGCCGGGCCGCGCCATGCCGTCGCGCAGCTGCACGAAGAACGGCAGCGCCTCGGGCGGCAGCTCCCAGTCGAACGACGAGCCGTACATGGTCAGCCCGGAGACCTGCGTCTCCAGGTAGCGGCCCACCATCCGGAAGTCGACGAACAGCTGCTCCCAGTCGCCGGGCAGGCGCTGCACCAGCAGGGTGGTGACGGAGCCGAGGATCGCGTTCTGGTCCTCGACGTCCAGCTGCGGTGCGGTCATGCGTTCTGCTCCTCGGTCGTCTCGCTCGCCTCGACCAGCTTGGCGCGCAGCCAGTCGGGGACGAAGGCCTCGTCGCGGGGGAAGACCTGGAGGTCGCGGGCGAAGTCCGCGGCCGGCACGGGCGGGTCGAACTGCGGGTCGTGGTCGAAGTTGTAGGTGATGTCGATGCGGACCGGCGCGTTCACCACGCACCGCGCGGAGAACCACGTGCCGCGGCCCGGCTGGTACAGCACCTGCCGCATCTCCTGGAACGCGGCGTTGAGCCCTTCCGGCGGCATCACCTCGGGGGTGCTGCGGTCGGGCAGGTAGACCTTCAGCGTCGCGTCCTGCACGGCCACGGTCATCCGCACCAGCAGGTCGATCCGCCGGAAGCCGTCCGGAGCAGCGTCCAGCAGCATGCCGCCGATGTGCTGGAGCAGCTCGTCGTGGCGCTGCTCAGAAGTCGGCCGGCCAGAGGGCTGCGTTGTGCTCATTCGGGTAGCTCCTGACGTAGATCTCGGTGGTGCCGTCGGCGAGCGTCACACGCCACCGCGTCTGGTACGTGTGCGGGTGGCGTTGCAGCGGGTCGCGCAGTGCGAACGTGTCGATCATCTCGACCGTACCGCCGGACTTCATGAACTTCGCGCGGTCCCGCTCCATCCGATGCCAGGTCTCCGTGGTGGCGAACGCCGGCCGCTTGTTGCCCTGGTTCTCGTCGCGCTGCTGGCTCGACTGGTTCGCCGCCTCACCGGGTCCGCCGGTCTCGTTGCCCTGGTGGTGGCCGCCGTCGGAGAGCTTCTTGCCGTCCGCGTCCACCTCGCCGTGGCCGCCGACCTCGATCTGCGCGCTCCCGTCGCGCCGGATCGCGCCACCGGACCTCAAATCGGGCCGGCCGGTCGTCGCGACCGTCTCGCCGTCGCCGTTGGTGCGGCCGCGCCACGCGTCGTTGTCGGCGACGAGCACGGCGTTGGGCAGCGGGTTGTTCAGGTCGGGGCTGAACGGCCGGAACGTGTGCACGTGCGCGGTCGAGCCGTCGCCGCCGGTCTGGAACGTGCCGTAGCCCTGCTTCTTGTGGTCGTCCAGCACGAACCGGGTGTTCGGCGGCAGGTCGGCGCGGGCCGCGAACGGGTCGGAGTTGTTGAACGGCCGCGTCACGGCCGCGTGCTGCGCGGGCGTCCAACCGCTGGTGTTCCCGCTGACGACCTGCACGGAGTAGGCGTACCCGTCGTCGGTCTTGGTGCGCCGCACGGCCAGCTCGACCTCGCCGTTGGCGGGCGTCGGCCAGCTCCGGGTCGGGTTCTGGGCCGTGCCGAGGCCGTAGAAGCCGTCGGAGGTGACCTGCGCGTGCGCCGGGGCCTGGGTGATCTCGGCGTTGACCCGGCTGCGCTGGCCGGAGTGCGTGTCCTCGAACACCACGTGACCGGACTCGTCGGTGAGGAACCGGCCGCGGTGCTGGCCGTGCTCGTCGGTGACCAGGTACTCGGTGCTCGGGTCGTGCACCTGGCCGGGTCGGCTGAACGGTTCGCCCTGCTTGACGTCGTCCACCGGGGTCTGCCTGGTCGTGGCCGGCTCGGCGCGCTCGACCGCGTTCTGCGGGTGGCCGTCGGCGTTGGTGGTGAACTCCTGGTGCAGCGGGCCGCGGTCGATGTTGTAGTTCGTGCCCTGCGAGGTGTGCCGCACCTCGGGGTTGCGGACGTCGGTGGACAGGTAGTCGGGTGCGGCCACCCACCTCGGCTTGCCGTCGGCGTCGGTCTGCACCGTGCCGCGGTACGTGCCGTCGGTGGCGTGGACCTCCATCCGCGTGTTCGGCGGCAGGTCGGTGCGGGCGGTGAACGCCTCGTCCGGTCGCGGTGCCAGCGGGTGGTCGCGGTCGACGACCTGGCGGCCGTTCGCGGGCTCGGGGATCGGCTCGATGATCACCGCGCGGTCGACCGCGACGACCCGGTCACCGATCTTGATGGTGTCCTGGGTGGTCTGGCGGGTGCCGTCGGCGTTGGCCACGAAGACGTCGTGCCGGTGGCCGAGCTCCACGCGGTAGTGGGCGTTCGGCGCGGGGTGGCGGACCTCGGGGTTGTCGCCGTGGCGGGTGTTCGGCGCGATGGCGTCGACGTGGACCCGGCCGTCGGCGTCCACGTGCACGACGGTGCGGACGTTGCCGTCCTCGCCGCGGATCGTGACGCGGGTGTCCCTGGGCAGGTCCTGGCCGGACTGGAAGAACGACTGGTCGTCGCGCAGTCGGACGTCCTGCTGGTGCGTGGTCTCGGGGGCCGTCCACGGCTGCTGCACCTGCGGCTCGATGTCGAGTCGGCCGCGGTGCGCCTGGTCGTCGGTGGCCAGGTCGCCCTTGGGCTCGTGGCCGGGCGGCATCCCGTTCTCGCCGGCCGGCGCGTGCGTGCCGTCGGGCTCGAAGGAGTGCCAGCCGCCGTCGGGCGGGAGCTTCGGGCCGGTGCCCGCCTCGTTCGGCGAGCCGGCGTAGACGTTGCCGTCCCGGTCGGACCAGGCGAGGCTGTCCGGCGCGATGACCCGCTGCCCGGTCTCCCGCGCCACGTGCGCGGCCAGGCTGTTCTCGCCGCCCGCGCCCGCGTCGCAGCCGACGAACAGGAGCGTGCGGCCGGCCAGGTCGGGGTGGTTGCCGATCAGCTGGACGAGCTCGGCGCGGGTGTAGTGCGTGTCGCCGATGCGGACGCCGTCGCCGTCGGTGTGGACGTCGAGGACGACCTGGCCGTCGGTGGCCGGGATGCGGTCGGACAGGTCGCGGAGGCGGTCCTCGGTGTGCAGCGCGACGCCGGAGTCGGTGACCTGGCTGTTGCGGATCGCCTGGTCGACGCGCTGGGACACCTCACCCAGCGGGATCGGGCCGTCGTGCGCGACCGGGCCGAGGTCGGGGTTCGGCGTGTCGGCGGGTCGGTCGACGGGCGGGCGGTCGGCGAAGGCGCCCTGCTGCGCCTCGGCGACGGTCGCGGTGTCGGGTTTGACCACGTTGCCGTCGCGGTCGAACGTGCCGAAGTCGGGTGGCAGCACGCGACCGTCGGCGGGCGGCACGTCGACCTCGTGCAGGACGCCCAGGTCGATCAGGCGCTGGACGCTCATCTTGCCGGTGGCCGGGTCGGCGAGGGCCGAGTCGAGGACCGGCTGGAGCTGCCGCGCGCCGCCGTTCTGGTCGAAGGCGGGGGCGACCTGGGCGAGCTCCACGGTGAGGGGGGCGTCCAGGACGTAGACGTGGTAGCCCTTGCCGAGGCTGTCCGGCATGATCGCGCGCTCGCCGAACCCGTAGGCCTGGCCGTCGGGGCGCAGGGGCGAGAGGAAGTCGCCGTTCGGGCTGCCGAAGCGGTCGAGCACGGTGCCCGCGGGCAGTTCCACGACCACCCGCGCGCCGTCCGCGCCCTGGTTCGGCGGCCAGTCGATGCTGCCGTCGGGCTTGGAGTGGGCGTCGCGGAACGACTGGTAGTCGCCGTACGGGCCGTAGGGCTGGTAGGTCGGCTCGATCAGGGCGGCGGCGCGCTGGTCGTAGGTGCCGACGGACTGGTCCGTGGGGCCGGTGCTCTCGTGGACGGGGACGTAGTCGCCGTTGTGCGAGAAGCCGGGGACGACACCAGCCGGTTGGTTCCAGACGTTCTTCTCGGGGAACGGATCCGTGCCGGTGCCGGTGTTGTCGGTGCTGGTGCCCGGGTCGGTGCCGGTCGTGGTGCCGGTCGTGGTGCCGGTGCCGGTCGTGGTGTCGGCGGGCCACTCGTGGCCGGAGGCCGGGGAGTGCTCGTCGCCGGGCGCGCCGACCAGGTCGGCCGGCGGCTCGGTGTTGTTCGTGGTGTCCCCGGTGTCCGGCGCGGTGTCGGGAGGGGTGCTGTCGGAGGGGGTGCCGTCCGGTCCGGTGCCGTCGGGCTTCGGCCCGTCCGGCTTCGGCCCGTCCGTCGCCGGTGCGGGACCGTCGTGGGTCGGAGTCGGCCCGTCCGCGCCGCGAGCGGCGGGCGCGGGACCGTCGGTGCGAATCGGAGCCGTGGGCGCGGGCGCGGCGGAACGTGCGGCGGGCTCCGGGGAGCGTGCCGGGGCCGGGGCGTCCGGGCGGGTCGGCGCGGCCGAGCCACCTGGTTGCGGGCCGGCGGGTTGCGAACCAGCGGGTTGCGGGCTGGCGGGGTGCGGGCCCGCAGGCGCGGGTCCACCGGGCTGCGGCCCGAACCCACCCGGCTGCGGCCCGAACCCGCCGGGCTGCGACGGAAGCGTGGGCGTCTGCGCCGGCGCGCTGGACACCGGACCACGCTGCTCGGGCAACGACCCGGGACCGGTGGTGGGCAGCGGCTGGACCGGCATCCCGGTCAGGGAACTGGCGTTGACCGCGTCGTTCCCCCGAACGTGCTGGTCCGGGCCGGAAGAAGGAGAGGAAGGGGCGGGCGAGGAGGGCGCTGGAGAAGCATCGGGTGAGAACCCGCTGGCGGCCGGCGTGGGCCCACGCCCACCAGGCGAACCACCACCGGCCGGAGGCGCCATGCCACCCGCCGCGCCGGCCATCGGAGCCCCGGAAGTCCCCGCGGGTCCAGCGCTCGCAGGACCGGCACCGGGCGCAGGCCCACCAACCGCAGGCCCACCCGTCGCAGGCGCGGCACCGGTAGGCGCGACACCGGCAGGGGCAGCACCGGCAGGCGCGGCACCGGCCGCAGGCCCACCCGTGGACACCGGCCCACCCGGCGTGGATCCCCCAAGCGAAGACCCACCGGGGACCGACCCACCCGGCGTTGACCCACCCGGCGCCGATCCAGCAGGCATGCCACCACCGAGCGGCACCCCACCGGCGATCACACCGCCGCCGACAGGCCCACCGGCCGCAGCCCCGCCGACAGGCGCGCCACCCGGAACCGGCCCACCAGTGGTAGCCCCACCAGGCATCCCGCCGCCAGGCACCGACCCACCAGTCGTCGGACCGCCCGGCAACGAACTACCCGGCACAGGTCCACCCGGCGTCGCACCGCCCGGTACAGGACCGCCAGGCACCGATCCACCCGGCGTCGCACTGCCCGGGACGGGACCACCGGAAGCCATACCGCCCGGCGTCTGTCCGCCCGGCGTCTGTCCGCCAACCGCCGGACCACCAGGCGTCGCCCCACCAGGCGTCGTCCCACTGAACGACGATCCGCCCGGCACAGCACCACCCGGCACAGTCCCGGTCGGCGTCGCCCCACCAGGCACGGTCCCGGTGGCGGCAGACCCGTTCGCCGCAAACCCACCGGGCGCCGATCCACCAGGCACGGCGCCGCTGGGCACAGCACCGCCAGGCACAGCGCCACTCGGCATGGCGCCACCGGGCATGGCGCCACCAGGCATGCCCGCACCGGGCCGAAGACCGGCCCCCGCGGCCGCACCCGGAGGCGTCGCACCAGGAGCCGCGCTCAACCCGCTCGGCGAACCAGCCGAACCCGGCGTGAACGCCGACCCGCCCGGCACCGGGCCACCGGCGGGCATCCCACCGGGCATCCGGGGCGCGGCACCACCGGGAGTCGTACCGGCGGCCGAACCACCGGGAGCACTCGTCGGCACCGGTCCACCCGTGGGCAGCGGACCGCCCGAGCCCGAACCGAGCCGGCTGCCGATCGACGGCCCGGCCGCTCCGCCACCCGTCGACGTCGGCACCGAAGCACCGCCGCGCCCACCGGGCGTCGCGGCCGGAGGGCCGCCGAACGCCGCAGGCGCCGAAGAACCACCGGGCGCACCGGGCGAGGAGTCACCGCCGACCGAAGGCGGCGCACCCACCCTCGGCCCCGCCGGAGCGGTCGGCGCGGCCACGGCCGAAGTCGCGGTCGTCCCGGCGAGCGGCCGGTTCAGCGCGTCGCGGTTCACCGGCGGTCCGGCGGGCGAACCGCCCGGCACGCCACCCGGCGAACCGCCCGGCGCACCACCGGGAAGGCCGCCCGGAACCGGCCCGAGGTTCGGCGGCCCGCCGTCGGGGCCACCGGGGTTGATCCGCGGCGGATCGACGGAGATCCCGTCCTTCGCCCCGCCGATCCCACCGGACACCGCACCGGCCGACGCACCCATCAGCACGTCGCGCGCCGAGATGTCCTGCCCCATCACGGCCGCCGTGCCGACCGTGGACACCGCACCCTCGACCGCACCGCGCGTCGCGCCGACCGCCACCTGCCCGGCCAGCCCGCCACCCTCGAACTTCAGCCCGCCCGACACACCGCCGACCAGACCGGACACCACACCCGAGACCGCCGCCTCGGTGGTCTTGCCCCAGTCCCACGACTCCCGGTCGCCACGAGCCACCTGCACGGCCTGGATGGCCGCGTCGATGCCGACCGAGATCGCCACTTCCTTCAGGATCGCGATGATCAACTGCCGGAAGGTGAACTGCACGATCAGCCGCGTCGCCTGCTGCGCGATCGGGATGCCCGCCGTCGTCGCGCCGAACGTGCCGAACGCCGCGGCGATCAGCGCGGCGATCTCGATCGCCAGCGCGATCAGCGACGCGATGATCGACAGCTTGGTGTACTCCACCTCCAGCGCGGTGTTGTCGCAGCTCTCCGCCAGCTGCTCGCAGATCTTCTGCAGCTTCGGCAGGTACGAGTCGTCGCCGTCGGCGAACTTCTTCCAGTACTCCTCGAACCGCTTGACCGCCTCGCCGGTCTGGCTCGCGAACACGGTGGACGCCGCGCCGTTGCCCTCGTCGATCACCGACTTCACGCCCTGCGCGGCCGTGCGGTAGGCGTCCGCCATCCGCCGCAACGCCGTCTCGTCACCTTCCGGCCAGCTCTGCCCGACCACGATCGGGAAGAGCCACGTGACTTCGCTCGGGATCTCGATGCCCACCGCAGTGCCCCTCAGTAAGTCCGGGAGATCCCGGTCGCGTTGCCCTGGTCGGAACCCTCGTAGGCATCGGCGGTCTGCTCCACGCCGGTGCGGATGTCGCCGAGGGCCTGCGCGAGGTTGCCGAAGGCCTCCAGCGTGGCCTGCGAGTTCGGCACGTACTGCTTGGCGAACGCCTGCCCCGACTCGTCACCGCCCCAGCACTGCCCCTCGGCCTGCAACGCGGAGTTCAGCGCCTGTAAGACGCCGCCCAACGAGTCACCCGCCGCGCCGAACTGACCCGCGCCGCGCCGCAGCCCGGACACACTGACGTCGAACCCGCTCACCAGCCGCTCCTGTCCATGATGCTGTCGCCGTCGTCATCGTCGGGAGCAGGCGCGGGCCGACGCGGTTGCGTCGACGGCTGCGGCACGACGGGTGGTTGGGGGATGAGGTCGGCCAACGACGGCACGCCCGGCAGCATCTCCGACAGGTCGATGCTCGGGCCCTGCCGCGCGGGCGCCAGCACCTCGTTCAGCTCGGTCCGCGCCCGTGCCACGGCCTGCTGCACGGTCTCCGCGGTGAGCCGGGCCAGCTTGTCCGGCGTGGTGCGCTCGAAGGCGTTGGCCGAGAACTCCAGCGCCGTCAACGCACCCGCGGAGTCGACGGTGGCCCGCACGGAGCCGTCCTTGGACACCGCGGTCGCGGTGATCGCCATGGCCTGCGCCTGCGTCTCGCGCAACTCGGCGGTCTTCTTCTTGAGCTCGCCGAGGAGGGAGTCGACCTGCTCGCGCATGGCCGCGTTGCGGGCCTCCAGCTCGGCCCGTCGTCCGGTCGGATCGGTCACAGCTGTCCCCTCGTGAGCGCCACCCAGAGGTGCTGACGCTAACCGAGGCCCTCGGGTTCCCGCGGATATTCGGCATCGCGTTGTCGGTGGCTGCGGGCAGAGTGTCACCGTGCTCCGTCCGTACCGGGAACTCGCCGCGATACCCCACCTGCCGCGGCTGCTGCTGTGGTCCATGATCGGCCGCATCCACCTGCCCGCCACGCCGCTGGCGGTGTCGTTCCTGATAGCCGGGTGGACGGGCTCGTACGCGGTGGCCGGTGTGGTCGGCGGCGCGTTGACCTTGGGCATGGGTGTGGCGGGACCGCTGCGCGGTCGGGCCGCGGACCGGAGCCCGGCGGGCCGGTTGCTGCTGGTCACGGCCTCGGGTTACGGCGTGGGCATCGCGGTGCTGGGCGCGCTGCCCTCGGTGACGCCCAGTTCGGCGTGGCCGTTGGCGGTGGTGGTGGCGTTCCTGACCGGGCTGTCCACGCCGCCGGTGACGGCGATGAGCCGGGCGAGCTTCCCCAGGCTGGCGACGGGTCCGGCGCAGTCAGCGGTGTTCACCGTCGAGGCGTCCATGCAGGAGGTCATGTACATCGTCGGCCCCGCGCTGGCGGCGACCGTGGTCGCGGTGGGGAACGCGCGGGCGGCGCTGTGGCTGTGCGGTGCGCTGGCGGTGCTCGGCGCGCTGGGCTTCGGGGCGGCGTTGCGGCGGGCGGGGCTGGACCGGCCGGTGGCGCGTGAGGCCAAGCGCGGTGGGCGGACGTTGCTGCGCGACGGTTCGCTCACGTTGGCCCTGGCGTCCGCGCTGTGCATGGTGGCGTCGCTGGTGTCGATCGACATGGTGATCATCGGGTGGGCCCGTGACCTCGACAGGCCCGCGATGGCCGGTGTGCTGACGACCGTGTGGGGCATCGGGTCGGTGGTCGGCGGGTTGATCGCGGGCGGGCTCGTCGGGCGGGCCCGGTTCACCAGGCGGATGCTGTTGATGGCGTTGGGCATCGCACCGCTGGTGCTGGTGCTGCCGCCGGTGCTGGAACCGTCGTCGGCGTGGTTGATCGGGCTGGTCCTGGGGGTGGGCGGGATGGCGATCGCGCCCGCCATCGCGGCCAACAACCAGCGGATCAGCGGGCTCGCGCCGGACGACCGCAAGGCGGAGGCGTTCGGCTGGATGGGCACGTTCACCACGGCGGGCGCGGCGTTGGCGCTGCCGTTGGCCGGGTCTTTGCTCGACCACTTCGGACCGGCCGCGGCGGCCGGGTCGAGCACGGCGGCGGCGCTGCTCGGCGCGGTGCTGGCGAGTCGGGTGAGGGAGCGGAGGGCAGTGCCGGTTGGGTGAGCGCGTTCGGCTGGTCGGCGGGCTG
The DNA here is from genome assembly GCF_040673975.1 of Actinosynnema sp. NPDC050801. Lineage (NCBI taxonomy): Bacteria > Bacillati > Actinomycetota > Actinomycetes > Pseudonocardiales > Pseudonocardiaceae > Actinosynnema > Actinosynnema sp. NPDC050801. Next base: position 25,787 of record NZ_JBFAQZ010000007.1, on the reverse strand, counting down.
CTCGCGTTCGTCGGCGGGGCTTTCCTGGCTGTTCAGGGGCGGTTGAACGGCGAGCTGGGGCACGTGTTCGCCGACGGTTTCCTGGCCGCGCTGGTGTCGTTCGGCGGCGGGTTCGCGCTGTTGCTGCTGGTGGTGCCGGCGACGGCCGCCGGTCGGGCCGGGTTGGCCAGGCTGCGGTCGTCGCTGCGGACCGGGCGGATCCGCTGGTGGCAGTGCGTCGGTGGGGCGTGCGGCGCGTTCTTCGTGTCCACGCAGGGGTTGACGGTCGCGGCCCTGGGCGTGGCGGTGTTCACCGTGGCCGCGGTGGGCGCGCAGGCGGTGAGCAGCCTGCTGGTGGACCGGGCCGGGGTCGGGCCCGCCGGTCGGGTGGCGTTGACCTGGCCGCGCGTGGCCGGTGCGGCGTTGGCCGTGGTGGCGGTCGCGGTGGCCGTGTGGGACGAGGCAGGCGGCGGGTCCGCGTTGTGGTTGGCCCTGCTGCCCGCGCTGGGCGGGATCGGGTTGGGCTGGCAGCAGGCGGTGAACGGGCTGGTGCGTGAGGCGGCGCGGAGCACGCGCGTCACCACGTTGGTCAACTTCGGCACCGGCACGGCGGTGCTGCTGGTCGTGTGCGCGGTGGACGTGGCGGTGCGCGGGCTGCCCTCGGCGGCGCCGGCCGAGCCGTGGTTCTACGCGGGCGGCGCGCTCGGGGTCGTGACCATCGCCTCGGCCGTGCTCGCGGTGCGCCGGCTCGGCGTTCTGCTGGTGGGCTTGGTGCAGGTGGCGGGGCAGCTCGTCGGCGCGCTCGCGGTCGACGTGATCACTCCCGCCGCAGGTGGGCACGTGTCCGTGCACGCGCTGGTCGGCACGGCGTTGACGCTGCTCGCGGTGGTGGTCGCCGCGTTGCCCGGCCGGCGGTGATGAGATGATGAGGCACGTGACTGCGACGATCCTCAACGGCAGGGCCACCCGGGACGCGATCTTCGAAGACCTGCGCGTGCGGGTCGCCGCGTTGCGCGAGCGCGGGGTGACTCCGGGGCTGGCCACCGTGCTGGTCGGTGACGACCCGGGCTCGCACTCGTACGTGCGGGGCAAGCACCTGGCGTGCGAGAAGGTCGGCATCACGTCGATCCGCCGCGACCTGCCCGCGGACACCACGCAGGCCCGGCTCGAAGAGGTCGTCGACGAGCTGAACGCCGACCCGGCGTGCACCGCCTACATCGTTCAGCTGCCGCTGCCCAAGCACCTCGACCCGAACCCGATCCTGGAGCGCATCGACCCGCGCAAGGACGGCGACGGCCTGCACCCGGTCAACCTGGGCAAGCTGGTGCTCGGCGACGAGGCCCCGCTGCCGGCCACGCCGCGCGGGGTGGTGGAGCTGCTGCGCCGCTACGACGTGCCGCTGTCGGGGGCGAACGTGACCGTGGTCGGCCGCGGGGTGACCGTCGGTCGTCCGATCGGGTTGCTGCTGACCCGGCGGTCCGAGAACGCCACCGTGACGTTGTGCCACACCGGCACGAAGGACTTGGCCGCCGAGGTGCGGCGGGCCGACATCGTGGTCGCGGGCGCGGGCAGCCCCGGCCTGATCACGGCGGACATGGTGAAGCCGGGCGCGGCCGTGGTCGACGTCGGCATCACCCGCACCGAGGCCGGCCTGGTGGGCGACGTGCACCCGTCCGTGGCTGAGGTGGCGGGGTTCCTCGCACCCATCCCGGGTGGCGCGGGTCCGATGACCATTGCGATGCTGCTGACCAACACGGTCGAGGCAGCCGAGCGCACTGCGGCGACGGCCTGAGGCGGAAGCGGTGGAGTTGTTGCCGGAGCAGCGCTGGCGGTCCGCGGCGGGCAAGCACCTGCCGTTCGCGCTGGTGCTCGTCGTGGTCGGGCTGGGTCTCGTGCGGATCGTGCAGTACCACTGGCGGCAGGGCGCGGTGCTGATCGGCGTCGCGTTGCTGGTCGCGGCGCTGCTGCGGGTGCTCGTGACCGACGAGCAGGCGGGGTTGATCGCGATCCGGAGCCGCGGCGTGGACGCGTTGCTGTACTCGGGGTTGGGGTTCGCCGTGATCTTCGTGGCGATGACCATCATCGGCGGCCCGCTGGACCGCTGACGCCGGTCAGGTGCGCTCGACCAACTCCGTGATCAACTTGGTCATCTCCTCCTTCGGCAGCACTTCGGGCAGGGTCAGGTGCTCGACCATCAGGCCGCTCATCGCCAGGTAGAGCGAGACCACCGTGGTGCGGTCGCCGGGTAGGCCCGCGTCCAGGTGGAAGCGGACGTTCTGCTCCAGGTTCTCGCTGATCGTCCTGGTCAGCGCGGCCTGTAGCTCGGGGCGCCTGGTGGCCTCCAGCCTCAGCTCCAACAGGGCCAGGTAGCCCGTGCGGTCGACCTGGAGCCGTTCCAGCAGCTCTTGCAGCAGCCGCACGACGAGGCTCTTGTCCGGTGGCGCGGCCATCGTCTCCGCCAGCCGCCGCGCATCCGGCGTGAGCCGGACGTGGATGTGCTCGCCCACCTGGCGCAACAGGTCGTCGCGGTTGGCGAAGTAGTTCGACGCGGTGCCGTTGGGAACGCCCGCCTCCTGGTCCACGGCCCGGAACGTGAGGCCGCGCGCGCCCTCCTTCGCCAGCACTTCGATCGCCGCGTTGACCAACGCCGTACGCCTGGTCGGGTTACGTCTCAAGATCCCTCCTTGACAGCCACTCCAACCATAGTACTACAGTCGGAGTGGCAACCACACCCCGAGGAGACTGCCATGCGAAACCTGACCTACTTCGTCGCGACCTCGCTCGACGGCTTCATCGCCGACCCGAAGGGCGGCTTCGGCGATTTCCTGTTCGAGGGCGACCACATGACGGCGCTGTTCGAGGAATACCCCGACACGCTGCCCGCGCAGGCCCGTGAGGCGATGGGCATCGACGCGCCGAACAAGAACTTCGACACGATCCTCATGGGTCGGGCCACCTATCAAGTGCCGGGTGGGCTACCGAGTCCCTATCCACACCTGCGGCAGTACGTGGTGTCGACCAGGCTCAGCACCACACCGGACGACGTGGAGGTCGTCGCCGACCCGCTGGCCAAGGTCCGCGAGCTGAAGGCCGAGCCGGGCCTGGGCATCTGGCTGTGCGGCGGCGGCAGGCTGGCGGCCGCACTGCTGCCGGAGATCGACGAGCTGGTGCTCAAGATCCACCCGATCGTGATGGGCAAGGGCATCCCCCTGTTCGCCGGCGAGTTCCCCACCGCCCGATTCGCCAAGGCCTCGACCAGAATCTTCGACACGGGCGTCGTGTTCGCCGGCTACACCAAGGCGGACGCCGCATGACCAACCCCACCAACCGCTGACGGTCCACGGTCCACCGCACCGCACTCCACCCGTCCGGCGGCGGCACCCAGCCCAGCCTCAACCGAGCCCACCCTCAACCCATCTCCAATTCGGCCACGGGCAACCGCAGGCCTGCCCAACGGTCACCGGCCACGCCCCGAACGTGGCCGGTGACCCTGGGGCCGGCATCCGGCGGCGCGATTCGACTGCCGCGACGAGCCGTTTGCTCCCGGTGACGGGATGTCGCCGCAGGTCGCAGGATCACCGTCTGGTGATCATCGAGGACGACTCCGTGGGCGGACCGGAGTGGATCGTCAGTGTCGACTCCAGCGCCGTCCAGGCTCATCACCACGCCGCCGAGGCCAGGAAGGAGGGATGTGCCGCCGAGGCCGAAGCCCTCGCCGTCGACGACTAGGCACTCGGCCGGGCCTGGGGCGGATCGAGCACCAAGATCCCATCGCGGTTGACGGACGCGACCTGCCGATGCGTAGCTCAGTCGGTGGTCGTAGGGCGTCAGGGATCGGGCGACGGGCCGGCCGGTGGCGCGGTTGCGCCGGATCGCGGCGGTCAAAGCCGGCAGGCGTTGCGCGTTGCGCGTTGCCGACGCGGACGCGGACGCGGACGCGGACGCGGACGCGGACGCGGACGCGGACGCCTCGATGGTGCACCCGCCGTGCGGTTCCGGGTCTCGGCATACTCGCCTGGGTGATTCCGGATGCCGACTCCCACACGACGTGGACCCGCCTGTACGAACTGGCGCACCGCCTGCCTCCCGGTGCCGAGGACTCAGCGGAGGGGGTGTTCCTGCCGATCGGTTTGCGCTTGGACGACCCCGTACGGCAGGCCGTCGTGTCGGATTACGACGCCACTCCCACCGGCGCCGTTCCTTTCGCCTCGACCGGCGGGGACGGTGTCCACTTCAGCATCGTGCCCGTCGCCGACGTGTGGCCGGTGGTGATGACCGTGCCGATGGCGTTCACCAACCCCAACCACGTCGTCGGTGGCGACGTGCGCGAGTTCCTCGCACTGGGTTGCCGCATCGGCTACTCCAACCTGGACCGGCTCGCCTACTCCTGGGGCCGGCAGGAGCTGATCAACGCGCTCCGGACCACCACCGAGCCCGCACCGGGTTCCGACGAGCACCGCCTGCTGACGGCACTGGTGGCCGAGTTCGGTTTGGAGCCCTGGCAGGACGTCGAAGCGCGGCTCGCGGACCTCCAGGCGGCCTACCACTCGGCAACCCGACCGAACCGCTGAAACCATCCTCGCCCACGCCCTCCAGAGGGCGGGCGACACCGGGCCGGCCGGCAGTCGGCACCGGCGCGGTCCGGTTCAGCGGAAATCGCGGGAGCGGGAGGGGATGCGCAGGTCCAGGTGTTGCAGGCGTTCCGCCCGGATGCTGATCACGCCTTCCGCTGCCTCGACCACACCTCTGACCAGCAGCGCGGGGCTGGTTCGGGCGACCTTGCGGTAGCGGGACCACAGGCCGGTGGTGCAGACGACGTTGACCATGCCGGTCTCGTCCTCGATGTTGAGGAACGTGACGCCGCCCGCCGTACCGGGGCGTTGGCGGTGGGTCACCGCACCGCCGATCAGCACCCTGGTGCCGTCGGGGACCCCGGCCAGGTCCGCGGTGGCCAGGGCGCCGAGGCTGGTCAGGCGCTCGCGTACGAACTCGGTCGGGAAGCTGTCCGGGGACAGACCCATCGCCCAGACGTCGGCGACGGCGAGCTCCACCTCGTCCATGCCGGGCAGGGCGGGTGCGTCGGTGCCGACCACGGTGCCGGGCAGGCGGTCGGGGCGGATCTTCGCCACGGCGCCCGCGGACCACAGCGCGGCACGCCGGTCGAGGCCGAAGCAGCCGAACGCGCCCGCGGTGGCCATGGCCTCCACCTGCGCGGTGGTCAGTCGGACCCGGGCGCCGAAGTCCGCCATGTCCCGGAACGGCCCCGACTCCCGTTGTGCGACAACGCCCTCGGCGACCTTCTGGCCGATGGTCCGGATGCCGCCCAGCCCGATGCGCACGGCCTGCTCGCCGTCGACCGACTCCAGGGTGGCGTGCGGGAGGCTGGCGTTGACATCGGGGCCGAGCACGCGCACGCCGTGCCGGCGGGCGTCGGCCACCAGCGACTGGGGGGAGTAGAACCCCATGGGCTGGGCACGCAGCAACGCCGCGCAGAACGCGGCCGGGTGGTAGAGCTTGAACCAGGCGCTGACGAACACGAGGTGCGCGAAGCTGAGCGCGTGGCTCTCCGGGAAGCCGAAGTTGGCGAACGCCAGCAGCTTCGCGTAGATCTTCTCCGCCAACTCCTGACCGACACCGTTGGCCTTGGCACCTTCGTAGAAGCGCTCACGGAGGCGTTCCATGCGGTGCGTGGAGCGCTTGGCGCCCATCGCACGGCGCAGTTCGTCGGCCTCGGCGGGGCTGAAGTCGGCCACGTCGACCGCGATCTGCATCAACTGCTCCTGGAACAGCGGCACCCCCAGGGTCTTCTTGAGCGCGCCCTCCAGCAAGGGGTGGTCGTAGTCCCACTCCTCCCGGCCGTTGCGGCGGCGGATGTAGGGGTGCACCGAGCCGCCCTGGATCGGGCCGGGGCGGATCAGCGCCACCTCCACCACCAGGTCGTAGAACGTCCGCGGCTTGAGCCGGGGCAGCGTCGCCATCTGGGCGCGGCTCTCCACCTGGAAGACACCGACGGAATCGGCGCGTTGCAGCATCTCGTAGACGCGCTCGTCCTCCAGGTCGAGGTCGCCGATGTCGACCTCGACGCCCTCGTGCTCGCGCACCAGGTCGATGGCGTAGTGCAGCGCCGAGAGCATCCCCAGGCCGAGCAGGTCGAACTTGACCAACCCGATGGAGGCGCAGTCGTCCTTGTCCCACTGCAACACCGTGCGGTCGGTCATCCGGCCCTTCTCGACCGGGCACACCTCGCTGACCGGCCGGTCGCAGATGACCATGCCGCCGGAGTGGATGCCCAGGTGCCGCGGGAAGTTCTCCAACTCGGCGGCCAATTCCAGCACCGGGCGCGGTATGCCGCCTTCCTCCACTGTGGACCGCAACGGCCCCCAGCGGTCGATCTGCTTGCTCCACGCGTCCTGCTGTCCGACCGAGTGTCCCAGCGCCCGCGCCACGTCCCGGATCGCCGACCGGCCGCGGTAGCTGATGACGTTGGCGACCTGGGCGGCGTGCCGTCGCCCGTACTTGCGGTAGACGTACTGGATGGCCTCCTCGCGGCGGTCGGACTCGATGTCGAGGTCGATGTCGGGAGGGCCGTCGCGGGCCGGGGCCAGGAAGCGCTCGAAGAGCAGGTCGAAGCGGACCGCGTCCACGTTGGTGATGCCCAGGGCGTAGCAGACCGCGGAGTTCGCGGCCGACCCGCGGCCCTGGCAGAGGATGTCGTTGCGCCGGCAGAACGAGACGATGTCGTGCACGACCAGGAAGTAGCCGGGGAAGTTCAACTCCTCGATGACCTTCAGCTCGTGCTCGACCTGCCGGTACGCCCTGGGGTTCTCGCCGATCGAGCGGTAGCGGCGGGCCGCGCCCTCGTAGGTCAGCTTGCGGAGGTGGCTGTTCTCGTCCTCCCCCGGCGGCACGTCGAACGGCGGCAGTTGCGGCGCGATCAGCTTCAGGTCGAACTGGCACTGCATGCCGAGCACGGCCGAGCGGTGCACCGCGCCGGGGAACCGGGCGAACCGGCGGGCCATCTCGTCCCCCGACCGCAGGCACGCCGTGCGGCCGGGCGGCAGCCAGCCCGCCATCTCGTCCAGGCTGCGCCGCGCCCGCACCGCCGCCATCGCCGCCGCCAGCCGACCGCGCGCGGGCACCGCGTAGTGCACGGCGTTCGTCGCCACGGTCGGCAACCCCAGGTCGTGGGCCATCCCCCAGAGCAGGTCGTTGCGCGGACCGTCCTCGGGGTAGCCGTGGTCGGTCAGCTCCACGAACACCCGGTCCGCGCCGTACAGGTCGACCAGCCCGCGCAGTTGCGCGAACGCCGCCGCCGGCCCTTCCCGCGCCAACGCCCGGCGCACCGCGCCCTTGCGGCAACCGGTGAGCACGACGCAGTCGTCCCGGGTGTCGGCGACGACCTCCTCCAGCTGGTAGACCGGCCGGCCCTTCTCGCTGCCGTCGGCGAGCTGGCCGGTGGTGATCGTGCGGCACAGGGCGTGGTAGCCGTCGCGGTTGGTGGCCAGCAGGAGCAGGTGCTCGCCCTCCGGGTCGGGCACCCCGTTCTGCGGCGCGGACAGCCCGAGGCTCAGCTCCGTGCCGAACACCGTGCGCACACCCAGTTCCTTGGCGGCCTCGGCGAACCGCACCACGCCGTACATGCCGTCGTGGTCGGTCAACGCCACACCGTCCAACCCGAGCTGCTGCGCCGCCTCCACCAGCTCCTCCGGGTGGCTCGCGCCGTCGAGGAAGCTGAAGTTGGAGTGGCAGTGCAGCTCGACGTAAGGCACGCGGGCACGGGTCGACCCGAGTTCGTCCACCTTGACCGCGAAGCCGGGCGGCGCCTCGTACCGGTCGCGATGGCGCGTCCACGCCGGGCTGTCGCCGCCGTCGGGGACCGGGGCCTCCCCCGACCTTCGCCCCGACAGCGCGCGCTCCAACTCCGACCAGCGGACCGGCGGGTTGTTCCAGCCCATCAGCGCCGCTCGTCCCGGCCCTGCCGCTCGCCCCAGCCGGGCAGGTCGTCGAGGGCTCGCCGGGGCGCCGGGATCGACGGCGCCGCCGGTGGCAGCCGCGACGGCAGCCAGCCGAAGCTCACCACGTAGGCCGGTCCCCCGCGTTGATCCGGCACGTCGGGACCCGCCGGCGCGTCGTGCCGGCCGGCGCAGTCGTCCAGCCACTCGGCCAGACCACGACGATCCTGTTCGGAGAAGTCACCGCTCATCAGTCGTACACCCCTTCCACCGCCCACTTGCCGCCTGCGCGGATCAGCAGGAACGCCAGTTCCTCGCCGTCCGCCGCGGTTCCCAGCACCTGCAGTCGCGCACCGCGCATGGCGGCCTCCGCGTCCCACCAGCGGTCGTCCACCGGCCACGGCCCCGACCACGCCACGACCTGCCGCGCCCGACCGCCGTGCACGATCCGGTGCGGCCGCACGACCAGCTCCGCGTAACCGGTGACCACGACGTCCGCGCCCGAGGAGTCCAGCAGCGCGACCGGCTCGGGTTCGGCGAACACCGTCGCGGGCGACGGCGCGGGCAGCTGCCCCGGCCACGGCTGGTCCGGGTCCGCGGCCGGGGCGCGCTCGTCGCCCCACGGCACCAGCCGCACCCGCTCGACCGGCCCGCGCCCGCCGCCGAGCACGGGTGTGAGCACGGCGTCCGGTCCGAGCAGGCCCTGGACGTGGACCATCGCGCGCGCCGCGCGTTCGGCCGCCTCACCCTGGTCCTGACCCGCGCCGGGCCACAGGCCCAGTTGCAGGGCGGTGGCGTCGACCACCTCTTCGGGGTCGAGTCGCAGCAGGTGGATGCCGGAGGTGAGGCCGGCCCGATTGAGGCGGGCCCGGGTGAGCCAGCCGTCGAGCTGCCAGCGGACCCGGTCCGCGATGCCCTGCGGGGTCAGCGGTTCGGCGCACCGCCACACCCGGTGCAGCTCCTCGCCGTTCTCGGTGGTGGCCCGGATGCCGAGGCGGGTGCAGGCCAGACCGCGGTCGGCGAGGCCCGCGTGCAGGCGTTCGGCGAGGCCCTTGGCCGCGAACGCCGCCGCGTCGACCCGGTCGATCGGCGGGTCGAGCTCGCGGATGACCGACAGCTCGGGCGGCGGGCGGCGGCGTGACCTGGGACGTTCCTCCAGCCCGGCGGCCAGCCGGTGAGCCAGCACGGCCGCGCGGCCGAAGCGGGTGGCGACGTCCCGCTCGGGCACGGCGGCGAACGCGCCCAGGGTGCGCAGGCCGAGCCGGCGCAGCAGGTCGACCAGCGCGGACCGGTCCTCACGGCGCTCGGCGGGCTGGTCGAGTTCGTGGATGCCGAGCGGGGCGAGGAACGCCGCGGTCCCGCCGGGCGGCACGATCAGCCCGCGGTGCGCGGCCAGGGTCGAGGCGAACAAGCCGTCCGCGAACCCGACCTGCGCCTCGACCCCGGCGCGCACCGCGACGTGGTCGACCAGGCGCTCGGCGGCCAGTGCCGCGGAGGAGTAGTACCCGACCGGCCCTTGAGCCGCGACGACCACGAGCCCCGGCCGGACCACCTCGATCCCGGGCGCGAGCTCCTCCACCGCCGCCGCGACCGGCTCGAAGAGACGGGCGTCGCGCACCTCGTCGTACTCGAAGACGGCCAGCTCGGGGCACTGCCCCTGAGCCGCGCGACGACGCATCCCGCGCCGCACCCCTTCGGCGCGCGCGACCGCCGAACAGGCGACGACCTCGCCCGATCCGACGACGGCGGCGGGCACGTGCGGCGGGAGCGAGGCCTCCGCGGAGGCCGCCACCACCGGCCAGTCAGGGCACCAGACGGCGAGCGTGTACAGGGTGTTCACCTCTTCGGTGGATTCGGGAGCGCGCACTGGTCACACCGCCTCGGCGGTGGTCGACGGCGGCGGATCGGCGGCGGCAGTGGAAAGCGGCCGGCCTGCGGTGGTCGGCGGCGGTGGGTCGGCGGTCGGTACGGGGACCAGAGAGGGGCCCGCGGTGGGGACCAGAGCGGGGCGAGGAGAGGGCTCGGTGGCGGTGCCGGGCAGCAGCAGGCTGGTCTGCCGCGGTCTCGTGGCGGCACCTCGGCCCGTCGCCTGGACGGTGACGGTTCGGGAGGTCAGCACGCCGTGGCCCGCTTCCAGCCCGGTCCACCGGCCGGAGGCGGCCGTCAGCTCCACGTCGGCGCCCGGCCAGGGGACGGCGAACGGCAGCAGGACCGCTTTGCGGTGACGTGCCCTGGCGCTGAGCTTGCGCGAGGTCGCCGCGGTGACCGGCGTGGCCACCGCGACCAGGTCGAACCCGTCCAGGAGGGCCGCCACGGTCTTCTCGACCTCGCCCTGGTCCCTCCCAGGACGAGGGACCAGGGCGAGTCGATGGACAGCCACTCCCAGCTCGGCCGCCGCGAGCACCCCGCACCCCGGCAGGCCGACCACGGCCGCCCAGCACCCTTCCGCTGTCGCCGCGGCCACCAGCGCGAGCAGCAACGATGTCGACCCACGCACCGACACCGTGCTGCCCCGCCGCAGGCCGCCCCACGGGAGGAGCCCTGCCAGTTCCCCGCGAACCGGCAGGGTCCGAGCCGGTGCCGTGGTCAGCTCGCCCGCCGCGCCTACCCCGAGCGCGGTCAGCGTCGCCGTTGCCGACCTGGACACCAGCCCTCCTCCCACTGATCCGCGCGCACCCCTGTGCGCGGATCGCCGTGGGAAGTTCGGCGACCTGTCTGTCGAACACTTGTTCGAATGACAGGGTGATCTTATCCCGAACCAGGCACCCGCTGTCAATGCTGCGGACGTCCCCGATCGGGTGGCAGGCAGACTGCTCCGCGCACCGACCGGCAACACGGGGGGAACCGTGAACGCACCGCAGAACCCGCAGAACCCGCAGCCCTGGCTTCGACAACCCCAGCCGGGCTACGGCAACCCCCAGCAGCCCGGCTACGGCCCACCACCGCCAGGCGGGCCCCAGCCACCCGGCGGCTACGGCCCACCGCCGCCCGGGTTCCCGCACGCGCCGGGCGGGTACGGCCCCGGGCAGCCGCCCAAGAAGAAGCGGACCGGGCTGATCGTCGGTATCGCGATCGGCGTCGTCGTGCTCGTGGTGGCCGGCATCTTCGGCTCCATGTACCTGGAGTACGCCGAGGAGCCGGGCGGCGGCCCCGGCGCGGAGCCGATCGCGGGGTGCGAGCTGAGCGCCGAGGTCAGGTCACAGGCGCACGTCAGCAGCTTCCGGCTCATCCAGGCGCCGACCGACGCCAAGAAGGGCATGAAGCAGAGCCACTGCGCGTGGGAGCAGACCAAGGGCAAGGACGGCCCGAACCCGCGCCGGCTCAGCTTCCTCGTCTACGACTTCACCACGTTCTCCGACAAGGCCGACCGCAACCTCGACCAGGCCCACGACAACTACACGAGCTTCATGTCGTACGGCACCGGCGACCAGGCCAAGCCCCTCGACCTCGGCGACGAGTCGATGATCCTCATCCCGACCTCGCCGACCGACCTCACCGAGGTGAACCTGCTGGTCCGCAAGGGCCCGGTGGTGTGGAACATCCGGTACACGGGGCACGACAAGGGCTTCTTCAGCGACTCGGGGTTCCCGATCGCGGACGCCGAGGCCGTGGCCGTCAAGGCGGCCGAGGACCTGATCTCGAAGTAGCCGGAGAACGGCTCGGGGGCTCCTCACCCGCGGCGAGGAGCCCCCGAGGCCGATCGGGAACCTAGTGCGCGAAGTGCCGCGTGCCGGTCAGGTACACCGTCGCACCGGCCGCCTCGGCCGCCGCGATCACCTCGGCGTCGCGCACCGACCCACCGGGCTGCACGACCGCGCGCACACCGGCCTCCAGCAACACCTCCAGGCCGTCCGGGAACGGGAAGAACGCGTCGGACGCGGCCACCGAACCCCGCGCCCGGTCACCCGCACGCGCGACCGCGAGCCGGGCCGCGTCCACCCGGTTGACCTGCCCCATGCCCGCACCGACCGTCGCGCCACCGGCCGCCAGCAGGATCGCGTTCGACTTCACCGCCCGGCACGCCCGCCACACGAACGCCAGGTCGGCCAGGCCCTCCTCGTCCAACGGCGTGCCGCACGCCAGCGTCCACTTGGCCGGGTCGTCGCCCTCGGCCTCGATCGTGTCCGCCGTCTGCACCAACAGCCCACCGGACACGGCGCGCATCTCCACGCCACCGCGCACCGGCTCGGGCGCGACCAGGATGCGGATGTTCTTCTTCCGCGTCAGCACGTCCACCGCGCCGTCGGCGTACGAGGGCGCGGTGATCACCTCGGTGAAGATCTCCGCCACCTGCTCGGCCAGCTCCACGGTCACCTCGCGGTTCACCGCGATCACGCCGCCGAACGCGCTCACCGGGTCGCACGCGTGCGCGTTGCGGTGCGCCTCGGCGATCGCACCCGGACCGTCCACACGGGACACCGCGATGCCGCACGGGTTGGCGTGCTTGATGATCGCCACGCACGGCAGCTCGTGGTCCCACGCCGCCCGCCACGCGGCGTCCGCGTCGACGAAGTTGTTGTAGGACATCTCCTTGCCGTGCAACTGCTCCGCCGTCGCCAGCCCGGAACGCCCGTCGCCCTGCGTGTACAGCGCGGCCCGCTGGTGCGGGTTCTCGCCGTAGCGCAGCACCTGCTTGCGGTCCCACGTCGCGCCGACCCAGCCGGGGAAGCCGGAACCCTCGTCGTCGGCGGCCACCGTGCTGCCCAGCCACGACGCCACGGCCACGTCGTAGGACGCGGTGTGCCGGAACGCGTCCACGGCCAGCCGCTGCCGGTCGGCCAACGTGAACCCGCCGGCCGTCACCTGCTCCAGGACCCACGAGTACCGCGAGGGTTCCACGACGACGGCCACGCTCGCGTGGTTCTTCGCCGACGCCCGCACCATGGCCGGCCCGCCGATGTCGATCTGCTCCACGCACTCGTCCGCCGACGCGCCCGAGGCGACCGTCTGCGTGAACGGGTAGAGGTTCACCACGAGCAGGTCGAACGGCTCGATGCCCAGCTCGCCCAGCTTCGCCACGTGCTCCGGGCGCCTGGTGTCGGCGAGCAGGCCCGCGTGCACGCCGGGGTGCAGCGTCTTCACCCGGCCGTCCAACGCCTCCGGGAACCCGGTGACCTGCTCGACCGGCGTGACCGGCACGCCCGCGTCGGCCAGCGCGCGCGCCGTGCCGCCGGTGGAGACGATCTCGACTCCGGCCGCGTGCAGGCCGGTGGCCAGTTCCAGCAGCCCCGACTTGTCGGAAACCCCGATCAGGGCCCGGCGAACCGGTCGCCTCTCGGCAGGAGTGGTCACGGAATGCTCACCTTTCGTCCGTTCACGGTGCAGCCCTCGCGGGCCAGGCGGGCGACCACGTCGACCAGCAGCCGCCGCTCCACCACCTTGATGCGCTCGTGCAGGCTTTCGACGTCGTCGTCATCGGCGACGACGACCGCCTCCTGGGCCAGGATCGGCCCGGTGTCCACACCGCCGTCCACCAGGTGCACGGTCGCGCCGGTCACCTTCACGCCGTAGTCGACGGCGTCGCGGACGCCGTGCGCGCCGGGGAAGGCGGGCAGCAGCGCGGGGTGGGTGTTGACCATCCGGCCGCCGAAGCGGGCCAGGAAGGCGGGTCCGAGGATCTTCATGAACCCGGCGGAGACCACCAGGTCGGGCTCGTGCGCCTCGACCGCGTCGGCCAGCGCGCCGTCCCACGCGTCGCGGTCGGCGTGGTCGCGCAGCTTGACCACGAAGCCGGGGACACCGGCGCGCTCGGCGCGGCCCAAGCCCTCGATGCCGTCGCGATCGGCGCCGACGGCAACCACTTCGACCGGGTATCCGGGGTCGGCCGCCGCGTCCAGCAACGCCTGCAACAGGGTGCCGGAACCGGAGACGAGGACGACGACCCTGGCGGGGACGGGAAGCCGGAGTGTGGTCGCGGCGCTCAGCGTGCTCTCCTTGCTGGGGACTGTCACAGCAGCTCAAGAGCAGCCTAGGCGTTGCCTACCGGGGCTTGTCGGCCAGGTCCTCCGGGCCGTCGCCGTCGCGGTCGCTGTCTTCGTCGCCGCTGTCGTCGTCGGCACCGTCGTCCGGCTCCGGCCCCTCGTCCTCCCCGCCCTCCCCGACTTCGCCGTCCTCCTCGGCCAGCTCCTCGTCGAGGTCGTCGTACTCGTCGAGGTCGTGGTCGAACTCCTCGTCGTCTTCCTCTTCTTCCTCGAACTCGTCTTCGGGCTCTTCCTCTTCGAACTCGTCCTCTTCGAACTCCTCCGCGGCCTCGTCCTCGTCCTCGTAGTCGTCGTAGTCGTCCGCTTCGGACTCCTCGGCGACGGCGACGGGCTCGGGATCCACCACGCGCGGCGGCCGGGGTCCGGCGAACCAGGCCACGATCGCGCCCGGCACGGTCACCCACCCGAACGTGAGCACGGCCAGCAGCCCGGCCGGGATGGTGACGGGGTTGAACACCCCACCGCCCAGCGCGCCACCGGCGACCGCCGCCAGCACCAGCGCGCCCACACCCGCGGTCACCGCCGCCACCAGCACCGCGCGCACCCGGGACCGGGGCGTCCCGGCGGCGTCGCGCAACGACAGCCCGACCAGCACCCCGATCACCCCCGGCAGCACCAGGACCAGCGGCAGGTAGTCCGCGTGCTCCTCGGGCAGCGCGGCCAGCAGCGGCACGGCGGGCACCGGGCCGCCGGTGAACTCCAGCGGGCCGACCACCACCTCGCCGATCGAGAACCCCGCACCCGCCACGTACGACAGCGCGCCCACCACCGCGTTCGGCAGGTACGCCAGGCACAGCAGCCAGAGGCCCAGGCCGGTGCCGACGGTCCCGCCGCTGCGGTCGAACAGCTGCGCGGTGGTCGACCAGGAGAAGACCAGCCCGAGCACCAGCACCAGCGCGCCCGCCGCCACCAGCGCGAACAACGCCGACGCGCCCGCGCGCAACCCGCGCCGCGCCACCGGGTCGATGCGCTCGAACACGACCTCCACCAGGCCGCAGCGCTGGGCGACACCGGCGACCGCCGCCACCCCGGACACCGCCGCGCACCCGAAGAACGCCACCGCGGGCGTGGCGCGGACCGGGCCCTCGTCACCCATCAGGAACGCGATCACGCTGCCGACCACGGCGTGCGCCCCGGCGATGCCGAACACCACCGACCGCGCCTGCAACGGCTCGAACAGCCCCAACCGGTCCGCCGCGCCCGCCGCCGCCCGGTACACCAGCAGCATCACCAGCGCCGTCGGCAGCAGGGGCAGCAGGCCGAGCTGCCCACCGTCGAAGCGCAGCGGCACGTGGTGCGCGACCAGCCAGCCCGGCGCGGCCGCCGTGAGCACACCGGTGGTGGAGAAGGACGCGTGCGCGGCCGTCGAGGAGACCAGCGCGAGGAGTGCGGCGACACCCGCGTAGCCGATGACCACCGACCCGGCGGCGGTCATCGTGAGCACCCGCAACCGTTCGGCGCGGGAGAACTCGGGCGGGCGGACGGAGTCCGTCACGACGCCGTGCGCGGTCGTTTGCTGCACCGACATCCTCCCACTGTCCCAGTAGCGGTGAGCCGTTCGGTCGAGGCTCGCCGGACATGCGAAGAGGGGTGGCGCCGGAGCTCCGGCGCCACCCCTCCCACGACGTGCTCAGCCCTGCTGCGGGCCGCCGAACCCGCCGGGCGGGGTGCCCTGGCCGGGCTGCTGGCCGGGCTGGCCGAACTGGCCCGGCTGCGGCATGTAGGACGTCGGCTGCGGCTGACCCGGTTGCTGGCCCTGCGGCTGACCCTGCGGCGGCGGCGCCTGCTGGCCGAACTGGCCGGACGGCGGGCCGAACTGCTGCGGCTGCTGGCCCTGCTGCGGGAACGCGCCGGAGGGCGGGTTCCAGCCACCGGGCTGGCCGTAGACGTTCGCGGCCTTCGGCTGGAGCTTCACGATGCCGGTCTCCAGCAGCAGGCTCATCACCACGGCCGCCGTGAGCAGCAGCGACACGATCAAGAGCACGATCTGCATGCCCTGGACGTCGGCCTCGGTGGTGATCAGGCCCTGGAGCAGCCCGAGGGTCGGGATCAGCGCGAAGGGGACCGCCGCGTACAGCAGGCCCTTGGGCGCCTTCGGCAGCACCGACAGGCCGGCGAGGATGCCCGCCGCGTACAGGTACTCCGACGACGGCACGTCGTCGGCGAACGCGAGCAGGAACGCGATCAGCGCCAGACCGGCGGCGACCAGCGGAAGGATGAGGTTCAGGTTCACACCCACCGCCGGCTGCGCCGGTCCCGGCTGCTGCTGAGGGGCGCCGTACGGCTGGGACATGATGCGGTCTCCTCCACCTTCGGAACTGATTTCGGGTCGACAGAACGCTAGCCGATGCACACTCTCCGACGACGACCGGACTCCCCCGGTTCCCCCCAATGTGCGCATTGACTCGTCCGCGAACGCACCGAGGGCCACCTCCCGGAGGAGGTGACCCTCAGTGCGTGACACGAACGGACGAGTGTCAGCCGATGGACTGCATGATGTCCCGCATCAGCTCGGCGGTCTCGCTCGGCGTCTTGCCGACCTTGACGCCGGCGGCCTCCAGGGCCTCCTTCTTCGCCTGCGCGGTGCCGGCCGAGCCGGACACGATCGCGCCCGCGTGGCCCATCGTCTTGCCCTCGGGCGCGGTGAAGCCCGCCACGTAGCCGACGACCGGCTTGGTGACGTTGTCCTTGATGTAGGCCGCGGCCCGCTCCTCGGCGTCGCCGCCGATCTCGCCGATCATCACGATCGCCGCGGTCTCCGGGTCGGCCTCGAAGGCCGCCAGCGCGTCGATGTGGGTGGTGCCGATGATCGGGTCGCCGCCGATGCCGATGGCGGTGGAGAAGCCGAAGTCACGCAGCTCGTACATCATCTGGTAGGTCAGCGTGCCGGACTTCGACACCAGACCGATCTTGCCCGCGCCGGAGATGTTGGCCGGGATGATGCCCGCGTTGGACTGCCCGGGGCTGATCAGACCGGGGCAGTTCGGGCCGATGATCCGGGTCTTGTTGCCGGTCGCGACGGCGTGCGCCCAGAACGCGGCGGTGTCGTGCACCGGGATGCCCTCGGTGATCACGACGGCCAGGCAGATGCCCGCGTCGATCGCCTCGATCACGGCCGCCTTGGCGAACGCCGGCGGCACGAAGATCACGGTCACGTCGGCGCCGGTGGCCTCCATGGCCTCGGCCACGGTGCCGAACACCGGCAGCACGTTGCCGTCGAAGTCGACCTTCTCGCCGGCCTTGCGCGGGTTCACGCCGCCGACGATGTTCGTGCCCGAGGCCAGCATCCGCTTGGTGTGCTTGGTGCCCTCGGCGCCGGTCATGCCCTGGACGATGACCTTGCTGTCCTTGGTGATGAAGATAGCCATCGTCAGACCCCCGCAGCCGCGAGCTCGGCGGCCTTGTCGGCCGCGTTGTCCATAGTGTCCACCACGGTGACCAGCGGGTGGTTGGCCTCGGCGAGGATCCGCCTGCCCTCCTCCACGTTGTTGCCGTCGAGGCGGACCACGAGCGGCTTGGAGGCCTCGTCGCCCAGGATGCCCAGCGCGGCCACGATGCCGTTGGCCACCGCGTCGCACGCGGTGATGCCGCCGAACACGTTCACGAAGACCGAACGCACGTCGGGGTCGTGCAGGATGATGTCCAGGCCGTTGGCCATGACCTCGGCCGACGCGCCGCCGCCGATGTCGAGGAAGTTCGCGGGCTTGACGCCCTTGTGCTTCTCACCCGCGTACGCCACCACGTCGAGGGTGGACATCACGAGGCCGGCGCCGTTGCCGATGATGCCGACCTGGCCGTCCAGCTTGACGTAGTTGAGGCCCTTCGCCTTGGCCTTGGCCTCCAGCGGGTCCTCCGCCTGCTTGTCCACCAGCGCCTCGTGGCCCGGGTGGCGGAAGGAGGCGTTCTCGTCGAGGGTGACCTTGCCGTCGAGCGCGACGATCTTGCCCTCGGGGTCGCGGACCAGCGGGTTGACCTCGACCAGCGTGGCGTCCTCGGAGACGAAGGTCTCCCAGAGCTTCACGATGACGTCGGCGACCTGGTCGGCCACCTCGGCCGGGAACTTCGCGGCGGCCACGATCTCGTCGGCCTTCGCGCGGTCGACACCGGTGATCGCGTCCACCGGCACCTTGGCCAGGGCCTCGGGCTTGGTCGCGGCGACCTCTTCGATGTCCATGCCGCCCTCGATGCTGGCCATGGCCAGGAAGGTGCGGTTGGCGCGGTCGAGGAGGAAGGAGAAGTAGTACTCCTCGGCGATGTCGGACGCGGGCGTCACCAGAACGCGGTGGACGATGTGCCCCTTGATGTCCAGGCCGAGGATCGCCTCGGCCTTGACCTGGGTCTCGTCCGGGGTCTCGGCGAGCTTGACGCCACCCGCCTTGCCCCGGCCGCCGGTCTTGACCTGGGCCTTGACCACGACGGTCTGCCCGAAGCGCTCGGCGATGGCCTTGGCCTCGGCGGGGGTGGTCGCCACGTCGCCCGGAAGTACCGGGACGTCGTGGGCGGCGAAGAGATCCTTCGCCTGGTACTCGTACAGGTCCACTCGGGTCTCCTGCGACGTCGGTGTCGGACACCGCGTCATCTCGTGCGGTCCTCTGGGGTCCGGCGCTCCAGGCCGGAGCCTGGTTGCCCACACGTACCAGGCATCACCTGGAACGCCGGCACAGCCGTGGCGGGACCGGCTCGACGCGGCTTCGCAAGACACTATCGACCTGCCCGGACTCCGCCGCACCCCACGCCCGTGAAGTCCGTCATAGAGGTGGTGAGGTCGAT
Source organism: Actinosynnema sp. NPDC050801 (assembly GCF_040673975.1). Taxonomy (NCBI): domain Bacteria; kingdom Bacillati; phylum Actinomycetota; class Actinomycetes; order Pseudonocardiales; family Pseudonocardiaceae; genus Actinosynnema; species Actinosynnema sp. NPDC050801. Next base: position 7,105 of record NZ_JBFAQZ010000007.1, on the reverse strand, counting down.
CACCACACCCGGCGGGGCGCGGTGACCGCACGACCGGTTCAGCGCGGAGTGCGCAGCTCAGCGCGACGTGCGCAGCGCGCCCGCGATGAGGAAGGCGACGGTGGCCGCCGTGGCGAGCCACAACCCGGGACCGGGTGCGGCCTCGGCGGCACGCGCCGCGGTGAGCGGGTACTCCAGCGCGCGGACGCCCGTGACGACGGCCGCACCCAGCAGCAGCGCCGCACCCCGGCCCGGCCTGGCCTTGAGCGCCACCGCGGCGGCGGCCACGACGGCGACCAGGGCCACCAGCAGACCCGACGAGCCGACGCGCAGGCCGAACGCGCCGATCGGCACGAGGTCCGGTGCCCGCAGCACGGGCAGGGCGAACGCGCCGACCGCGAGCAGCGCGGCGATCAGCGTGACGGCGACCAGCGGCAACGGCGGTTCGGCCGCGGTCACGCCCACCTCGTCCCGCTCGACCGCGCCGGCCAGCGCGGCGGTGACGGCGGCGGCCGCCGCGGCGGCGACCGAACCCGCGGTGAACCACACGCCCGGTCCCGGCTGGATGGCGTTGACCTGGGTGGCGGCGAAGACGGCGTCGAGCGCGCCGGCCGCCGCCAGCGGCATGGTCGCCGTGACCACGGTGAAGGCGGGCCGGGCGGCGGCCTTGGCCAACAGCGCGGCGGCGAGGACGGCGGTGGCGATCGCGGCAGGCCACAGCAGCCGGGCGGCGTAGGCCGTGGGCGCCGGGAAGCCCGCCGGCAGCACCAGCTGGTCGGTGGACGCGCCGATGGCCGCCGCGGCGGCGGCGACCAGGCCCAGCGCGGCAGCGATGACGTGCAGGCGGCGTTGGCCGGGCAGTTCGAGGTCGTGCTCCGCGACGTCCTTGCCGACCCGCCGCGGCCAGGCCAGCGCGACGGCGGCGGCGAGGACCAGGAACGGCCCGACCGCCAGGTCGACGCCGTCGACCACGAGGGCCGTGACGACCGGCGGCAGCGCGAAGGAGAAGAGGACGGCGGCGAGGCCGAGCAGGCCGCCCTTGCGCGCCTCGTCGGTGGTGGCGCTGGCCGCGAGCACGGCCAGGGCGGGCGCGGCCAGGGTGAGGACGAGGCCGCCCAGCATCGGCAGCGTCGGCGACTCGAACGGGCCCCGGGCCGGGATCAGCGCGTCGGTCGAGCCGAACGGCGCGGTGAACAGGCCGATGCCCGCGACGATGCCCGCCGTCGCGGGCAGGACGAAGCTCGCCCGCTCGCTGCGGACGTCCGGCTCCGCGCCGAGCGTGGCCAGCGCGCCCGCGGCGATCAGCAGCACGTGCCCGGCCAGCAGCAGCCACCCGCCCGCGGTGGGGGTGGGCGCGTCGAGGGTCGCCGGCCGGAAGAGCTCGGGACGCGAGGCGTCGACGGGGTCGACGAGCAGTTGCAGGTCGTTGAGCAGGCGGCCGACGGCGAACACGGCCGGCGCGATGAGGGCCGCCGCGGCGGTGAGCTCCTGGCCCCGGGCCAGGAAGAACCCGGCCAGGGCCGCGGGCAGCAGCGCGAGCAGCGCCAGCAACGGCCAAGCCGTGAACGCGGGCGGCGCGGAGCCGTCGACCACCCCGACAGCCGGGGCCACCGCGGTGAGCAACGCGCCCGCCGCGGCCACCCCCACCGCCGCCCGGAGTCTCGTGGGGGTCGGCGAGACCGGTTCAGCGGTTCGGATCACCGCTCGGACGCTAGCAAAACGGAGCGGGGGGCGGCGGTCGGCCGGGCGCGGGCCGCCAGGGGTTGTGGACATCGGACGCGGGGTACTCCTATTTGGTGGGGGCATCACCTACGTTCAGCCCTATGAGTGACGCGGCGCGGCGGCTCGTGGAGACCTGGGCGGACCGGGTCGGAGCCGGCGTGGACGCGGGGCTCGGGGTGGCGGGTGAAGCCCTCGGGCTGGCGGGTGGCGTGCTCCGCGCCGTCGCTTCCCCCGGTGGGGTCCGCGGCGTCGCCGTCGAGGCCGCCTGGCTGGCCGCCCGCACCGTCCTCTACCCGTGGGGCGTGCTGGAAGAACGGGTGAAGCCCGACGGGCACTTCCGCGCCTACCGCACCGACCGCCTGTCGCCCCGCCGGCGGGGCCTCGTGGTTTCGGCCATGGAGGCGGCGGGCACCCCGATCGTGCTGGTGCACGGCATCGGGGACAACCGCTCCGCCTTCGCGGTGCTGTCGGGGGCACTGCGGAGGCGCGGCTTCGGAGTGGTGCACGCCGTGAACTACAGCGTGCTGACCGCGTTGACGGGGGACGTCCGGCGGTCGGCGGAACTGCTCGGGGAGCACGTCGAGCGGATCTGCGAGCAGACCGGGTCCGACCGGGTGCACGTCGTCGGCCACTCCCTCGGGGGCCTGATCGCGCGTTATTACGTGCAACGCCTCGACGGCGACGCGCGGGTGCGCACGCTGGTCACCCTCGGCACCCCGCACCGCGGCACGTTGGCCGCCTACCTGCTGCCGACCTCGTTGACCAGGCAGTTGAGGCCCGGGTCCGACCTGTTGTCCGAATTGGCCGAACCGTCCCGCCCCTGCCGCACCAGGTTCGTGGTGGTGTGGAGCGAGATGGACCAGGTGATCGTGCCGCAGCGGAACGCCCGGTTGGAGCATCCGGCGTTGCTCGTAGAGGAGCACCGGATACGTGATTCAGGTCACCTTTCGCTATCGGTTGATACCCGCACTCTTCACCTCGTTGTGACCGCCATCACGCGTTCGGACGACAACGAGGATCACCCCATCGTGCCTGCACGTGCGGGGTTTAGCGATCAGGAACATGACGCACAGTCACCGGTCACACACGCGGATGTCCCACTGACCGCTAAACGGTAGACATCGTCATCGGGGATTGCCCTTAAGGGCTCCGCGCCGTTATCTTCCCCCGGTCCGTTGTCACGGTCTGGTCACAAGCAGGACGACGAGTCGGTACCCCGACCGGCTCAACCGGGATCCCCCGCCCGGTAGTCCGACCGGACTCCCCGAAGACGGAAGGCCAGGTTTTGTCTCAACACCGCTCCCCCGGCGGCCATACGAGCTCTGCGGTACTCGAAGAAGCGGTAGAACGCGCTTCGAGCCGCGCGGTGAGCACGCACCGGCTTCCGCCCCCGCCCTCGGCGCTGCGCGGACGGATCGTGGTCGCCGCCGTCGCCGTCGGCGCGTTCGCCGCCGCCGGCGCCGGGCAGACGCTCCACGCGCTCGGCTCCGACTCGCCGGCCTCCTCCGACGAGGTCGCACCGCTGGCGAACGCCGCCGAAGGTGCCGCCGCGTTCGGCGTCGGCGGCTCCGGCCCCGCGTCCCCGCAGGTCCTGCCCGTCGCGAAGACGGTCGACCCGGCGGCCGAGGCGCAGAAGCTCGTCAAGAGCCAGCAGATCACCGAGACCCGCGAGGCCGAAGAGGCCGAGCAGAAGCGGCCGAAGTTCGCCCGCCCCGCCGCCGGCGACTTCACGTCCGGGTTCGGCGGCCGCTGGGGCGAGATGCACTACGGCATCGACATCGCGGGCCCCATCGGCACGCCGATCCTGTCCGCCGCGGATGGTGTCGTGATCGAGGCCGGTCCGGCAAGTGGTTTTGGCCTGTGGGTCAAGGTCGAGCACCCCGACGGCTCCGTGACCGTCTACGGCCACGTCGACACCTACTCGGTGCGCAAGGGCCAGCGGGTCCTGGCGGGCGAGCAGATCGCGCGCATGGGCAACCGCGGCTTCTCCACCGGTCCGCACCTGCACTTCGAGGTCTGGAACGCGGACGGCAAGAAGATCAACCCGCTGACCTGGTTGAACTCCAAGGGCATCAGCGTCTGAGCCGCCGGCTCACGCCGAGCGCACTCGCCACGCCGAGCGCACTCGCCACGCCGAGCGCACTCGCACGGCCGCACCCACTCGGAACGCGAAGGGCCGGGCTGCCTGAGCAGCCCGGCCCTTCCACTGTGCGAACCTTCCCCCGAAGGTGCTCCCCACTGCGGTCACCGCCCCGACGCGGCTCCCGCCCCACTGCACTTCCCCCGTTGCCGCCAAGCGGCTCCCTCTGCCGGTTCACCCCGAATGACCCGGCCATCCCGCTTGTGACACCCCTAAAGACGCACGGGCGCGATTCGGGTTGCACAGGAATCTGCCCTCGATCAGGTGAGTCCCGATCGAGGGCAGGTGTGAGCCGCGGCTACTCGCGCAGAACGGCGGACTACGGCTGAGCGGGCCTCAGAGCTTCACGAGGGGCACGCCCCCGATGAGCATCAGCCGCACGGTCCCCGCGCCGCCGAAGTCGATCGTGGCCGTCGCACGGGGCCCCGAGCCGTCCACGGCCACCACGCGGCCGAGACCGTACTTGTCGTGGCTCACCCGGTCGCCCACGTCCAGCTTCACCGCAGGCGTGTCCTTCCAGCCCGCGTTCGTCGGCGCCGGGCGCGACGGGCCGGACCCGCGGCTCCACGACGTCGGCGCGGACGGCGCGGAGCGCCTCGGCTCCACCCGCCGCCAGTCGACCAGGTCGGCCGGGATCTCGTCCAGGAACCGCGACGCCGGGTTCGCCGACGGCTGGCCCCACGCCGAGCGCACCAGCGCCCGCGACAGGTACAGCCGCTTGCGGGCCCGCGTGATGCCCACGTACGCCAGGCGCCGTTCCTCGGCCAGCTCCGTCGGGTCGCCGAGCGCCCGCATGTGCGGGAAGACGCCGTCCTCCCAGCCCGTGCAGAACACCACGGGGTACTCCAGGCCCTTGGCGGTGTGCAGCGTCATCAGCGTGACCACGCCGTCGGACTCCGCGTCCGGCACCGAGTCGGCGTCCGCCACCAGCGACACCCGCTCCAGGAACGCGGCCAGCGACCCTTCCGCGGGCACGTCGACGGGGTCGGGCGCCTCCGCCTCGTCCGGCGGCGGGACATTCAGGTCGGTGAACTCGCGGGCCACCGTGACCAACTCGTTCAGGTTCTCCACCCTGGTGTGGTCCTGCGGGTCCTCGCTGGCCTCCAGCTCGGCCCGGTAGGCGGTCTTCTCCAGCACCGCCTCCAGGATGTCGGCCACGTCGTCGCCGCGCTCGACCAGCTCGCCGAGCTCGTCCATCATCTCGACGAACCCGGCGATCGCGTTGCGGGAACGCGGGTTGAGCAGCGGCACCTTGCCGGTGACCGCGTCGCGCAGCGCCGCCGCGAAGCCCACCCGCTCGCGCTCGGCGTACATCGACACGCACGCCTCGGCGCGGTCGCCGATGCCGCGCTTGGGCACGTTGAGGATGCGCCGCAACGACACCGTGTCGTCCGGGTTGGACAGCGCCCGCAGGTACGCGAGCGCGTCGCGCACCTCGCGCCGCTCGTAGAACCGGACGCCGCCGACGACCCGGTAGGGCAGGCCGAGGCGGATGAAGATCTCCTCGAACACGCGCGACTGGTTGTTGGTCCGGTAGAACACCGCGATCTCGCCGTTGTTCGCCTCACCGCCGTCGACCAGCCGGTCGATCTCGTTGGCGACGAACTGCGCCTCGTCGTGCTCGTTGTCCGCGACGTAGCCGACGATCTTCTCGCCGTCGCCCAGGTCGCTCCACAGGCGCTTGTCCCGGCGGTCGGGGTTGCGCGAGATGACCGCGTTGGCGGCGCTCAGGATCGTCTGCGTGGACCGGTAGTTCTGCTCCAGCAGGATCGTGGTGGCCTGCGGGTAGTCGCGCTCGAACTCCACGATGTTGCGGATCGTCGCGCCGCGGAAGGCGTAGATCGACTGGTCGGCGTCGCCCACCACGCACAGCTCACCCGGCGGCACGCCGTCGGCGCCGGTGCCGATCAGCTCGCGGACCAGCGTGTACTGGGCGTGGTTGGTGTCCTGGTACTCGTCCACCAGCACGTGCCGGAACCGGCGGTGGTAGTGCTCGGCCACGTCCGGGTGGTTCTGCAGCAGCTCGACGGTCCGCATGATCAGGTCGTCGAAGTCCAGCGAGTTCGACTCGCCGAGCCTGCGCTGGTAGCTCTCGTACACCTCGGCGACGCGGCGCTCCAGGTCGTTGGTCGCGCGCTCCTTGGCCGTGGCGGCGTCGACCAGCTCGTTCTTCAGGTTCGAGATGTGGATCGCCAGCGTGCGCGCCGGGTAGCGCTTGGGGTCCAGGTCGAGGTCGCGCGCCACCAGCGTGATCAGCCGGCGGGTGTCGTCGGAGTCGTAGATGGAGAAGTTCGACGACATGCCGAGGGTCTTGGCCTCGCGGCGCATCACCCGCACGCACATCGAGTGGAACGTGGACACCCACATCGAGCGGGCCCGTGCGCCGACCAGGTCGGCCACGCGCTCCTTCATCTCGGCGGCGGCCTTGTTGGTGAAGGTGATCGCCATGATCTCGCCGGGGTGGACGTCGCGCGCGGCGAGCAGGTAGGCGATCCGGCGGGTGAGCACGCGCGTCTTGCCCGAGCCCGCGCCCGCGACGACCAGCAGCGGGGCGCCCGCGTGCTCGACGGCCCGGCGCTGGGACGGGTTGAGGTCATCGAGCAGCCGCCCGGTGGGTGAATGGGCGGACCTGGAGGCAGGGGGACTTGCAGGCAAGTCGAACAAGGCGCTCATCGTCCGTCCACGTTACCGGGTGGCACCGACAGTCCTCGGCTGTGGCATGATGTGGGTGTGCGCATGGCCCACTTCGAGTTTTTCTACGGGAACCGGACTCCGGCTCCCGTGGACCGCTAGCGCCGACAAGCCACCACGAAGCCCCGGAGTCCTCGGACCCCCGGGGCTTCGTTGCTGCCAGGGCTGGGACTCCAACCAGAGTCGAGAGGTCGTCACCATGAACAGCACCGAAACCGCCCCGGACATCGACGCGTTGCGCCAGGAGATCGACCACCTGGACGCCGAGCTGCTGCGGCTGGTCAAGCGGCGGATCGAGGTCTCCAAGATCATCGGCGCGGCGCGGATGGCCGCCGGCGGCACGCGGATCGTGCACAACCGGGAGATCGACGTGATCAACCGCTACAAGGAGCTCGGCCCCGACGGCCGCGACCTGGCCATGATCCTGCTCAAGCTGGGACGCGGCCACCTCGGCAGGTAGGTATCGGCCTGCCGCTGCCCCGCGGGCGGGACCGGACCCGGTCCGGAACGGCTACCAGGAGGTCGTCGACCCGCACGGGCACGGCGCGCTGTCGTGGGGGCCGTGGTGGAACC